>MEDL01000062.1 GCA_001724785.1 Acidovorax sp. SCN 68-22 | reverse complement strand
AAGGATTTTCATCATGAACAAGACCGCCCGTTTCCTCTCCGTCGCTGCTGTTGCCGCTTTCGCTTCTTTTGGCGCCCATGCTGACGAAGCCGACAGCTCGCAATTCGCCCTGAAGTTCGAAACGAACCGCACCCGCGCTGAAGTGCAAGCCGAAGCCGTAGTGGAAGCCAAGACCCACAGCATGGAACCCGCAGGCTCGCGCGTCGTGACCTACAAGTCCAACGCCGACCGCGCCGCCGTGCGCGCCCAGGCTGCCGAAGCCGTGCGTACCGGCCAGATCCCCCACGGCGAATTCAGCGCCATGTAATTGGTAGACCAACTGCTTGAGTTGGATTGAAGCAGTTGCGGGACTTCCCATGGTGGTGGCACTTTGCATTTGCAGGTGCTGCTGCCATGGGGAGTGTTAACTGAACCGCAGGGGCGGGCAGGCAGATCAGGCTCCCTTTGGGAGCCCTTTCTGTTTATGGACCACATCTGTGCTAGCAGCTGTAAAACCCTGCGGGATCCGAGCATTCGGGCCAGAAGCGAGAGGTGAACGGTGCTCCAATCGGGCTCCCTTTTGTTCGACCCGATTGCTCCTTCTGTGAATCGTTTGTTCTCTTGGCCAGACCGTGTGCGTCTGGCAGCTGTGCTGGCCCTGTCTCTTGCCGGCGCTGCTCTTCCGAATCTTTCCTGGGCGCGGTTTCCGCAGTTCGACAGTGCGGCGCTGCTCACGCCCGAGCCCACCAGCTTTGCGCAATGCCCGCAGTTCTTTGCGAACGGCACACCACCCGCCATCACACCCCGGCCGCAGTTGCGCGAGCTTTGCTATGAAGCGTTTGCAGTGCTGCACTCCGGGACCACCAAGACGCCCGTGTTCGTAGCCCAGCGGTTGAACCGCAAGCTCATCGAGGATGCCGACGAGAAACGGGCCAAGCGCTTCTTTGCAGATGCACGACTACCGAGTGGCGAACGGGCGGAGCTGGAGGACTACAAGAACTCAGGCTACAGCCGGGGTCACATGGCGCCTGCAGGAGACATGCCAACGCCAACGGCCATGGCGCAAAGCTTCAGTCTGGCAAACATGGTCCCTCAGAATGCCCAGCACAACGGGGGCGCGTGGAACAAGATCGAGCAGGACACGCGGCACTATGTGAAGCGGGCCAAGGGGGATGTGTTTGTGATCACGGGGCCAGTGTTTACGGATGCGGGGCCACGTATCGGAGCCAACGGGGTGAAGGTGCCAACCTATCTGTACAAACTGGTGTACGACGCGACTACCCAGCGGGCCTGGGCGCATTGGCAAGAAAACCGTGAGGGCGAGACGGTGGGGCGGCCGATCAGTTATCAGGAGTTGGTGAAGCGCACGGGAGTGGAGTTTTTGCCAAGAAGTGCACTGCAACATTGAGTCGCAGCAAGGACCGTGTCAGCGGCGGGGTTATAAATCAGTCCTTTCCAACCTCTACACGTGAGCATCCATGAACCGCGCAGAACTCGTTGAAATCCTGGCTTCCAAGAATGAACTTTCCAAGACCGCGGCCAATGCGGTGCTGGAAACGCTGATCGATACCATCCAAACAGCAGTGAAGAAGGGCGATGCCGTGCAGCTGGTGGGTTTTGGTACCTTCAAGTCCGCCAAGCGTGCAGCACGCACGGGCAAGAACCCATCCACCGGTGCAGCACTGAAAATCCCCGCAAGCACGGTGCCGAAGTTTGTGGCGGGTGCGAAGTTCAAGGCGGTGGTGGACCCCAAGGCAGCCAAGCGCAAGGCGGATAAGGCTGGGAAGTAAGTACCGCTCGTTCGATCTCCACTGGTACAAACCGCCATGGGCTTAGGCCTCTGGCGGTTTTGTTTTTTTGAGGGGGCGAAGAAGGAGTGCAAAACCCACTGAGCACCAGCCCCTAAGTGCGCGATAAGCGGCGAAAGTTACCATTGGTCGTATGAATACGTTTTCCAATGCTTTTCGCGCTGAAGTGGTTCGCATGGCTCGCAAGGAGCTCAAGCCTGAACTCCAGGGTATGCGCAAGGCGATCACCAGCCATCGTTCCGAGATCGCGGCACTGAAGCGGGAAGTGAAGAGCCTCACTTCGCAGCTGAAGTCGGCTCGGCGCCAGACCAAGGTTGGGGGCATGGCTGCGCCATCTGATCAACCCAAAGTTTCGAAACGCGCCGAGCGCGAGGATTTCGTGTTCGCCCCGGAGATGCTGACCCAGATGCGCCAAGCACTGGAGGCGACGCAACTTCAGATGGCTGCGTTGCTGGCCGTCTCTCCACTCACGTACTCGCGGTGGGAGAAGGGGCAGGCCCAGCCCCGGACCAAACAGCTGGCGAAGATTGAGGAACTGGTGAACATGGGGCCAGCCAAGGCCGAGAAGAAGATGCGTCAGGCTGCGAAGACCTGAGGTCCAGCTGCGCGGCATGCGCTGTGGACCGCCACGAAGGATTTAGGCGAAGCTGCCTTTCTGGATTTGCAGGAGCGTTGCTTGGATCAACGCCAGCCCTTCGGGTTCTTGCAGTACATCCCACGGGCGGCGGTTTCCGAAGGCGGGAAGTGGCGTCGCTAGCCACTCCTGCAGCCAAGCCTCTGCGTTGAAGCCTTCAGGATTGCCAGACTCCATCACGATCTGTTGGACCAGGTCCGTCAGAACTTGTGGGGGATGTACGTCGTTGGGGTGGGCCATGCTGCATTCTGGTCTCGTGCTCCGGCACTCGCAACCCTGGGGCTGGGCCCCAGTGTGAAGACTTCGCCCCGCGTGTTTGCCTACCACGCGCGTGTTAGATAACATGGCCATGTTACTAACGCTGCCGCCATGCCCACCCCCAAGTCATCCCAACGAACCGCGCAAGCCTTGCAGCGCGTGGCTGGGCTGTTCGAATCCAAAGATTGGAAGGCCCAGGCCAGTGAACCCGGCAGCACCGGGCTGGACCTTGTCGTTCGGCGGCGGGGTAAGCGATACGGGGTGGTACTCAAAGCCACATCAGAGGGGCGAGCCGACCGGGTGATTCCTCTGTTGTCCCAAGCTGTACTTGAGGCCCGGGCATATGCCCTTCAGTCACGTGGATCCATGCCCATGGCCGTGGTGCACGTGGACCATGCGCCGAGAGCGCTCGTTGCCAATGTGATGGCTTTTGCGCAGGAGTTTGCGGCGGAGGTGGCCGTGGGCTTCGTCTCTGCAGAGGGAGCGAGTGAGTTTCTGGGGGAGGGATTAGAGGGTCTCAACGTCTCCGCGCCCTTCAGACCACGACAGGTCAAGGGCACGCTGATTCGCACGGACAACCTGTTTTCTGATCTGAACCAGTGGATGTTGAAGGTCTTGTTGGCGCCGGAGTTACCAGAGGGGATGTTGAACGCTCCCCGGGGCCAGTACCGCAATGGGGTGGAGCTTGCGCGGGCGGCGCAGGTTTCCGCAATGACCGCCTCCAGGTTCTTGCAGCAGCTGCGGCGCGAGAGATTCCTGCTGGAGTCTCAAGAATTCCTCACGCTGGTGCAGAGAGAGGAGCTGTTCGAACGCTGGAGTTCTGTCGCGCCGTACGGCACAGCAGACCTACCTGCCCGGTTCTTGGCCAACATTCAAATTGAAGATTGTGTTCGAGAGCTTTTGAACAAAGTCGAAGGCGATGCCTGCCTGGGGCTGTTTGCGGCAGCGGATGGGCTGCGCGTGGGACATGTGAGCGGCGTTCCCAGGTACATCTGCGTTCGTCACATGCCTCGGTTCAACCTGGCGACTCCGGGAGGCAATCCATGGAATGCCCTCCAGCCGTTTCCGAAGGAAGCGCCGCACGTGTTGCTGCGGGTGGCGAGGTTTCCGGAATCGACGTTTCGTGGGGCTGTACGACGGGATGGGGCGATGGTGGCCGATGTGATTCAGGTCTGGCTGGATGTGTTGAATCACCCGACGCGGGGGCGGGAGCAGGCGGAGCACATTTTTAGGAAGGTGCTGCGGCCTTTGGTTTGAAGCGACTGTCGTGCACATCGCGAAACACAGGATGGACCCAAAGTTGCCCAATGGCCCATCGAGTTTCGCCGGTACGGTGGTTTACCCCTTCGCTGATTTCGTCGAATCACTCATATTCACTACTTACCTCTCTCGAATCAATTGATGGCTATCGCCGCGCCACAAACTATCGCCGTGTTCTCCTCGGGAAGAAATCAGTGAAATCGTTATGGAGATCTGCTGTTGTGACAGAGTCAGCGCCAGACTCGAAAGCACGCCCCGAAACATACAGCCGCGCGATACAGAATTCAATTCCACTTGACCATAGCAAACCTCCATAATTGCCAACAAAGGGAGGGAAGAGAATGCCGGTTGAACTTGGTGTTTGGCGAGTTGATCACGGGCTGCAAGCTGTCTTGCATCAGCCCATGGCTAACGAAAAGAAGCTAGAAGACCTGATTGAGGCGAACATCGCGGTGGTTGCGCCGCATCTCATGGTCATCGGCCGGCAAGTCCAGACCAGCTATGGGAAGTATGTCGATCTTCTGGCGATTGACCGGGCCGGAAACCTGGCAATCATTGAACTAAAGCGCGACATGACTCCGCGCGATGTAGTAGCCCAGGTGTTGGACTACGGCTCTTGGGTCATTGGCCTGCAGAGCGATCAGATCGCGTCCATCTGGGGTAACTACGTCGAGAAGTACCGCCCCAGCGACAAAGGCATGAGCCTGGATCAGGCGTTTTGCAAACGGTTCGGTTTGAAGGAAATGCTTGATGAGCTGAACACCGAGCATGAGCTGATCATTGTCGCCAGTGCCTTGGATGACAGTACTGAACGAATCGTGGAGTACCTTGCTGGCTACCACGGCATCAACATCAATGCTGTTTTCTTTCGGATGTTCAAGGACGGTGATCGTGAGTACCTCACACGCGCCTGGCTGCGTGACCCTACGGAAGATGCGTCCGACTCACCCGATGCGCCAGCCAACAGTCATTGGAACGGTGAGTACTACGTGTCCTATGCTGGCGAGAATCGCGAGTGGCATGAGGCCCAGAAGTACGGGTTTATTGCTGGCGGAGGCGGGACCTGGTACAGCAACACCCTACAGATGCTGTCTCCCGGAAATCGTGTTTGGGTGAACATCCCGGGCACGGGATATGTCGGCGTTGGAGAGGTGACAGGTTTGCGGGTGCCTGTAGATGACTTCACGTTTGACGAGAACGGGTACACCAAAAAGATCACTGACACCGATGCCGTCATCGCCACCCGGACCAAGTACGCGGAAAGTCCGGAGAACGCGGAGTACCTGGTGCCTGTAAAGTGGATCGAGACTGTGCCTGTCGCCAACGCGATCAAGGAAAAGGGCTTCTTCGGGAACCAGAACACCGTCGCGAGGCCAACCTCACCCAAATGGGTACATACCGTGGCGCGGCTCAAAGAACGCTTCCAAATCGACTAGACCCCGTAAGAGACTGCACTTTGACTGGATCTTCTTCAGCTCCACAAGACTCTCTTTGCGACGATCCCATACTGGCGCTCGCAGATCGATCCGACGAGTTCGAGGACGCCATACTGGACTGCTTCCCCTCGACAGGTGTGGTCCTGGCCATTGAGTCCGAACAAAACCAGTTGGCCTTGAGCGCATGCCACCTGTGTATTGAGCATTCCAGGGTAGTAAGAACTGCATTTGCCATTGACGCTCCAAGCTCAGCATGCGGAGTCCTGCGCCTTCAATACGAAGCCTTGCTGAGGGCTTCGTGGCTCCTTTTCGCGGCAACTCCAGCGCAGATCGAAAAGCTAGGCAGAGAACTGACGCCGGAAGCCGAGCTTGCAGCCAAAAATCTCCCGACTGCTGGTGAGATGCTCTCTAAGGTGTTGGCAGCAGCCCCGGCAGGGTTGACTGCGCATCTGGCGGAGTTCAACGAGTATTCACGACACGCCTTGAACTCGTATGTCCACAGCGGGATTCACCCGCTTCGCCGTGTGCGTGAGGGATTTCCGGTGGAGATGGCAATGAATCTGATTCGAATCTCCAATGGGCTCATGCACATGGCTTACCGAATGCTTGCCAATCTCATGGGATCACAGCGCCGAATGGACAAGGTGACGCACTTGTATAAACAATTCACCGATTGCTGCCCCATGGCCCCCTCGGGTGAAGCGTCCGCAAAAAGCTAGTTCGCGGGAGCCTGTTTCCGGGCTGTATTTGGATATGTCTCAGGGCATCCCAGCGACCCATATTCAATCAGTCATACAGTGTCCGCCCGCTCGTCGAGAACAGGCATCAACCGCATGCCCTAGAGCGTTGAATTCAGTTCAGAAATGGCCTTCACCCCCTGACTGCCAGCTTTACCTGGAAATTGACACTCAAAGCATCCATCCTGAAACTAAATCTTCCTTCCTGTTCAGAATGGAGATTCACCATGGAAAAGCGCTGGTGCAATGCGTGCGGAGAGTCGTTTGAACCCCGGCCTCAAACCCCTCACCAGTTGTACTGCGCAAAGCCAGAGTGTCAGCAGTCACGCAAACGCTTGTGGCAAAAGACAAAGCGCAAGACTGACGATGACTACCACGAGAACCAGGCTCAGGCCCAGTCTAGTTGGCGCAGGGATCATCCAGATTACTGGCGCCGTTACCGGGAATCACACCCCGAATACACAGCTGCCAATCGGCAACGTCAGAAGCAACGCAACGCTCGGCGCACCGCTTCTTTGCACGCGTCCCCAATTGCAAACAGTGACTCGTCACCACAAGCCTTGCCCGTATTGGGCATCTTCAAACTCATTGCAATCGCCCCAGCTACGTTGGCAGGACAACACGAGTGGATTGTCCAAATCAGCTTGGCGCCTTGATTCAATTCGGAGACGTGTGATTGCAAAGAGAGGACTTCATCGCCAACAGATGATGACGCTGGTAGTGTGGTGTTGCCGTTGCTGACCAGGGAGATGTTTCCAGGTAGCCGATGACCTCGTGGCGCAGCACCACGAGTCCGTTGAGGAGCTGCACGATGGATAAAGGCGATCTACCACTGCCACAGAAAGGGCAATCGAACTTCCGCGCGGCCGAGTACGTGCGGATGTCGACCGAGCACCAGCAATACTCCACGCACAACCAAGTCGCCCGCATTCGGGAGTACGCCCAACAACGCGGCATCGAGGTGGTGAAAACCTATGCCGACGAAGGCAAGAGCGGGCTTCGGATTGCCGGACGGCTCGCCTTACAACAGCTCATTGAGGACGTGGAATCGGGTGCGGCGGACTTCTCCATGGTGCTCGTCTACGACGTTAGCCGTTGGGGACGCTTCCAGGATGCGGATGAGAGCGCGTACTACGAATATCGATGCAAGCGCGCGGGCATTCAGGTGGTCTACTGCGCGGAACAGTTTGAGAACGATGGCTCGCCCATCTCAACCATCGTCAAGGGCGTGAAGCGAACCATGGCTGGCGAGTACAGCCGGGAGTTGTCGACGAAAGTGTTTGCAGGCCAGTGTCGGCTGATCGAGTTAGGTTATCGGCAAGGAGGGCCTGCGGGCTTTGGATTGCGCCGACTACTGGTTGATCAGACGGGGGCGAGCAAGGCCGAATTGGCACGAGGTGAGCACAAAAGTTTGCAGACCGACCGAGTCGTTTTGGTGCCTGGCCCCCAGGAAGAGGTGCAGGTGGTTCAAAGCATCTACCGTTGGTTCGTCAATGACGGCTTGTCTGAGACGGAGATCGCCTCGCGACTGAACTGCTCTGGCATCCGCACCGATCTGGGTCGCGAATGGAACAGAGCCACTGTTCACGAGGTCCTCATCAACGAGAAGTACATCGGCAGCAACGTCTACAACCGGGTGTCCTTCAAGCTGCGCAAGCTGAGAGTGGTCAATCCTTCAGACATGTGGATTCGCAAGGAGGACGCCTTCCCAGCCATCGTCGCCAAAGAGGACTTCTATACCGCGCAAGGCATCATCCGCGCGCGCTCGCGCCGCTATTCAGACGAAGAATTGATTGAGCGACTGCGCAACCTCTATCAGCACCGCCAAGCGCTGTCTGGTCTCATCATCAATTCAACCGAGGGCATGCCATCCTCTTCGGTCTACGCCCATCGCTTCGGCAGTTTGGTACGTGCGTACCAACTTGTTGGCTTCGTCCCGTCGCGCGATTTTCAGTACGTCGAAATTAACCGGCATCTGCGCCGGATGCATCCCGCCATCGTCGTGCAGACCGAGGAGAAGATGGCGGCGCTGGGCGGTAGCGTAAGACGCGATCCGCTCACCGATCTCTTGTATGTCAACGAGGAGTTCAGCGTCTCTATCGTTCTGGCTCGTTGTCGGCGCCGCGAGTCAGGACAATTGTCCTGGAAGATGCGGTTCGACACTGGCCTTGCGCCCGATCTCACGGTAGCGGTACGTCTGGATCTCTCCAACCAGTCTGCTCTGGACTACTACTTGTGGCCAAGACTGGACTTCGGCAATCCCCGCATCAGTTTGGGAGAACGCAATCCGGTGGAACTGGAGAACTACCGGTTCGACAACCTGGACTACTTCTATGGAATGGCAGCGCGAACCCGGCTGCGGAGAGCGGCATGACCGAGCCGCTTTCGCTGCCCGAGCTGCGCATGATCCCGATGGACCGCATTGAGATCCTGAATCCCCGTGAACGCAACCAGCGCAAATTCAGCGCGATTGTGGAAAACATCGGAGCAGTTGGTCTGAAGAAGCCTGTGACAGTCACACCGCGTCCAGGCGAGGACGGTGCAGAGCGCTACGTACTGGTGTGCGGCGAAGGGCGATTCAAGGCATTCCAACAACTGGGGGAGAAGCGCATTCCAGCGCTTGTGGTCATGGTCTCCGACGAAGATGCGTTCGTCATGAGCCTCGCGGAGAATGTCGCGCGGAGACGGCATCAACCACTGGAGCTGCTGCGCGGCATCACGTTGCTGCGCGACAAAGGCCATTCCGTCCAAGACATCGCGCGCAAAACCAACCTGCACGAGTCCTATGTGCGGCACATTCTTGAGTTGGTCGACAAGGGGGAAGAGCGACTTTTGGTTGCCGTCGAGCGCGGCAAGATGCCGATTACCGTGGCCATTCTCATCGTTGGTGCCGGCAACGACGACAAGGCAGTGCAGATGGCAATGCAAGAAGCCTACGAATCTGGCGAGTTACGTGGCCCGCAGCTGATGTACGCCAAGAAGCTGGTGGAGCGGCGCCAGTTTCTAGGACGCTCCATCGCGCGTTCCACGCCTCGGAAGCCTGTCGACATCACCTCGTCTAGCTTGGTGCGTGCCTACAAGACAGAGGTTGAGCGCCAGCGCATCATGATCCGCAAGTCGTCTCTCGTCCAGCAGCGACTTTTCTTTGTATACGGCGCACTGAGAAAGATGTTGGGCGACGAGAACCTGGTCAACATCCTTCGACTGGAGGGGCTGGACACCTTGCCCAAGTACCTCGCGGAACGCGTTTCCCGCAGTGGAGGCTCTGTATGACATCCACGACCCTTGGGTTTCTGCCCAAACCGCTCATGATTGAGGTCGACCGAATTCTTCCATCGGTCAAACTCGACCAAAAGATCACAGCGACGTACAAGTTCCGGCAGATCAAGGAATCCATCGCCGAGATCGGTCTCATTGAGCCCCTGGTGGTCACAGCGGTCGACCGCAAGACCTCACGGCATCTCATCCTGGACGGGCATTTGCGCTTAATGGCCATGAAAGAGCTGGAGCTCAACGAGATTCCCTGCCTGGTCTCCACCGACGACGAGTCTTTCACGTACAACAACCAGCTGAACCGCCTGTCGACTATCCAAGAGCACATCATGATCCGCCGCGCGATGGATCGGGGCATTTCTGCAGCGAAGCTAGCCAAGGGGTTGTGCATTGATGTGAGCTTGCTGCAAAAGAAGCGCAGCCTGCTCGACGGGATTTGTGATGAGGTGGCCAGGATTCTGAAAGACCACCAATTCTCGACAGAAGTGACCGCAGTGTTGCGACGTATGAAGCCCACTCGTCAGGTCGAGTGCGCCGAACTGATGGTGGCCGCCAACACGGTGACTGCCAGCTACGCCCGTGCGATGCTCGCGGCGACACCAGAAGAAATGCTGGTCGGCGGTAAGAAGACGGTTCGCAGCGCCGCGATGTCGCAAGAGCAGGTGGCTCGGATGGAAAACGAGATGACCAACCTGCTGGGGCAGTACAAGCTGGCCGAGCAATCGCACAGCGAGGACATGCTGAACTTGATGATCGCCCGAGGCTACATCGTCAAGCTCGTAGACAACGCGCGCGTGCTGCGGTACATGCAGACCCACTTCCCCGAGGTCTTGGAAGAATTCGCCAAGATCGTGGAGATGACGACCGTAGAAACGTGAGCGCGTTTCAGCTCCATATGTATATGAGGGCAGCGGATCCAGCTTTGGTAGCACTGAACATCACTACCTAACCGCCGAACCCCTTCCGAAACAGCCGACTCTGGCGCTGACGGTGACGGTGACGGTGACGGTGACGCGAGTTATGCCTTGCGTTTCTCTTGGGCTCAAGAGCCTTCACAATCAGCGTATTTCACCTTCCCACCCCAAGAGATCGACTTGCAGGGAGCCACTAGTCATGGGTTGGGGCAATCCACCACCCATCATCAACACCGTGTGGAATACCCCAAGGGGTAAACTTGGGAGGAAAGTGCGTCCAAGGGGGTGCGCTCCCTGGTGTCACCGGTGGTATGTAGGATCTTTGCAGGTTTGTGGGAATGATTTCTAGAGCCGTTCCCATTGGAACTGCAAATGTGATTGGTTTGCAAGGCCCTGGGTTTGCAGGTTCAGTGAGAACCTACAGATCGATCACTTGATCGTCACGGCTGCCCTCTGCCGCCGCCAGCGTATTCGGAAGGCCACCCTCGGGTGGCCTTTGTGCCCTTTGCCTGAGCTTCTTCGCATGACCCAACTCGCCATCCGCCCTGCCACCATTGACGACACCGACCTGATCCTGCACTTCGTGCGGGAACTGGCGATCTATGAGAAGGCTGAGCAGGAGGCGCTGGCCACCCCCGCGCATGTACACCGCACGCTGTTCTGCGCCAATCCCAAGGTGCATGGTCTGATCTGCGAGGACGGCGATACCCCCGTGGGCTTCGCGGTGTACTTCTTCAACTATTCGACCTGGCAGGGCCGCCACGGTCTGTATCTGGAAGACCTGTACGTGTCGCCAGAGCACCGCGGCAAAGGCGCGGGCATGGCGCTGCTCAGGCAACTCGCACGCGTCGCCGTGGACAACGACTGCGGGCGCTTCGAGTGGAGTGTGCTGGACTGGAATACACCTTCCATCGCGCTGTATGACAGCCTGGGTGCCCGCCCGCAGAGCGAGTGGATCCGTTACCGCCTCACAGGCGACGAGTTGCATGCGCTGGCGGCGCAGGCGCAGCCGCTGGACTTGCAACTGTCCAAGCCCACGCCATGAGATCCCCCATCGCCATCGTTGACGTAGATCGCCTGGACACCTGGACCCGCTACCGCGCAGGTCTGTGCGACAGCTGCGCGGCCAACTGCTGCACGATGCCGCTGGAGGTGCAGCTGTCGGACCTGGTACGGCTTGAACTGGTGGACCCGTTTGAGGCCGAGCATGAAGAGATTCGCCACATTGCCAAGCGGCTGCAGAAGGCGCGGCTGATTGACCACTTCAACCACAAGAACGCCATCTTCACGATGGCGCGGCGGGCGAGTGGGGACTGCAACTTTCTCGACCCCAAGACCCGGCTGTGCACAGTGTATGACAAGCGGCCCGAGACCTGCCGCCTGCACCCGCAGAAGAAGAGCCCTAAGCCGGGTTACTGCGCCTATGGGGCGCGGGATTTGCAGCGGCGGGGCTGATGACAGACACGCGCTGAGGTGGCTCGCATCTCTCATCTGCCCGAGTCCCCCACCTCTGAAACCGCCGCTCCCAGCGCTCAGGCCATATCGCGCAATTCGCGGCGCAGGATCTTGCCGACGCTGGACTTGGGCAGGGCCTCCAAAAACACGATCTGCCGGGGCACCTTGTAGGGGGTGAGTGCGGCGCGGCAGTGGGCTGCAATGTGGTCTGCATCCACCGGTGGTGCCGTGCCCGCCGCGCGCACCACATACAGCCGCAGCGCCTCGCCCGTCTTCTCGTCCGACACGCCAATGCAGGCGCATTCCAGCACGCCGGGGCAGGCGGTGGCCACGGCTTCGACTTCGTTGGGAAAGACGTTGAAGCCTGAGACGATGACCATGTCCTTCTTGCGGTCCACGATCTTGAGAAAGCCGCGCTCGTCCAGCTGGCCGATGTCGCCAGTGCGGAAGTAGCCGTCGGGCGTGAAGGCGGCGGCGTTGGCCTCGGGCTGCTGCCAGTAGCCGCCCATGACCTGGGGGCCTTTCACGCAGACCTCGCCGGGCTGGCCCAGGGGCACGGGGTGGCCCTGGTCGTCCAGCAGCAGTACATCGGTGGAAGGCATGGGCAGGCCGGTGCTGCCACTGAAGGCAGTGACCCATGCGGGGTTGAAGGCCACCACGGGGCTGGTCTCGCTCAGGCCGTAGCCTTCGCGGATGAACTGGCCGGTGATAGCCTGCCAGCGGGCGGATACCGAGGGGAGGATGGCGGCACCACCGCCACCCGCCAGCCGCAGGTTGGAGAAGTCCACGCCCTGCGTGCCGGGGTGCGCCGCCAGCCCGGCGTACAGCGTGTTGACCCCCATGAATACGCTGGGGCGCGCAGCCTTCAACACGTCGATCAACCCATCCAAGTCGCGCGGGTTGGGCACCAGCCAGTTGCGTGCGCCCACCGCAAAGTAGCTGATCAGGTTCACCATCAGCGCGAAGATGTGATACAGCGGAATGGCGGTGACAATGACTTCTTGCGCGGGGCGCAGGGCATCGGGTACGAAGGCCTTGAACTGCTCCACATTGGCCACCAGGTTGCGGTGCGTGAGCATGGCGCCCTTGGACAGGCCTGTGGTGCCCCCGGTGTACTGCAGGAACAGCAGGTCGCTCCCCTCCAGCACGGGCGGCGCAAAGGGCAGGGTGGCGCCTTCGGCCAGGGCGCGCGCCAACGAGGTGGTGGTGTGCAGATGGGCATCCACCGGCGGCCCAGGCAGGTCGGCTGCGGTGCCGTCGCCAGGCGCCACGGTGATGATGCTGTGCAGTTCCACCCGATCCTGGATGGCGGCCAGGGTGGCGGTAGACCCGGCATAGATCACCATCACCCTCGCTCCTGCGTCCTGTAGCTGATGCTCAAGCTCCCGCGGGGTGTACAGCGGATTCACGTTCACCTGCACACAGCCCGCGCGCGCAATGCCGAGCATGGCGATGGGAAACGCCATCAGGTTGGGGCACATCACGGCAATGCGGTCGCCCTTGCGCACGCGCAGCACGTTCTGCAGGTAGGCCGCAAACGCGCGGGATTGCTGGTCCACATGTGCATAGGTCAGCGTCTGGCCCAGGCAGGTGAATGCGGGCCGGTGCGCATAACGCTGCATGGCGGTACACAGCAGGTGCACGATGCTGGGATGGCTGTCGGGATCGATGTGTGCAGGGATGGCGCCATAGCTGGCCAGCCAGGGTTGGGGGGACATGGTGAAACGGTCCTCGTGGGGGGTGGAGCAACAGCGTGCGGGCAGGCTCAGCGTACGGCCTTGGCCAGTGCGGCAAAGGCCTGCCGGTCCAGCGCGTGGGTGAAGGCGGTGTTGGGCACGGGGTGCGTGGAGAACTTCACCACCACCAACTCGGCCGCCGGGTTGATGTGGATGTGCTGGCCCATCAGGCCCTTGGCTTCAAAGGTGCCATCGGCATCGTGGGGTATCCACCACTGGTTGTGGTACGA
>MEDL01000061.1 GCA_001724785.1 Acidovorax sp. SCN 68-22 | reverse complement strand
TCCGGCAGGGGCCAGTCGTACAGGGCGAGGTTTTCCCCGTCCGTGGCGGTGAAGGGGCTGAGGTTGGCTGCAGGAAAGTCGAACATGGGGCCTCGCTGGCGGCAGTGCCAGGATGATAGGGGAACAGGCCCTAGGGCATGGCCGCGATCACCTGCGCCACAGCGGCGGTGAGCCGCTTGGCGTAGGGGACGTGCAGGAACTCGTTCGGCCCGTGCGCGTTGCTCTTGGGGCCGAGCACGCCGCAGACCATCATCTGCGCCTTGGGGAAGCCCTGGCTGAGCATGCCCATGAGCGGAATCGTGCCGCCCTGGCCGATGTGGCCGCAGGGCGCGCCGAAATGCGCCTGGCTGGCGGCGTCGAGCGCCTGCTCGAACCATGGCGCCGTGGCGGGTGCATTCCAGCCGTTGGCGCCGCTCGCGCCCTGCCAGGTGACGCGCGCCTGGTAGGGCGCGTTGTCTTCAAGCAGCGCCTTCATCTCCTGCACGCAACGCGCGGCGTCCACCAGCGGCGGCAGGCGCAGGCTGAGCTTGAACGCGGAGTAGGGGCGCAGCACGTTGCCCGCGTCCTGCAGGGCCGGGAAGCCTTCGGCGCCGGTCACGCTGAGCGTGGGCTCCCAGGTGCGCTTGAGCAGCGCCTGCACCGGGTCGGTGGTGGTGGGCAGCGCGACGATGGTAGAGCCACCGCAGTCGTGGTGCGCCCAGGGGAAGCGCCGGTACACCTCCTCGCCCAGAATGGCGGCCGTGGCGCGCGCCTGCGCCAGCCGTTCGGCCGGTACTTCGCAGTGGAAGCTGGCGGGCAGCAGGCGGCCCGTGGCGCTGTCTTCCAGCCGGTCGAGCACCTGGCGCATGATGCGGAAGGACGAGGGCACCAGGCCCGAGGCGTCGCCCGAGTGCACGCCCTCGGTCAGGATTTCGACCTTCAGCGTGCCCGCCACCATGCCGCGCAGGCTGGTGGTGAGCCACAGCTGGTCGTAGTTCCCGGCGCCCGAATCCAGGCACACCACCAGGGCGATGTCGCCCAGGCGGGGCTTCAAGGCGTCGATATAGGGCAGCAGGTCGCGCGAGCCGCTCTCTTCGCTGGTCTCGATCAGGCCCACGATGCGCGGGTGCGCCACGCCCTGGCGCTGCAGCTCCTGCACGGCGGCGATGCTGGCATAGACCGCGTAACCGTCGTCGGCGCCGCCGCGGCCGTAGAGCTTGCCGTCTTCGTATTTCGGCGTCCACGGCCCCAGGTCGCTGCGCCAGCCGGAAAATTCGGGCTGCTTGTCGAGGTGGCCGTACATCAGCACGCTCTGGCCCGATCCGGGCCGGGTGGCCGCGACTTCAAAGAACAGCACCGGCGTGCGGCCGGGCAGGCGCACGATGTCCAGGCGCAGGCCATCCAGCTTCTGCGCCAGCACCCAGTCGGCGGCCCGACGCACCACGGTGTCGAGCAGGCCCTCCGCCTCCCAGTCGGGCGCGAACATGGGCGATTTGGCGGGGATGCGGATGTAGTCTTCGAGTTGCGGCAGGATGCGCGCGTCCCAGACCTGGTCGAGCTGCGCCAGGGCCTGGTCGGGCAACAACTGGGCGGGGGCGGTACGGGCGTTCATGGCGCTCTCCTTGCAAAGGCTTGCATTGCACCACAGGCACGCCGGGCGCGCCGCGCCGCCCCGCCCTATTGCAGGGACGCCGGCAAGGTTTCCGGGTGGCTGCTGGCCGTGCCGGTGCGCGGCAGCACCGGCGTCGTCTCGACGCGGTTGCGGCCGGCGTTCTTGGCGCGGTAGAGGGCGCTGTCGGCGGCGTGGATCAACAGATCCCAGCTGTCGCCGGGATCGAGCCGGCCACCGTACACGCCGATGCTCACCGTCACCGCGAGGCGCTGGCCGCGGTGGACCACGGTATGCGCGGCGACGGCGCGGCACAGGTCCTCGGCCAGGCGCTGCACGCCGGCCAGGGTGGTGTCGGGCAGCACGACCAGGAACTCCTCGCCGCCGTAGCGGCCGACGATGTCCTGCCAGGTGGCCGTGCAGGTCGTTGATGCGCTTGAAGTGGTCGAGGTCGATCATCATCAGCGCCAGGGGCTCGCGCGTGCGGATGGCGCGGCCGACGTCCCGGTCCAGGGCTTCGATGATGGAGCGGCGGTTGGCCGCGCCGGTCAGCGGGTCGGCGGCGGCAAGCACGCGGTTGGTTTCGTCGGCGCGCTCCTTGGTCATGAAGATGAAACCGAGCGAGGTGACCAGCAGCACGACGAGGGTGCCGAGGAAGGTGGCACTCTGCATCGCGCTGCCGTGCAGCAATTGCCCCTCCTGCGCGCTGGCGGTGGCGCGCAGCAGCATGAGCAGCGCCTGCACCACCATGCCGGCCATGACGAGGCGTGCGCCCCGGCCTACCGTTTCGCCGCGGCGCTGGTGCAGCACCCACGCCAAGGCACAAGACTGCCCGGCAAACACCAGGCTGCTCAGCACGATGCGTGCGCTGAAGTTGTCCAGCAGCTGCGACAGGCCGGCCAGCAACAGCGCCGGCGCCACCAGCAGGGGCGCCCAATGCTGCGCCGCGCCGTAAAAGCGCCACACCGCCGCCAGCAGCAGCGCCAGCGCCAGCGAGGCCAGGGTGTTGCCGGCCAGGATGGACAAGGTCTCGTCGATCTGGCCGCGCAGGGCGAAAAACAGGTAGCCGGCGGCGTGCACCGCCAGGCCCGCCGCCCAGATCTGCAAGCCCTCGCGCCGCATGCCCCAGCCCACCACCAGCATCACCGCCGCCATGGTCAGCGAGGCCAGCAGGATGGTGGCCATCAGGGTGGGGACGTCGGCGTGCATGCAGGTGGGTGGGTCTGGAAAAGCCTCCAGTATGCAGGGGAAGGGGCGGTATTCGGTCAGGCGCCCGGCAGGCGCGGGGCCGGCGCGGACAAGGTCGCCGCCGGGGACGGCTGGGCGGGCACCGCCGGGGGCGCCGCGGCCGGTGCCGCATCGGAGAGCTTGAACACCTGCACCGCGCCCGCCAGGCGCTGCGCCTGGTCGCGCAGGCTTTGCGCGGCGGCGGCCGACTGCTCCACCAGTGCGGCGTTCTGCTGCGTCATCTGGTCGAGCTGGTTCACCGCCTGGTTCACCTGGCCGATGCCGCCGGCCTGTTCGGCGGCGGCGGCAGTGATTTCGCCCACGATGTCGCCGACCCGCTTTACCGAGCCGACGATCTCTTCCATGGTGCTGCCGGCGTTCTGCACCAGGCGTGCGCCCGATTCCACCTTGTCGACCGAGGCGCCGATGAGCGCCTTGATTTCCTTGGCCGCCTCGGCGCTGCGCCCGGCGAGGCTGCGCACCTCGCTGGCCACCACGGCAAAGCCCCGGCCCTGCTCGCCGGCGCGCGCTGCCTCGACGGCCGCGTTGAGCGCCAGGATGTTGGTCTGGAAGGCGATGCCGTCGATGACACCGATGATGTCCGCGATGCGGCGCGAACTCTGGTTGATCTCGCCCATGGTGCTGACCACCTCGCCCACCACCTGGCCGCCGCGCGCGGCCACCTCGGCGGCGGTGCCGGCAAGCTGGTTGGCCTGGCGCGCCGCTTCGGCCGACTGGCGCACCGTGGCGGTGAGCTGCTCCATGCTTTGCGCCGTCTCGGCCAGGCTGCTGGCGGTGGCCTCGGTGCGGCCGGAGAGGTCCTGGTTGCCGCTGGCGATCTCGGCGCTGGCCGTGGTGATGCTGTCCACCGCCTTGCGCACGTCCTGCAGCATCTGCAGGTAGCGCTGGCGCATGCCGTCCACCTCCTGCACCAGCGCGCCGATCTCGTCGCGCTGCGCGGTGTGGAAGGGCTGCGTCAGATCGCCCTGCGCCACCAGGGTGACGGCCTGGGTGAGCTGGCGCAGCGGCCGGCTGACGCCGCGCCGCAGCATGACGAACAAGCCGGCCCCGAGCAGCACCACCGCCAGGGCGATCAGCCCCCACACGGCGACCAGCACGGGGCGCTGCCCGGCCATGGCCTCGGCATCCGGCACCTCGGCGACCACCCACAGCCCCTCGGGCCCGGTCTTGCGCATCAGCGCCCAGGGCTCGCGCGCCGCGTTGTCGAGCAGGCTGGTCGCCTGGCGGACGTAGCCGTCCGGGGCCTTGGCCAGCGCTTCCAGGAACGGTCCGGCCTGCGGGTAGGCCGCCAGCACGGGCTTGCCTGCCGCGGTGGGGTGCGCCACCAGCACCGCCTGGTCGGGCCCGCCGCGCGGGTCGATCACGTAGGCGCCGCCGTGCGCGAAGAAGTGCGTCTGCGCCACCTGCTTCTGCTGCATTTCCTCCATCACGCCGATGTCGTTGCCGATGAACAGCAGGGCGATGGTTTTCTTGCCGGCGTCCTGCACCGGCAGGTAGTAGCCCATGTAGGGCTTGCCGGCGACCACGCTGCGCCCGACCCAGGGTTGCCCGGCCTGGGCGGCGGCGAGCGGCGCGCCGGCGAGCGCCTGGGGCCCTTCGCGGGCGCCCTGCGCATCCTTGACGGAGCTGGTGATGCTGGAGAACCCGGTGCCCTGGCGGACATAGACGCGGGCCACGCCGCCGGTTTCATTGGCGAAGCGGTCCACCGAGCCGTGGTCGTCGTTGACCAGGGCGCCGAAGCTGCGCAGCTCGCCGGAGGCCTCGTCGAGCTCCATGTTGGCGTCGAAATAGCGCTGGAACCCCTTCATGGTGCGCTGCACCAGCTCCCGGTTGGTGGCGTCGGCGGCATTGAGCGCGTTGGCCACGCTTTGGGTGGTGTCGGCCACGCTTTGCACCACCTGCGTGCGCGTGCTGCGTTCGGTGAGCACCGAGATGGCCGCGCCGACCAGTGCCAGCACCACGGCCACAAGGGCAATCGACAGTGCCGTCAGCCGGCGGGCCACGGAACGGTTGTTGGCAGATGCGGATGCCATTGGCTGTCTCCTCGCTGCGGAGCCAGGCACGGCGCGGCTCCGGGAGGGCCAATGTACGGGCAGGCGGCTGTTACATTGCCTAACGGATTCCATTACGCACTATTGCGTAGCCTGCCGAGCGCAAGGGCGGGCCGGGGATCAGTCCATCTGCACCGGCACGCGCCGGGCCAGCGCGCACATGAGCTCGTAGCCCACGGTCCCGGCGGCCTGCGCCACCTCGTCGATCGGCAGCACGGCGCCACCCTCGGCCCGGCCCCACAGCGTGACTTCGGTGCCGAAGCCGGGCGCTGCGCCGGCGGCGAACACCGGTTCCAGGTCCACCGTCACCATGTCCATGCTCACGCGCCCGACCAGGCGCGTGCGCACGCCCGCCACCAGCACCGGCGTGCCCGTGTCGGCATGGCGCGGGTAGCCGTCGGCGTAGCCGCAGGCGGCCACGCCGATGCGCAGCGGCCCGTCGGCACGAAAGCGCGAGCCGTAGCCCACGCAATCGCCGGCCTGCAGGTGCTGCACGGCCAGGAGCCGGGTGGACAGCGTCATGGTGGGCGCCAGCTCCCAGCCGGCGGCGCTGTGCTCGGGGAAGTCGGGTGCGCTGCCGTAGAGCGCGATGCCGGCGCGCACCCAGTCGCCGCGCACGCCCTGGTCGTGCGCGTGGCGCAGGATGGCCGCGCTGTTGCAGACGCTGCGCTCGCCCGGCAGGTCCTGGGTGGCGGTGCAGAACGCCTGCCACTGCGCGGCGATGCCGCGCGGGCCGTCGGCGTCGGAAAAATGCGTCATGTGCGAGATCTCCTCGACCTGCGTCAGCGCATTCAGGCGCGCCCAGGCACTGCGGTAGCGCGCGGGCGTGAAGCCGAGCCGGTTCATGCCCGAATTGAGCTTGAGGAACACGCGCTGCGGCTGCTGCGTCTTGTGCGCCGCCAGCATGTCGATCTGCTCGTCGCAGTGCACCGCATGCCAGAGCGAGAGGCGCGAGCACAGTTCCAGGTCGCGCGCCTCGAACACGCCTTCGAGCAGCAGGATGGGTCCGCGCCAGCCCAGTGCGCGCACGCGCTCGGCCTCGGCCAGGTCGAGCAGCGCAAAACCGTCGGCCGCGCGGAAGGCGTCGAACACGCGCTCGATGCCGTGTCCGTAGGCGTCGGCCTTGACCACCGCCCAGACGCGCGCGTCCGGCGCGGCGCGGCGCGCGCGTTCCAGGTTGGCGGCAAGGGCTGCGGAGTGGATGCGGGCGGAAATCGGGCGCGGCATGGCAGGTGCAGAGGGTGGACGGAAAGCGCGATTCTGGCACCAGCCCGGTGCAGGGGTGCGTGATATAACCGCCGCTCATTTGCCCAGCGACCCGACTACCCCGGCCGTCCGCCACCGCGCGGCGGCCCTTCTTGCCTCTGATGAAGCGCGGTTTCTACACCATCATGTCGGCGCAGTTTTTCAGCTCGCTGGCCGACAACGCATTGTTCGTCGCTGCCGTGGAACTGCTGCGCACCGGAGGCTCGCCGGAGTGGCAGCGGGCGGCGCTGGTGCCGATGTTCGCGCTGTTCTACGTGGTGCTGGCGCCGTTCGTGGGCGCGTTCGCCGACGCCCTGCCCAAGGGGCGGGTGATGTTCATCAGCAATGCCATCAAGATCGTCGGCTGCGTGATGATGCTGTTCGGCTCGCATCCGCTGATCGCCTACGCGATCGTCGGCCTGGGAGCGGCGGCGTATTCGCCGGCCAAATACGGCATCCTCACCGAGTTGCTGCCGGCTTCGCAGCTGGTCAAGGCGAATGGCTGGATCGAAGGCCTGACCATCGCCTCCATCATCCTCGGCGTGCTGCTGGGCGGCCAGCTCGTCGGGCGCCGCCTCTCCGACCTGCTGCTGGGTTTTGATTTCCCCTACCTGGACACGGGCGTGGCCACGCCGGCCGAGGCGGCGATCGCGGCGCTGATCCTGATCTACGCCGTCGCCGCCTGGTTCAACCTGCGCATCCCGCACACCGGGGTGGAAATGCGGCCGCTGCGCCACACCGCGCAGACCGGCGTGCTGGCCAGCGCCCTGGCCCTGCTGCCCGATTTCTGGGCCTGCAACGGGCGCTTGTGGCGCGATCGGCTGGGCCAGATCTCGCTCTCCACCACCACCCTGTTCTGGGGGGCGGGCGGCAACCTCAAATTCATCGTGCTCGCCTGGGCGGCGGTGGCGCTGGGCTACAACACCACGCAGGCCTCGGCGCTCACGGGCGTAGTGGCCATCGGCACCGCGGCGGGCGCCGTGCTGGCCTCCATGCGCATGCGCCTGGACGCGGCCACGCGCGTCATCCCCATGGGCATCGCCATGGGCGTGCTGCTGGTGATGATGGTCTTCATCCACAGCATCTGGGTGGCCGTGCCCTTCCTCATCCTGCTCGGTGGCCTGGGCGGCTTCCTGGTGGTGCCCATGAATGCGCTGCTGCAGCACCGCGGCCACAACCTGATGGGGGCGGGACGCTCGATCGCCGTGCAGAACTTCAACGAGCAGGCCGCCATCCTGGGCATGGGGGCGTTCTACAGCCTGTCGCTCAAGCTGGGGCTGTCGGTGTTCGGCGCCATCACGGTGTTCGGCGTGGTGGTGGCGGGCGCCATGTGGCTGATCGGGCGCTGGCACCGGCACAACTGCTGCCACCACACGGAAGAGGTCGAGCACCTGCTGCAGATCGCGCGCCAGGACCGCTTGCATTGAGCGCGGGGCGCACAGCCCACACAGAATGCTATTTAATAAATAGCTAATAATCTATTGCCAGCAAGCGCTGGAGGCCAATTTAGATCTTATTTCATGCCCCGTACCCGGCCCGTTCTCGCCCTGTTGTTCAACGCCTTCGTCTGGGGCTGCTCGTGGTGGCCGCTGCGCGCACTCAACGCCGCCGGCCTGCACCCGCTGTGGGCCACGGCGCTGGTCTACCTGGCGGTGCTGTTCGTCCTGGTGCTGGCGCTGCCGCAGAGCGCGCGCAGCCTGCTGCGCACGCCGTCCCTGTGGCTGCTGGCGGCGGCGGCCGGCCTGACCAACATCTGCTTCAACTGGGCCGTCACCCTGGGCGACGTGGTGCGCGTGGTGCTGTTGTTCTATCTGATGCCGGCCTGGTCGGTGCTGCTGGCCTGGTGGCTGCTCGGCGAGCGCGTCACGCCGATGGCGCTCGTGCGCCTGGTGGTGGCGCTGGCGGGCGTGGTGCTGGTGGTGCTGCCGCCCGGCGCGCCGCTGGCTTCGCTCGCCAGCGGGCTCTCGGCGACCGATTTCCTGGCCGTGGCCGGGGGGTTCTGCTTTGCCCTGACCAATGTGCTCTTGCGTCGCCTGCACGCGGCGCCCGAGCGCGAGCGCATGCTGGCCATGTTCGCCGGCGGCTTCGTCATGGCGGGGGCGGGTGCCTGGGCAGCCACGGCGCTGGGACTGGCACCCCCGCCGCCCGCTCCGGCGGCCGGCTGGCTGTGGGTCGCGGCCGGCCTGGCCTGTGCCTTCCTGCTGGGCAACCTGGGCCTGCAGTACGGCGCGGCGCGCCTGGCGGCGGGCACCACCGCGCTGGTGATGCTGAGCGAGGTGCTGTTTGCCAGCGTGTCGTCCTGGCTGGGCGGCGCGGCGCAGATCGGCCCGCGCCTGCTGCTGGGCGGGGCGCTGATCGTGCTGGCCGCGCTGCTGGCCGTGCGGCCGCGCCGGAGCCGCGACGCGCGGTAGCGGCGCTGCGCGGCTACCATGGCCGTCCACTCCCGGAAAACCCCATGGCCCAGACCGCCTACGATTTCGACGCCCTGCAGATGGACGGCAGCAGCGTGCCCTTGGAGCGCTACCGCGGCCAGGTGCTGCTCATCGTCAACACCGCCAGTGCCTGCGGCTTCACGCCGCAGTTCGCCGGGCTGGAGGCGCTGCACCGCGCGTACGCCGACCAGGGCCTGGTGGTGCTCGGTTTTCCGTGCAACCAGTTCGGCGGCCAGGACCCGGGCAGCAACGCGGAGATCGCGTCCTTCTGCGAACTGAACTACGGCGTGAGCTTTCCCATGCTGGCCAAGATCGACGTCAATGGCGCCGGCGCGAGCCCGCTGTACCGCTGGCTGGCCGCCGAGGCGCCGGGCCTGCTCGGCAGCAAGGCGATCAAGTGGAATTTCACCAAGTTCCTGGTCGGGCGGGACGGCCAGGTCCTGCGCCGCTACGCCCCGCAGGACGCGCCCGAGCGCCTGAAGGGCGACATCGAAGCGGCGCTTGCCAGCACCTGACGGACGGCGCTGAGGGGGCGGCGCCAGGTTGCTTGTGAAATTCTCGCGCGCTTGATGGCAATGGCCTGGCTATCCCGCCAGGAGCGCCACGGGCGCGGGGCTGTGGGGAACCGATGCGCCCTGCAGGCGGAACGCGGAGATGGTCTCCACCTGGCCGTGGGCCTGGTCCTGCAGGCTGCGCGCGGCGGCGGAAAGCTCCTCCACCAGCGCAGCGTTCTGCTGTGTGGTCTGGTCCAGGTGCTGCACCGCTTCGCCGATCTGCCGCATGCCGCTGCTCTGCTCGGCGCTGGCGGCGCTGATGTCGGTCATCAGGGTGGTGACGCGCTGGATCGCGGCCACCGCCTGTTCCATGGTCTGGCCGGCGGCGTTGACCAGTTCCGTGCCCTTGCCGACGCGCTCCACGCTGGAGCCGATCAGCGCCTTGATCTCCTTGGCCGCCTCGGCCGAGCGCCCGGCGAGTGCGCGCACCTCGCTTGCCACCACGGCGAAGCCCCGGCCCTGCTCGCCCGCGCGCGCCGCCTCGACGGCCGCGTTGAGCGCCAGGATGTTGGTCTGGAAGGCGATGCTGTCGATGACGCCGATGATGTCGGCGATCTTGCCCGAGGAGGTGTGGATCTCGCGCATGGTGCTGACCACCTGCCCCATGACCATGCCGCCCTGCTCGGCGACGCTGCTGGCCGTGGCGGCGAGCTGGTGCGCCTGGCGCGAGTTGTCGGCGTTTTGCTGCACCGTGGCATTGAGCTGCTCCATGGCGGCGGCCGTCTGCTCCAGCGCGCTGGCCTGCTGCTCGGTGCGGCTGGCCAGGTCGTGGTTGCCCGAGGAAATCTGCGCCGAGGCGCTGGCCAGGCTCTCGCCGCCGTCGCGGATGTGCGTGACGATGCCGGTTAGTTGCTGCTGCATGGCGCGGAGCGCCTGCAGCACCTGCGCGGCTTCGTCCCGGCCGCGCACGGCAATGGCCTGGGTCAGGTCGCCCCGGGAAATGGTGTCCGCCGCCACGATGGCCTGCCCGAGCGAGCGCGAAATGCCGCGCACCAGCGCCCCGGCGAACAATGCCGCGAACGCCAGCCCGCAGACGATGGACGCGATGGAGGCCCAGCGGATCGCGGCGTAGCGCGCATCGGCCGCTTCGTAGGCCTTGCGCCCTTCGTCGAACTGCAGCTGGACGAGTGCATCGATGCCGCGGCCCACCGGTTCGTAGAGTGGACGCACGCGTTCCACCACGGTGCGGTTCGCGCCTGCGATGTCGCCCGCGCGCAGCGCCGCCACGGTGGGCAGCAGGCCTTCGCGCACGAAGCGCGTGCGGTCGTCGGTGAACGCCTTGGCCAGTGCCAGTTCCTGGGCGGTGTGGTTGCGCGCCAGGTAGCGATCCCAGATGGCCGTGATGGCGGCGATGTTGGTGTCCACGGCGGCTGTGTTGGCCGCTATGGTGGCCTCGTCCGGCGTCACCAGCGCCACGGCCAGCAACAGGCGCTGGCGCAGCAGGAGGGACTGGATCTGGCCGACCTCGGCGGTGGTCGTCAGCCGCTCCTGGTACATGGCGCGCAGGGCGCTGTTGGACTGCACGATGCCCCATAGGCCGAGGGCGCCGATGGCAAGCAGCAAGAGCGACAGCAGCCCGGCGAGGGCGGAGATGCGCGTGGAGATCTTGAAACGGTTCATGGCAGCGTGGTGGTGGCGTCCGTTGGCTCGGACGGGGTGGGGGAGGTGGGCGGCGCGGCCCCCGCGCCGGCCAGCCATTGCTCGAATTGCGCGGCGCTTTGTGGCCGCCCGAACCAGTAGCCCTGGAACGCGGTGCATGCCAGCCGCCGGAGGGTCTGGTGCTGCGCCGGCGTTTCCACGCCTTCGGCGATGACGCACAGACCGAGGTTGGCGGCCATGCCGATGATGGTCTGCACGATCGCCGCGTCGCCCCGGTCGTGCACGATGTCGCGCACGAAGCTGCGGTCGATCTTGAGCTGGTGCAGTGGCAGGTGCTTGAGCTGCGCGAGCGACGAGTAGCCGGTGCCGAAATCGTCCAGCGCGAAGCGCACGCCGTGGCGCGACAGGGCTTGCATGCGGTCGACGGCGTCGGCCACGTCGTCGAGCACCAGGCTCTCGGTCAGTTCCAGCACCAGGCGCTCGGGTGGCGCGCCCGCCTGGGCGAGCGCCTCACGCACCTGTGCAACGAAGTCGGGGCTGCGAAACTGCCGCGCGCTGACGTTGACCGCCAGGTCCAGGTGGCGGGCGTGCGGGGCTGCTGCCCAGGCGCCGAGCTGCGCGCACGCCTGCTGAAGCACCCATTGGCCGATCGGCAGGATCAGCCCGCAGGATTCGGCGATGGGAATGAACTGCGCGGGCGGCACGCTGCCGTGCACCGGGTGGTGCCAGCGCAGCAGCACCTCGGCGCCCACGGCGTGCCCGTCCAGTCCCACCTGCACCTGGAAATCCAGCGCCAGCTGGTCGGCGCCGATGGCTTCGCGCAGCGCCGCCTGCAGCGCGGCGCGGGTTTCCAGCTCGGCCTGCAGGGCCGGGTCGAACAGGCGGTAGGCGTTGCGCCCGGCGTTCTTCGCCTGGTACATGGCGGTGTCCGCGCGCTTCAAGAGTTCGTGGATCGTCGTGCCGCCGCGGCGGAAAAGGCAAATGCCGATGCTGGCGCTGCCGTGGTGCACCTGGCCGGGCAGCTCGCAGGGCCGTGCGATGCCATCGAGCAGTTCCTGCGCCATCGCCTGGGCGCGGGCCAGCGCCGGCGCCTCGGCGGCGGGCAGATGGTCCAGGAGCACCACGAACTCGTCGCCGCCGATGCGCGCCACCGAGTGCGGTGGGCGCACGATGGCGCTGAAGCGGCGCGCGATCTCGACCAGGTATTGGTCGCCCACCTGGTGACCGAGCGTGTCGTTGATGTTCTTGAAGTTGTCCAGGTCGATCAGCAGCAGCGCGCGGTGGGCGGCGTCGTCCGCGCCCGCGTCCAGGGTGTTCTGGATGCGCTCGCGCAAGAGGCGCCGGTTGGGCAGGTGGGTCAGCGGGTCGAAGAACGCCAGGTCGTAGATGGCCTTCTCATTGGTCAGCAGGCGCCGTTGCATGGCGCGCAGCTCGAACAGCAGGGTGCTGACCTCGTCCTTGCCCTCGACGACGATGTGCGAATCGAGTTGCCCGGCGGAAATGCGCCGGAACACGGTGCCCACCGCCTGCAGGGGGCGCACGATGGAACGTATCAGCATGGCGCCGAGGAAGCCCAGCACCAGCATGGAGACGATCAGCGCGCCGAGCGACAGCTGCAGCGTGAGCGCGTGCCGGCGCACGCCGGCCTCATAGGCGGCGTGCGCCTGCTCGAACTGGTGGTTGATCAGCGCCTGGATTTCCGGCCGTGCGCGCTCGTACAGGCGGTGCACCGTGCCCGCCATGCGCTGCGCGCTGTGGTGCTCCAGGCTGCGCAGCGCGGCGATCGCGGGCTTGACGCCTGCGCTCAGGTAGACCGCGCGCTCGTGGGCGAACCTCTCGGCCAGATCGGTCTCGGTCTGCTCCTTGGGCGCGCGGGAATACTCTTCCCAAAGCCGGTCGATCTCCAGCATGTTGCTTTCTATCGCCCGCGCTGCCTGGCGCGCCAGTTCCGGCGAGAGCGCGCCGCGCTCGGTCAGGTCGGAATCGCCCGGGCGGGCCAGGGCCAGTTGCAGCTGCAACTGGTTGGACAGCATCAGGTGCGCCACCTGGTCCAGGTTGCGCACCGGTTTCATGCGTGTCTCGTACACCATGCGCAGGCTCTCGTTGGCGGCAGCGAGCCCGCGCACGCCCATGGTGGCCAGCAGTGCGCTGACCAAGGCCGCCAAGGCCATCATGGCAGCCAGCCGGGTGCCGATGCGAAAGCGGGAGAACAGCCGGTGGCCCAACCCTTGTGCTGCGCCCAGCGACGGCGTGCCGGCCGGCGTGGCCCACACCAGAGGATCGTCGCTCATGCAAGAAGGCCAGCGCCGCTGCAAGGAGGGCCGGCCAGCGTGGCCCGCGGGGTGGAGGACGGGCCGGACACGGGGCAGCGTGGCCGCGCGCGGACAGGGCCTTCAGGCGTCAAGACCATTCCCAAATTGTGGTTAAAGCGATGGCCGATTCTAAACGTATGTTTTTGTAATTACTGTGTCATTGATCGTGTTTTTGCATTTTTGAAGCCCTTGCCGTCTGCCTGCTTACGCATCCGGCGGAGGGGCCTCCCGCTGGCATCACGCGCCGGCTCGGACGGGACAACGCGGCGTCTCGGTCCGGCTTGCCGCCACCGGGGCGTTGAAGGCGTGCGGCGGGCCGCGGGCGCCAGTGCGTCAGGCGTGCACGGCGGCGTGCAGGTCCAGGGCGTTGGCGGTTGCCGCGCCGCTCGCGGTGTTGTCGAAGATGCACCAGACGGCGTCCGCGTCGCTGGACGCCAGCACCAGGCGGGCCGCCAGTGCCTGGATGAGGGGCGCGCCGTAGGCCGAGTAGTACCGGCGCGGCGTGCCGTGCAGGCGGCAATACACCAGGCCCGGCCAACCGCCCGGCGCCGCGCCGGGCCCGTGCAGCACCGGGTCGGCCAGCACGCGCGCGGCCTGCCAGCGCGCGAGCAGCGCGTCGCCCTCCGGGGTGAACCAGCTGCCATGGCGCGGCTCGACGGCGATGCCAACCGTGCCATGCAGGCGCCGCAGCGTGCGGAAAAAACCGTTCGCGATGGGCGCATCGAGCGCCAGGCTCGGCGGCAGCTGCACCAGCAGGCAGCCCAGACGTCCGCCGAGGCCGCCGACCTGGCCCAGGAATTCCTTCAGCAGCGGCGCGCAGTCCGCCAGGCGGGCCCGGTGCGTCACGGCTTGCGGCAGCTTCACGCAAAAGCGAAAGCCGGGCGGCGTGGCGGCGGCCCAGCGCGCGTAGGTGCTGCGCTGGTGCGGGCGGTAGAACGATGAATTGATCTCCACCGCCGGCAACTGCAGGGCGTAGCGCTCCAGCAGCGACAGCCCGGGGTCCGCCGCAAAACGCTGGCGGCTTGCGCGCGGCAGGCTCCAGCCGGCGGTGCCGACGCGTACCGGTGCCGTGCGCGGGCTCATTTCCTGGTGCGCGAGAGGTACTGCTTGCGCCAGAAAAGCGCCACCAGCGCCACCGCGATGAGTGCCATCGCGCCCATGGCCCACCAGAAGCCCCCCTGCTTGTGGATGAGGGGGATGAATTCGAAGTTCATGCCGAAGATGCCGGCGATGAGGTTCAGCGGCAGGAACACGGCGGTGAGCGCCGTGAGCGTGCGCATGATGTCGTTGGTGCGGTGGCTCTGCACCGAAAAATGCATCTGCACGGCGGTTTCGGTGCTTTGCTCCAGGCGCCGCACATGGTGCACGACACGCTCGATGTGTTCCAGCACGTCGCGGCTGCGCACCTTGAGCAGGTCGAGTTCGCGCAGTTCGGCGGGCGCCTCGGGCGGGGCCCAGGTTTCCAGGGCGTCGATCCAGTCCTGCAGGGCGGTGCGCTGGTCTTCGCAAATCTCGTCGAGCTGGTGCAGAGACAGGCGCGCTTCAAGCAGCGAACTCCAGTTGACGTAGCGCGCACGGGGCTTCAAGAGCTCGGTCTGCCAGTGGTCGAGCTGGCGTGTGAGCTCGCGCCGCAGGTCCAGGTAGCCGTCCACCATCAGGTTGACCACGCGCAGCATCAGGTCGGCGGGGCCCGTCGGGGGGCGTGCACCGGCCGGGGAGGCGGCACGCCCCTCGGCCGGCGATGTGTTGCCGAGCAGGCGCGCGGCGTACGTGTCGCGGACCGCGCAGTCCGGCGGGTGCACGGTCAGCAGCACCTGGTCGAACACCGCAAAGCCCACCGGGCTGGTGGCGATGCGCCGCAGCACCGGCGGGCCACCGCGCCGCGGCGGGGCGCTCCCGGCGGCACCGGCTTGCGCCGCAGTCGGTAACGCCGCGGCCTCAGCAGCAGCAGCGGGCGCGCCGCCCTCGGCCGTGGCCAGGCGGCGGAACACCAGCAGGTCGTACTGCGAGGTGTAGTCGTAGCGCGATGGCAGCTGGGTGTTGAGCAGATCGGAGACATGCAGATCCACCAACTGCAGGCCGGCCAGGCTCTGCAGCGCGCGCTGGATCTCGGCCAGACGCGCCTGGAAGTCCGGGCGCGCGCAGGCGATCCAGACGAAGCCCAGCGGGGGCTTCTGCGCCGGCAGTTCCGCCAATTCCAGCGCGGCGCCGCCCTGGATGTGGAAGATCCGCATGCCGGAAATTTGGGGCAAAAATGGCCTCCAGCGCTTGATAGATAAAGGAAGATAGCTCTTATTTCGAGAGCAATCTGGCCGCGTCGCGTGCAAAGTAGGTCAGCACCCCATCGGCGCCGGCGCGCTTGAAAGCCAGGAGCGATTCCATCATGACCGCGTCGTGGTCCAGCCAGCCGTTGGCGGCGGCCGCCTTGAGCATGGCGTACTCGCCGCTCACCTGGTAGGCGAAGGTCGGCACCTTGAACTCGTCCTTCACGCGGCGCACGATGTCCAGGTAGGGCATGCCGGGCTTGACCATCACCATGTCGGCGCCCTCGGCGATGTCGATGGCCACCTCGCGCAGGGCTTCGTCGCTGTTGCCCGGGTCCATCTGGTAGACGTTCTTGTCGGCCTTGCCCAGGGCGCCGCGCGTGCCCACGGCGTCGCGGAAGGGGCCGTAGAAGGCGCTCGCGTACTTGG
>MEDL01000060.1 GCA_001724785.1 Acidovorax sp. SCN 68-22 | reverse complement strand
CCTCCACGCTGAGCCAGCTCAGCAACCGCCACCTCGACGCGCTGGAAGAAGAAACCATCTTCGTCCTGCGCGAGGTCGCCGCCGCCTTCGAGCGCCCCACGCTGCTGTTCTCGGGCGGCAAGGATTCGCTGGTCATGCTGCGCTGCGCCGAAAAGGCCTTCGGACGCGGGCACATCCCCTACCCGCTGCTCATGATCGACACCGGGCACAACTTCCCCGAGGTGACGGATTTCCGCGATTTCCGCGCGCAGGAGCTCGGCGCCGAGCTGATCGTGCGCAGCGTGGAGGATTCCATGGCGCGCGGCACCGTGCGCCTGGCGCACCCGGGCGAATCGCGCAACGTCCACCAGTCGGTGACGCTGCTCGAAGCCATTGAGGAGTTCCGCTTCGACGCGCTGATCGGCGGCGCCCGGCGCGACGAGGAAAAGGCGCGCGCCAAGGAACGCATCTTTTCGCACCGCGACAGCTTCGGCCAGTGGCAGCCCAAGGACCAGCGCCCCGAGCTGTGGACGCTGTTCAACACACGCCTGGCCCCCGGCGAGCATTTCCGCGTGTTCCCCATCAGCAACTGGACCGAGCTCGACGTCTGGCAATACATCGAGCGCGAGCAGATCGCCCTGCCCTCGCTCTACTACACGCACCGCCGCCAGGTGGTCGAGCGGCGCGGCCTGCTGGTGCCCGTGACCGCGCTCACCCCGCCGCGCGAGGGCGAAACGGTGGAAACGCGCGACGTGCGCTTTCGCACCGTGGGCGACGTGACCTGCACCTGCCCGGTGGCCAGCCTGGCCGCCACGGCCGGTGACATCGTGATCGAAACCCTGGCCGCCGACATGAGCGAACGCGGCGCCACGCGCATGGACGACAAGACCAGCGACGCCTCCATGGAAAAGCGCAAGAAGGACGGGTATTTCTGATGAACGCTACTCAAAAAATAGCTGAAACCTCTTACGCAGCAAGCGCTGAGGGCCAAAAAGACCATAAATCCGGCACCCCGACCAACCACGACGCCGCGCTGCGCTTCATCACCTGCGGCAGCGTGGACGACGGCAAGAGCACGCTCATCGGCCGCCTGCTGGTGGACACCAAGGCGGTGCTGCAGGACCACCTGGCCGGCGTGCAGCGGCGCGGCGAGACGGACCTGGCGCTGCTGACCGACGGCCTTTCGGCCGAGCGCGAGCAGGGCATCACCATCGACGTGGCCTACCGCTACTTCGCCACCGAGGCGCGCAAGTTCATCATCGGCGACGCGCCCGGCCACGAGCAGTACACGCGCAACATGGTCACCGCCGCCAGCAGTGCCGACGCCGCCGTGGTGCTGGTCGACGCCACCAAGCTCGACTGGAAGCAACCCCTGCCCACGCTGCTGCCGCAAACGCGCCGCCACAGCCTGCTGGTGCATTTGCTGCGCGTGCCCTCGCTGGTGTTCGCCGTCAACAAACTCGACGCTGTGGACGACCCGGCCCTGGCCTTCGCCCACATCAGCGCCGCGCTCGCCGCCTTCGCGCGCGAGGCCGGCATCGCCGTGCGCGCCACCGTGCCCGTCTCGGCCCTCAAGGGCTGGAACGTGGTCGATGGCCGCGCCGGCTGGTGCGACTACATCGGCCCGAGCCTGCTGCACATCCTGGAGCAGCTGCCCAACACCGCGCCCGACACCGGCCTGCCCTTCGCCCTGCCCGTGCAGTGGGTGGAAAAGCCCACCGCGCCCAGCCAGGGCCGGCGTGTCTTCTGGGGCCGCATCGCCGCCGGCGTGGCCGAGCCGGGCGACGAGGTGCAGGTGTTCCCGAGCGGCCAGCGCGCCCGCGTGGCCGAAGTGCTGAACCGCACGCGCCAGCCCGGCGGCGTGCCGGCGGGCCAGAGCGCCGGCCTGGTGCTGGACCGCGAGATCGACATCTCGCGCGGCGACTGGCTGCTGGCCGCCGCCCCGGAGGCGGGTAGCGACGATTTCGACGCGCCCCCCTCGCCCTGGCCGGCGCAGACGCAGCTCAGCTGCACCGTCGCCTGGCTGGACGAACAACCCCTGGTGGCCGGCCGCGTGTACCAGCTGCTGCACGGCCACCGCTGGGTGAAGGCGCGCGTGCGCAGCATCGTCCATGGCCTGGACATCCACACCCTGGCCGAACAGCCCGCCACCGAGCTGGCGCCGAACGCCATCGGCCACGTCGAGCTGCAACTGCAGTCGCCCGTGCCGGCCGCACCCTACGCGCGCGCGCGCCAGCTCGGCGCCATGATCCTGGTGGACAGCGCCAGCAACCGCACCGCCGGTGCTGTGCTGCTGCGCTGAAAACGACGTGGATGGCCCGCTACCGCCCATCTTCAGCATTGGCCACTCGACGCACAGCTTCGAGGACTTTGCTGCGCTGCTCGCGCAGGAGGGCGTGGAGCGCATCGTGGACGTGCGCAAGCTCACCGGTTCGCGCCGGTTCCCGCAGTTCAACGCCGACGTGCTCGCGCCGGCGCTCGGGGCGCTCGGCATCGGCTACCAGCACATCGCCGCGCTCGGCGGCCGGCGCGGGCGCAGCCTGGGCAAAGGCGCGCCCTCGCCCAACGGCTACTGGACCAACGACAGCTTCCGCCGCTACGCCGACTACGCCCTCAGCGACGCCTTCGCTGCCGGCCTGGCCGAACTGCGCGCGGCCAGCCAGGCCACACGGTGCGCGCTGATGTGCGCCGAAGCCGTCTGGTGGCGCTGCCACCGCCGCATCATCACCGACTACCTGCTGCAGGAAGGCCGGGAGGTGCGCCACATCCTGGGCAAGGCGCGCGCCGAACCCGCACGCATGACGCCCGGCGCCATGCCGACCACGCTGGCGAACCACCCCGGGCGCACCGTGCTCATCTACCCACCCGCCGCCGCACCGTAGGTGCATCGGCCGCGAACCCGACAAGGTCACGTGGCCGGCGCCTCAGTGCTAACCCTTAAAATACCAGCTTCCGTTTCCGAACAACGCACCCGCCATGACCCACGTCGTCTCCGAAAACTGCATCAAGTGCAAATACACCGATTGTGTGGACGTGTGTCCCGTGGACTGCTTCGTCGAAGGCCCGAACATGCTCGTCATCAACCCCGACGAGTGCATCGACTGCGCGGTCTGCGTGCCCGAATGCCCGGCCAACGCCATCTTCGCCGAGGAAGACCTGCCCCCGGACGAACTGGCGTTCATCAAGATCAATGCCGAGCTGACCAACGCCCCGGGCTGGAAGCCGATCACCAAGCGCAAGGGCGCGTTGCCCGACGCCGACGAGTGGAACGGCCAGCCGGGCAAGCGCACCGAGATCATCAAGTAAGCGCGGCCCGCGCGCGCGGCGCTGCCCCCCGGCGGACCGGCCGATTCGCCCCAGGCTGGAAGGACGTGATGGACAAGACCGACGCGGTCGTCATTGGTGCAGGCCCGGTGGGCCTGTTCCAGGTGTTCCAGCTGGGCCTGCAGGGCTTGCGGGCCCACGTCGTCGACGCCCTGCCCTTCGCCGGCGGCCAATGCGCCGAGCTCTACGGCGACAAACCCATCTACGACATCCCCGGCATCGCCGTCTGCACGGGCCAGGAGCTGACCGAGCGCCTGCTCGGCCAGATCCGCCCCTTCTCGCCCACCTTCCACCTCGGCCAGCAGGTCGAGAGCGTGCAGGCGCAGTCCGGCGGCGGCTTTCGCATCGGCACCCGTGGGGGCACGCAACTGCAGGCGCGCGCCGTGTTCCTGGCCACCGGCGTGGGCGCCTTCGTGCCGCGCGCACTCAAGCTTGCCGGCCTGCAGGCCCACGAGGGCGGGCAGGTGCGCTACCGCCTGGACGACCCCACTGCGCTGGTCGGCCAGCGCGTGGTGGTGCACGGCGGCGACGAACCCGCCGTGGCGCAAGCCATCGCCTGCGCCACCGCGCCCGAAGCCCAGCGCCCCGCCCGCACCACGCTGCAGCACCGCCGCGACGTCTTCGACGCCCCGCCCGCACTGCTGGCGCAACTGCAGGCCCTGCGCGCTGCCGGCCGCATCGGGGTCGCCATCGGCGTGCCCGCCGCCATCGCCGAGGAGGATGGGCGCCTGGCCGCGCTGACGCTCACCACCCCCGAGGGCACGGCGCTCTCCCTGCCGCTCGACCTGCTGCTGGTGCGCCTGGGCCTGGTGCCGCGCCTGGGGCCCATCGCCGACTGGGGCCTGCAACTCGAGCGCAAGCAACTGGTGGTGGACACCGCCACCTTCGCCACCAGCGTCCCCGGCATCCATGCCGTGGGCGACGCCATCACCTACCCCGGCAAGCGCAAGCTCATCCTGAGCGGCTTCCATGAGGCGACCCTCGCCGCCTTCGGCGCGGCCGAGTGGCTGGCGGGGCACAAGCTGCCGCTAGAGTACACGACGAGCAGCGAGCGGCTGCACGGCCTCCTCGGACTTGCACCGGGGCGCTGACGCGCCAGCGCCGGCCGCGCAAATGTGCGACAGTTTGACCGCTTGGGCCGATTTGACCGCCTTTCGTGGAGCGAGCATGACCGCAAAAAATACGGTGTGCCTTTGGTACAACGGCGATGCGCTGGACGCCGCGCAGTTCTATGCCCAGACCTTCCCCGACAGCGCGGTGGGCAGCATCCTGCGCGCCCCCGCGGACTACCCGGACGGCCACGCCGGCGACGTGCTGACGGTGGAATTCACCGTCGCCGGCGTGGCCTGCGTCGGGCTCAACGGCGGTCCGCACTTCCAGCACAACGAATCCTTTTCCTTTCAGATCGCTACCGACGACCAGGCCGAAACCGACCGCTTGTGGGAGGCCATCGTGGGCAATGGCGGCGCGACCAGCGCGTGCGGTTGGTGCCGCGATCGCTGGGGGCTGTCCTGGCAGATCACGCCGCGTGCCTTGCTCGACGCCCTTGCCGACCCGGACCCGGCCGCGGCCAAGCGCGCCTTCGAGGCCATGATGGGCATGGTCAAGATCGATATCGCCGCCATCGAAGCGGCGCGCCGCGGCAGCTAGCGCGGGATCCTGGCGCTCGCCAGAAGGGCCCGCAGTTCGTGCAGCGCCACGGGCTTTTGCAGGCGCCCATTGAAGCCCTCGGACCCCGCGCGGCCGGCTTTTTCGTCTTCCGCACCGAAGCCGCTTACGGCGCAGGCAAATACCCCGGCGCCGCCCGGCAAGGCGCGCAAGGCACGCAGCACGGAGGGGCCGTCCATGTCCGGCATGCCAAGGTCGAGGAACACCGCCGCCGGCATCTCCTGGCGCGCCGCTTCGAGCGCTGCCGCGCCGTCGTAGGCGGTCTTCACCGGCAACCCGTGCAGCCGCAGGATTTCGGCCAGGCTGTCGGCGGCGTCGCGGTTGTCGTCCACCACCAGCACGCGTTTGGCCGAGGGGCCCGAAGCGCCGCCGCCCAGCGGGCTCGGGGCGTCCGCGACCAGTGCCGCCCCTGGCAGCTCGAACCGGAAGACACTGCCCTGCCCCACGCCGGGACTGCTGGCAGAGATGCAGCCGCCGTGCATTTCAACCAGCGCACGCGCCAGCGACAGCCCGATGCCCAAGCCCGACTGGCGCGACGCCGCGATGCCATCGCCCTGGGAAAAGAGCGCAAAGATGTTCTCCAGCGCAGCCGGCGCAATGCCCGCCCCGTTGTCGGCCAGCTCTACGTGCAGACGCCCCTCTGCCACGCGCGCTGACAGCCGGATTCGGCCCCCGTTGGGCGTGAACTTGGACGCATTGCCCAGCAGGTTCTGCAGCACCTGCGCCAGGCGCGTCGGGTCCGCATTGACACGGATCGCCGCACGCGGCACGTCGAGCTCCAGGGTGTGCGAACGGGCGTCCATATCGGGCCGCGACGCCTCCACGGCCAGGGAAAGCACCTGGTTGAAGGAAATCATCTCGGGCCGGATGCGAATCTTGCCGCTGGTCAGCCGCCCGGCGTCCAGCAGGTCATCGATCAGCCGCGTCAGATGCGACAGCTGGCGGTCGATCATGTCGCGGCTGGCCCGCACCGTGGTACTGGGAGCCGGCTCCAGCTGCAGTATCGAAACGGCGTTGCGAATGGGGGCCAGCGGGTTGCGCAGCTCGTGCGCCAGCATGGCAAGGAACTCGTTCATGCGCTGGGCCGAGTGCTCCAGGTCGCGCAGTCGGGTGCGCTCGGTCATGTCGCGCGTGACCTTGGCGAAGCCGAGCAGCGCGCCGTCGTCCGAGCGGATCGGTGCCATGACGATGTTTGCCCAGAACGTGCCGCCGTCCTTGCGCACGCGCCAGCCTTCTTCTTCCGTCCGGCCGTTCGCGAGCGCATCCTGCAGCTCTTTCTCGGGCAGGCCGGCGGCAACGTCCTCGCTGCGGAAGAACATGCGGTAGTGCTTGCCAATGACTTCCTGCGCCGTATAGCCCTTGATGAGCTGCGCGCCGTTGTTCCAGCTCTTGATCACCCCATGGGGGTCGAGCATGTAGATCGCGTAATCGCGCACACCCTCGATGAGCATGCGAAAACGCTCTTCGCTCTGGCGCAAGGCTTCCAGGTACTCGCGCCGCTCGGTCAGGTCGCGCGTGACCTTGCCGTACCCGGCAATGGCGCCGCTTTCGTCGTGCAGCGCGGTGATGACCACGCTGGCCCAGAAGCGCGAGCCGTCCTTGCGCAGGCGCCATCCTTCTTCCTCGTACCGGCCATCGGCAGCGGCGCGTCGCAACTCTTCGTCCGGCCAGCGCCGAGCGCGCGCTTCCTCCGGGTAAAAAATGGAGAAATGCTGGCCGATCACCTCGCTCGCGCTGTACCCCTTGAGCCGCTCGGCCCCGAGGTTCCACGTGACGATCCTGCCGTCCGGGTCCAGCATGAAGATCCCGTAGTCCAGGACGGAATCGACCAGGAGCCGGACGCGGTCGTTGGCGACATCACGCGGTAGTTGGGGCATGGGTATTTCCTTGCGCAACGAAGCATGCAGAATGTTGTCTTTGCATATTCGGAGCATGTCTTGGCGTCTTTCACAGTCTACGTGGTCGATGACAGCATGGACGCTGCGGACTCCCTGGCCATGCTGCTCAGCACCCTGGGTCACCGCGCCAAGGCGTGTTATTGCGCCGAGGATCTGCTGGCGTTCGCCAGCGCCGAGCCGCCCGATTGCGTCATGCTCGACATCGCCATGGCGGGCATGGACGGCCTCCAGCTGGCGCAGCGGCTGCGTGCCCAGTTCGGCGACGATGTGATCCTGGTGGCGATCACCGGCGCACCGCCGGACGACCCGACGGTGCAAGAAACGTTCGGAACGGTTGACCATTACTTCGAAAAGCCGGTGACGCTGGAGCAGATCGCAAAGCTGTTTCCCACCTGAACACGCCGCAGCGCGCACAGGGCTAGAATCCGCCCGCACCGCCGAAAGGCGCTGCACCGCTAGGGGTGCCCCACGCCAGCCATCCGGCGTGCGGGCTGAGAGAGTCCCTTTGAACCTGATTGAGATCATCCTCGCGCAGGGAAGCCCGTCCGCCATGCCACGCCCTCGAGCGCGTGGTCGGAACCTTCCTTGTGCAGCACCGCCAAGGAGCCCGCATGCATTCCCCCGCCACAGCCGCCAACGAGGCGCTGACTCCTGTCGCCAGCGAGCAGCGCGTCTTCCGCTGGCACGACCACGCTTCGCTGTGGTTCAGCCTGGGCGTGGGCCTGCTGGTGATGCAGGTGGGCGCCTACCTCATGCCCGCGCTGGGCACGCAGGAGGCGCTGGTCGCCATCGTTGCCGGCTCCGTGCTCGGCGCCGGGCTGCTCGGCTGGGTGGCCAAGATCGGTTGCGACAGCGGGCTGGCGAGCGCAGGGCTGATGCACGCGGTGTACGGGCGCAGCTTCGCGCGCCTGCCCATCGTGCTGAACATCGTGCAGCTGCTCGGCTGGGGCACGTTCGAGCTGGTGGTCATGCGCGACGCCACGGTGGCCATTGGCCGCCAGTCGGGCGCCCTGCTGGCGCCGCATTGGCCGGTGCTCGCCACGCTGCTGTGGGGCGGCGTGATCACGCTGCTGATCAGCGGCTCCATGGTGCGGCTGGTGCGGCGCGTGGTGGCGCGGGTGGCGCTCCCGCTGGTCGTGCTTTCCCTGCTGTGGCTGAGCTGGAAGTTCCTGGGCATGGCCCAGGCGCAGGGGCTTGAAGCCCTGTGGCAGCGGCGCGGCGCAGGTGGCATGGGCGTGATGCCGGCGCTGGACCTGGTGATCGCCATGCCGATTTCCTGGCTGCCGCTGGTGGCCGACTACGCGCGCCACGGCCGGCACGGCGGTGCCGCGCTGCGCGGCACCTGGGCGGGTTATGCGCTGGCCAACATCTGGTGCTACGGGCTGGGCGTGCTGGTGGCGCTGACGCTGCCCAGCCAGGACCTGGTGACCGCGCTGCTGCTCGCACAGGGCGGGCTCATCGCGCTCTCGCTGATCCTCATCGACGAGGTCGACAACGCCTACGGCGACGCCTATTCCGGCGCGGTGTCCACCCACAGCCTGCTGCCGCGCTGGAGCGTGCGCCGCTGGGGCATGCTGATCGCCGTGCTGTGCACCGGCATGGCCCTGGTGCTTCCCATGCACAGCCTGGAACCTTTCCTGCTGCTGCTCAGCTCGGTGTTCGTGCCGCTGTTCGGCGTGATCCTGGGGCGCCTGGCGGGCCGCAGCGACGTCGCCGCGCAGGTGGCGCAGGCACGCGCGGCGCACGGCGTGCCGATTGCCCTATGGCTCGCCGGAATCGCCTGCTACCACCTCCTGCCCCAGGTGGCGCCAGCGCTCGGTTCGGCGCTGCCGACGCTGGCACTGAGCTTCGCGCTGGCCCGGTGGTCGCGCGCCTGACGGCCCGGCACTAAGCGGCGGCGCCGTCCTCCGGGAACCCGGCGATGCGGTTGCGCCCCTCGGACTTGGCGCGGTACAGCGCCTCGTCGGCCCGGTGCAGCGCCTCTTCCACGGACTCCCCGGGCCGCATCAAGACCACCCCGCCGGACAGCGTCAGGCCCAGGGGTTCTGCCATGCCGTCCAGGCGCAAGCCGGCCACCGCGATGCGCAAACGCTCGAGCAGGCCGGCCGCTTGCGCCAGCCCCGTGTCGGTGAGCATGAGCAGAAATTCGTCCCCGCCCCAGCGCGCCAGCACATCGGCCTCGCGCAGGGTGGCCGAGGCCGTGGCGGCAAAGGCCTGCAGCGCACGGTCGCCCATGGCGTGGCCGCTGCGGTCGTTGATGGGCTTGAAATGGTCCAGGTCCAACATGGCCAGCACCAGCGTCCCGTGCTTGCGCTGCTGGCGCTTTTGCTCCAGTTCCAGCAGTTCCCCCATGGCGCGGCGGTTGCGCAGGCCGGTCAATTCGTCGCGCAGGGCCATCTCGCGGTTCAGGTGCAGCGCTTCCTCCAGCGCCGTGCTCTTGTCGTGCAGGCGCTGGCGGATGCGCTGGATGCGCAGGTTCAAGGCCATGCAGCCGGCCAGCACGATCATGACCATGAGGGCGTAGCCCAGTTCCATGGGTGCGAAGCCCTGATCGGAGCCGCGCGACGCGGCCAGGATTGCCACCGCGAACGCGCCCATGGCGAACAGGCCAATGCCCACCACCTGCGCCAGGTTCAGCCCCAGGGCACCGAAAAACAAGATCATGGCCAGTACGCTCGGCACCACCCCGCGCGCTTCCCCGGCGAATACGTAGCCCACGGCCCCGCTGGCAATGGTCCAGGACATTTGCGCGATGGTGAGGGACGGGTCCTTGAACCGTGCGGTCCAGCCCGAGCGGATCAGCAGCGCCATCACCGCCAAGCCGCCGACGGACGCCGCCGCCCACCACGGCGCAATGCCGCGCGACTCGATGACGCCGGCGTGTTCAAGGTACAGGATCACGGCGGCGCTGCTGACCATGAGCACCAGCGCGAGCAGCGCCATGGTGACCCGGGTGCGGCGCTTCGGGTCGGTCGACAGCAGGATGTCGAGCCAGGAGTGGCCGTGGGACAAAGGCGGTTTCTGCACAGGGTATCGGTTCACGCAAGCTCGGATGCAGCAAGCGCAGAGGCGCCAAATAGTAGTTACTAAATTTTACATTCCTCTGTAGAAACATACTGCGCCACGGGGCAAAAACCGTGGTTGAGCGGGCCGGCACCGCGCCCGGTGCGCACCTGGGCGCCGGCGGCAATGGCGTCCTGGATATAGGCGCGTGCCTTCTGCACCGCCGGCCCCAGCGGCTCGCCCAGTGCCAGGTGCGCGGCAATGGCCGACGACAGGGTGCAGCCGGTGCCGTGGCCGTTGCGTGTGGCGATGCGCGGCGCTTCCAGCCGGGTGGTCTGCCCGCCGGATTCCACCAACACATCCACCACCGTATCGCCCGGCAGATGCCCGCCCTTGAGCAGCACCGCCGGCGCGCCCAGGGCCAGCAGTTCGCGCGCGGCCGCATCGAGCGCTTCGGGGCCTTTGATCGCGTGGCCGAGCAGCAGCGCGGCCTCGTCGAGGTTCGGCGTGACCAGTTCGGCCAGCGGGAAGAGCTCGCGCACCAGCACCTGCACGGTCTGCTCGGTGGTCAGGCGGTCGCCGCTGGTGGCCACCATCACGGGGTCGAGCACGACGTGCGGCAGGCGGTGGCGGCGGATGGCGTCGGCCACCACCTGCACCACCTCGGGCGCGTGCAGCATGCCGATCTTCACGGCATCGACGCCGATGTCCTCGACCACGGCGTCGATCTGCGCGCGCAGGAAGTCCGCCGGCACGCCGTGAATGGCGCGCACGCCCTGCGTGTTCTGCGCGGTCAGCGCCGTGATCGCCGTCATGCCGTAGCAGCCCAGGGCACTGAAGGTCTTGAGGTCGGCCTGGATGCCGGCGCCGCCGCCGCTGTCGGAGCCGGCGATGGAAAGCACGCGGGCGTAGCGCGGTGCAGGGGTTTCGGGGTGCGGGTCGGTGGGCATGCGGTCGTCCTGGGCAAATGGTTCGGGCGCAAGTGTGCCCTGCGCCATGTCAAGCTCGTGGTTTTGGGGCTGTGCTCTAATTCTCGCTGGACGAAACAGGGGTGTCCGCCCACCGGCCGGACTGAGAAACACCCTGGGGCCCTGCCACCCGCCAGCGCGCGTGCGCCGCCCCGTTACCCGATCCAGGTCATGCTGGCGTGGGGAGTTTCCAGCGCAAAACACCATTCCGGTGTGCCCGTTTTGTCCGTGAACCTTGCACGGAACGCGATGACTTCTTCCACCCGCTCTTTTGCCATTCTCGGCGGCGGCCTCATGGGCCGGCTGCTGGCGGTATCCCTGGCGCGCGCCGGCCATGCCGTCGACCTGTACGACCGGGGCGGCCCCGAAGGCGAGCATTCGGCGGCCCGCGTGGCCGGCGGCATGCTGGCACCCCTGGCCGAATCGGCCGTTACCGAGCACGGCGTGGTGCGCATGGGGCGCTACGCCCTGGGGCGCTGGCGCGAACTGCTGGCCACGCTGGCAGCGCCGGTGTTCTTCCAGCAGGAAGGCACGCTGATCGTCTGGCACCGCCAGGACGCCGCCGACGCGTCGCGCCTGGCCGGGCAGCTGGCGGCCACGCGCGCGCAGGTGCCCGAGCTGCCGGCGATGGAGCCCCTTTCCGCCGCGCGCCTGGCCGAGGTCGAGCCGGCGCTCGCGCAGCGCTTTGCCAGCGGCATGCTGCTGCCGGGCGAAGGCCAACTGGACAACCGCCAGCTGCTTTCCGCCCTGGCGCTGGAAATGCAGGCCCTGGGCGTGCGCAGCCACTGGCACCAGGCGGTCGAGCCGACCGATTTCGCCCCCGGTGCCAGCGGCCAGCCCGACTGGGTGATCGACTGCCGGGGCCTGGGCGCCCGCAAGGACTGGCCGGGCCTGCGCGGCGTGCGCGGCGAGGTGGCGCGCATCCACGCGCCCGGGGTGCAGCTCGCGCGCCCGACACGGTTGGTGCACCCGCGCTACCCGATCTACATCGCGCCCAAGGAAAACCATGTGTTCGTCATCGGCGCCACGGAAATCGAAACCGAGGACCTCTCGCCCGCCAGCGTGCGCTCGACGCTGGAGCTGCTGAGCGCTGCCTACGCCGTGCACCCGGGCTTTGCCGAGGCGCGCATCCTCGAAGTGGCCGTGCAGTGCCGCCCCGCCCTGCCCGACAACCTGCCCGCCGTGCGCCTGCGCACGCCGCGCGTGCTGGAAGTCAACGGCCTGTACCGCCACGGCTTCATGATCGCCCCGGCGCTGCTCGACGTGGTGCTGGAGCTGCTCGCCACGGGCGACTCGCCGCTCGCGCGCCGCTTCGACCTGGCGGTGGACACCGTGGCCGAGGAAGCCGCCGCATGAACCTCACCGTCAACGGCGCGCCGCGCAGCCTGCCCGAGGGTGCGAGTGTGGCCGACCTGCTCGCCGCGATGGCGGCCAGACCGCCGTTCGCCGTGGCCGTCAATACCCGCTTCGTTCCGGCGCCGCGCCATACCACGCATGTGCTGCAACCGGGCGACCGCGTGGAAGTCATCTCCCCCGTTACCGGCGGCTGAGCCGCCGCGCATTGCCATGACCACTGCCCCCTCCCCCGACACCCTCACGCTCTACGGAGAAACCTTCCAGAGCCGCCTGCTGCTGGGCACGGCGCGCTATCCCTCCCCCGCCGTGCTCAAGGCGGCCGTGCAACAGGCCAGGCCCGGCATGGTGACGGCCTCGCTGCGCCGCCAGACCAGCGCCGGCGCCGGGGACGGCCAGAGTTTCTTCGAGCTGCTGCGCGAGCTCGGCGTGCCGGTGCTGCCCAACACCGCCGGCTGCCACAGCGCGGAGGAAGCCATCACCACCGCGCAGATGGCGCGCGAGGTGTTCGGCACCGCGTGGATCAAGCTCGAAGTGATCGGCGACGACTACACGCTGCAGCCCGACACGTTGAACCTCGTTGCGGCGGCCGACACCCTGGTGCGCGACGGCTTCAAGGTGCTGCCCTACTGCACCGAAGACCTGGTGCTGTGCCAGCGCCTGGTCGACGTCGGCTGCCAGGCGGTGATGCCCTGGGCCGCGCCCATAGGCACGGGGCGCGGCGCCATGAACCCCTACGGCCTGCAGTTGCTGCGCGAGCGCCTGGCCGTACCCATGCTGGTCGACGCCGGCCTGGGCCTGCCCTCGCACGCCTGCCAGGTGATGGAGTGGGGCTTTGACGGCGTGCTGCTCAACACCGCCGTGGCGCTGGCGCAAGACCCGGTCGCCATGGCGGCGGCGTTCGCGGGCGCCGTGCGCGCCGGCCACGCGGCGCGCCACGCCGGCGCCATGCAGCCGCAGGCGAGCGCCCAACCCAGCACGCCGGTGCTGGGCACGCCGTTCTGGCACCATGCGCCGCATGCTTGATCCGACCCCCCTCGCCCGCGAGATAGAAACCGCGCACGCCGCGCGCTTCGCCGGCTTCGCCCCCCAGCCGGTGCCCGCGCTGGAGAGCGACGCCCCCGTGTACCGCGCCGCGCTGGCCGCCTGCTCGGCGCTCGGCTTCATCGCCCAGGACGCGCAGGTGCTGGCCCGCGCCTGGCAGGCACGCTGGGAGCGCACCGGCAGCGCCGCGCCCGAGCTCTGGCCGAGCGCGGCGCAGGACTTCGGCCTGCAGGCGCGGCCGCACAGCGCTCCCTTTGCCACCTGCCCCGAGCAGCTCGGCCTGTACGCCGTGCTGCCCGATGCCACCTGGGTGGGCCGCATGGCGCGCGCCGGCGTGCCAACGGTGCAATTGCGCTTCAAGTCCGAGGACGTCAGCGCCATCGCCCAGGAAGTGCGCGCGGCCGTGCAGGCCGTGGCCGGAACGGGTGCGCTGCTGTTCATCAACGACCATTGGCGCGAGGCGGTGGCCGCCGGCGCCTACGGCGTGCACCTGGGGCAGGAAGACCTGGACGCGCTCAGCCCG
>MEDL01000059.1 GCA_001724785.1 Acidovorax sp. SCN 68-22 | reverse complement strand
TGGGCCACGGATGGCGACTACCGCATCGAGACGCTGGCCGACACCATGTGCTGCATCTGGCGCGAACTGGGCACGCCGCTGGCGGTGGTCGGCGCTTCACTGGGCGGCCTCATCAGCATGGCCGCAGTCGGCCGCGTCGATGCGCCGCCGATCAACGCGCTGGTGCTGGTGGACATTGCGCCGCGCATGGAAGAAGCCGGTGTCGATCGCATCGTCAGTTTCATGCGGGCGCGGCCCGATGGTTTTGCGTCGCTGGAAGAAGCCGCGCAACACATCGCTGACTACCGTGGGCGGCCAATGGAAGGACCGATCGAGGGCCTGAAGAAGAACCTGCGTATGAATGTGCAAGGCCGCTGGAATTGGCATTGGGACCCGCAACTGATGAGCGAGGCCAACCACAACCACCGGCGCGACGCGGACGGCTACGAGCGCGCTTTGCGCGGTCTGCAGGCGCCCACCCTGCTGCTGCGCGGCCAACGCAGCGACGTGATCAGCGAAGAAGATGCGCGCGCCCTGGTGCAAACCCTGCCGCGGGCGCGCTTTGTCGACCTCAAGGGCGCCGGCCACATGATCGCCGGTGATGCCAACGACGCCTTCGCCGCCAGCGTGGCGGCGTTTCTGCACGAAGTAATGCCGCCGGCGCCACCTCCGGCGAGTCGAAGCTGAATCTGAACGAGGAGCATGGAATGAGTTTGCGATCTTTTACGCTGCACGATCTCATCAAGCGCAACGCGCGTTTGTACGGATTGAACACCGCCCTGGTGTTCGGCGATCAGCGGGTCACGCACGCCCAGTATGCCGAGCGCACGGCGCGCCTGGCGGCTGGTCTGGCGGCCGCAGGCGTGGGCCAGGGTGACCGGCTGGCGATACTGGCCCCCAACTGCCTGGAATATGTCGACCTGTTCGGCGCAGCCGCCCAGTTGGGCGCGATCGTGGTGCCGATCAACTGGCGGCTGTCGGCCGAGGAGGTGGCCTATGTCATCGAGGACGTGGCGCCGCGGGTGCTGATCGTCGCCGATGAGTTCCAGGCCCTGCTGCCGCAGAGCAGCCTGGACGACAAGCTGCGCTACACGCTGGGCGTCGCGCCAGCGCCTTGGCAACCCGTCAGCGCCTTGTATCTCGATCGCACCGTGCCGCCCGCCGATCTGAATGACGATGAGGGGCTCGTCATCATCCACACCGCCGCCGTGGGCGGGCGGCCGCGCGGCGCGCTGCTCTCGCACCGCGGCCTGATCGCCGCCAGCTTGCAGACGCAACTGGCCTGGCAGTTGACCACTTCAGATGTCAATCTGGGCGTCTTGCCGCTGTTTCACGTGGCCGCCATCGGCTTCATGCTGGCCACGCAGCAGGCGGGCGGGGCGACGCTGCTGCTGACACGTTTCGATCCGCCCAGCCTGGTCAAGCATATCGACGAGGACGGCGGCAGCCTGATCGGCACCTTCCCGCCGATGCTGGGCGCCCTGCTGGACGCCGCAGCGGCCCAGGGCTCGGCACTGGACAGCCTGCGCGTGGTGTCGGGAATCGACGTGCCCGAGACCATCGCGCGCTTGCGCACCACCTGCCCCCAGGCGACTTTCTGGAGTGCCTACGGCCAGACCGAGACCTCGGGCTCGGTCAGTCTGGCGCCATTTGACGAGCGCCCCGGCAGCGCCGGGCGGCCCACCGCGCTGAACACGGTCGCAGTGGTGGACGAACTGGACCGCCCGTTGCCCACCGGCGCCACCGGCGAGATCGTGGTGCGGGGTCCGATGGTGTTCCAGGGCTACTGGCGCTGCGAAGCAGACAACGCTTTCGCGCTGCGCAACGGCTGGCACCACACGGGCGACATGGGGCGCATCGATGCCGAGGGCTACCTTTGGTACAGCGGGCGTTCACCGGCCAAGGAGTTGATCAAGCCGGGGGGCGAGAACGTCTATCCGGCTGAAGTCGAGCGGGCCATTCTGGAGCACCCGGCGCTGGCGCAGGTGGTGGTCCTCGGTGTGCCGGACGTTCAGTGGGGCGAGGCGGTCAAGGCGGTCTGCGTGCTGAAGGCAGGGTGCACGCTGAGTGCCGAGGAGTTGATCGAGTTTGTGGGCGGTCGCATCGCACGCTACAAAAAACCCAAGCACGTGGTGTTTGTACCGGCACTCCCCTTGGGCGGTGCCGATAGCATTGACCGCGCGGCCGTCAAGGCCGCGCACGGTGGCGCCTGATGGCCATGTCAGCCCGGTGTGCTCAAACCGCCGTTGACGCTCAGGGTCTGGCCGGTGATGGCATCGGACTCCGGTCCGGCCAAGAACGCCGCCGCGTTGGCGATGTCCTGGCAGTGCACGGGGAACAGCATGCGCTTGCGCAGGTTCTCGATCATGCCCTTGCCGTGACCGCCTTCGAGCGCTGGCGAGCCCGGGCCCCAGCGCGGCTCGGCATCCCAGATGTAGCTCATCGCCACCGCGTTGACCCGAATGCCGTCGCGCCCCAGTTCACGCGCCAGCACGCGGCACATCTGCATCATGCCGGCGGTGGCGCCGCCAATGAAGGATTCGCCGACCGTGGCCACGCGGCCCGCGTCGGTGCCCACCGCGACGATCTTGCCGCGGCCGTGCAGTGCCATGACGCGGGCGGCAGCCTGGATCGCAAATGCGCGGGTGAGCCAGTGGGCGCGGATGTAGTTGTCGAAGTCGCCGTTGCTCATTTCCTTGAAAAGGCGAAAGGACGGCGAGTCGGCACTGGCGCCTGCGCCGCTGGCCACCAGGATGTCAAGGCGACCGTGGCGCTCGGCAACTCGATCCACCATGGCACGAACCGCGTCGCTATGGGTCAGGTCGGCTTGTTCAAACGCGGCGCAGTAGCCGTTCGCAGCGATCTCGTTGATCACTGCCTGTCCGGCTTCGGGATTGCGGCCGTTGACGATCACGTGCGCGCCGCGCCGCGCCAACTCCAGCGCAATGGCACGACCGATGAAGGCCGTGGCACCGGTGACGAGGGCGATCTGGCCCTGAAGTTGACCGCCAGGCAAGGGTGCTGGGTTCATCCGCTGTTCTCCTGCGCTAAACGACATAAAAACCCAATTATGTCAAAACAGCGGGCCCGGCCGATAGAAGGATTGCCCGCAGAGAACCACTTTCATCCATCACCACCCATCAATCACCGGACTTCAAAATGGCCAACCTGACCGACAGCGCCAAGTCGCATCATTTCAAGACGCACCGACGCACCATCACCGAAACCGACATCGTCACCTTCGTCAATGTGGTCGGCTTGCATGAACCATTTTTTATCGACATGGAGTACATCCGGGAGAACATGACCGGATCGCATCGCAGCCGCTTTGCGCCCGGCCCGATGGTCATTTCGCTCGGCATGGGGCTGCTGGCAACCTATGTGTCCGACATCATCAAGCAGGTGCTGGAAGGGCGCGAGGTTGGCCCGTTCGGCGGTATGACCGGCGTACAGGCACGCCTGCGCGGTGCGCTGTTTCCGGGCGACACCATTCATGTCGAAGGGGAGGCCCGACTGCTCCCCACGACCTCGCGCGGCTATACCCTGATGGAGTTGCAACATTTGGTGATCAATCAGCGTGGCGAAACCATTGCCGACTTCACTGAAACCATTACTTTTTTGCCTGCTGCTCCGGCTCCATGAATTTTGAACTTTCGTGATTCGTTTGCCTGTGGCAGCCCGTCCACGACTCGCGACGTCAAATGGCCGTTTCAATAGTACAGACCGCACAGACCGGGATATCCAACACCAGGAGATTTCTACATATGACAAAACGAGAAGCTGTGATCGTCGGCGTTGCCGACCTGCCACTGAAGGACGGCAAGGTCCTTGCGCCCATGTCGGTCCTGCAGGCCCAGGCGCTGGTCGCCCGCGACGCCTTGAAGGACGCCGGCATCGCCATGCACGAAGTCGATGGGTTGCTGACCGCCGGTATGTGGGGGGTGCCCGGCCCGGGCCAGTTGCCGACCGTGACGCTGTCGGAGTACCTGGGGATTACGCCGCGCTTCGTCGACGGCACCAACATCGGCGGCTCGGCCTTCGAGGCGCATGTGGCGCATGCCGCCACAGCCATCGAGGCGGGCCGCTGCGAGGTGGCGCTGATCACTTACGGTAGCCTGCAGAAGAGCGAGATGAGCCGAAACCTCGCCGGGCGCCCGGCGGTGCTGACCATGCAGTACGAAACCCCCTGGGGCATGCCCACGCCGGTGGGCGGCTATGCCATGGCGGCCAAGCGCCACATGCACGAATACGGCACCACCTCCGAGCAGCTGGCCGAGATCGCGGTGGCCACGCGCAAGTGGGCGGCGCTCAATCCGGCGGCCACCATGCGCGACCCGCTGTCCATTGACGATGTGCTCCAGAGCACAATGATCTCCGACCCGCTGCACCTGCTCGATATTTGTCTGGTCACCGACGGTGGTGGCGCGGTGGTCATGACCACGGCAGAGCACGCCAAGGCGCTCGGTCGCAAGCCGGTGTTCGTGCGCGGTTACGGCGAATCACACACCCACTGGACCATCGCCGCCATGCCCGATCTCGCGCGCCTGACGGCCGCCGAAGTGGCTGGTCGCGACGCCTTTGCCATGGCCGGCATCCGGCATGACGCCATTGACGTGGTTGAGGTCTATGACTCGTTCACCATCACCGTGCTGCTGACGCTCGAAGCGCTGGGCTTTTGCAAGCGTGGCGAGGGCGGTGCCTTCGTCGCCAACCAGCGCACCGCGCCGGGCGGTGTATTCCCGCTTAACACCAACGGCGGCGGTCTGTCTTACGCACACCCAGGCATGTACGGCATCTTCCTGCTGATCGAGGCGGTGCGCCAGTTGCGCGGTGAATGCGGCCCGCGCCAGATTCAGAACGCCGTGACCGCGCTGGTCCACGGCACCGGCGGCACGCTCTCCAGCGGTGCCACTTGCATCCTCTCTACCCGGTGAGCACCATGTACGACAAACCCCTGCCCGTCATCGATGGCGAAAGCCGCCCCTATTGGGATGCCCTGAAACAGCACCGCCTGACACTCAAGCGTTGTACCGACTGTGGCAAGCACCATTTCTATCCGCGCGCCCTGTGCCCGCACTGCCATTCCGACGCCGTCGAATGGGTCGATGCGCGCGGCACCGGCACCATCTACAGCTACACCATCGCGCGCCGGCCGGCCGGTCCGGCCTTCAAGGCCGACACACCTTACGTGGTGGCGGTGATCGACCTCGACGAAGGCGCGCGCATGATGACCAACATCGTCACCGACGATGTGGAGGCGGTGCGCATCGGCCAGCGTGTGACGGTGCAGTACGACGACGTGACCGAAGAGGTCACATTGCCGAAGTTCCGGCTGTTGTGACGCCGAGGTTTCCCGCATGGACTTCACCATTGATCCCGATACCGTGGCGATTGCCGAGGCGGTGCTGCGCTTCGTGGAGCGCGAAGTGCTGCCGCTGCAGCAGCGCCACCACGACCTGCTGGGCAGCGAACGCACTTTGTTCGACGCCAGCGGCCGTTATGTGCCCGAGGTGCTGGCGCTGCGCCAGCAGGTGCGCAAGCGCTCGGCCGAACTGGGTTTTTACACCCTGTTCGGCGACGAAAAACTGGGCGGCGGCGGGCAGGGCGCGCAGGTCATGGCCCATGTGCAGGAGGTGCTCAACCACCGCGTGGGTCCGGCCCAGCCGCTGGTGCAGACGGTGGTGCTGCCATCGCCCTTCACCAACGGTCTGTCGCCGGTGCTGCGGCACCTGAAGCCGGACATCTTCGCGCAATACCGCGACGGCATCGCCAGCGGCGACAAGACCCTGTGCTTTGGTCTGAGCGAGCCCGATGCCGGCTCCGATGTATTCGGCATGAAAACCCGCGCCGTGCGCGACGGTGACGAATGGGTGCTCACCGGCACCAAGCAGTGGATCACCCACTCGCCCTACGCCGATCACGCCATGGTGTTTGCGCTGACCGACCCCGAAGCCGCGGCGCGCCACAAGGGCGGCGTCACCGGTTTCTTCGTCGACACGCGCGCGCCCGGTTTTTCCGTGCCGCGCATCATCAACACCATGGGCCACCTGGGCGGCGACACCGGCGTCATCGTGCTCGACGGCGTGCGTGTGCGCGACGACCACCGGCTCGGCGACGTCGGGCGCGGCCTGGCGGTGGCCATGGACGGCGTCAACGCCGGGCGCATGGGCATGGCGGCATCCTGCCTGGGCCTGGCCCGCTGGGCGCTGGACCAGGCGGTGGACTACGCCAAGGTGCGAAAAACCTTTGGCGTGCCCATTGCCGAGCACCAGGCCATCCAGCTCATGCTGGCCGACAGTGCCATGGACATCTACGCCGCCAAGACCATGATCCAGAACTGTGCCTGGCGCCTGGACAGCGGCCACGCCGCCACCGCGCAGGTCAGCATGGTCAAGGCATTTTCGACCGAGATGCTGGGGCGCGTGATGGACCGCAGCATCCAGATCCATGGCGGCATGGGCCTGACCAATGAGCTGCGCCTGGAAGAGGGCTACCGCTTCGCCCGCGTGATGCGCATCCCCGACGGCACGGGCGAAATCCAGCGCCGCACCATCGCGCGCCAACTGCTGACCGGACAGGCCGACCTGTAGGCTGTGCCGATCCACTGCAAGGCGCAACCCGGAGGCAGATTGACATGATGAAAAAGCATGAAATGAAAGAACACGAACTGTTGGCCGGCGGTCACCGCCTGGCCGCCACCACCTGGGGTGATGTGGGCAACGGGCAGCCGACCATCGTGATGATGCACGGCGGGCTGGACTGCATCACCACCTGGAAAGACCTGCCCCAGGTGTTGGCCGAAGCCAGCGGCTGGCCGGTGCTGGCCTATGACCGGTATGGTTATGGGCGATCTGAGCGTCTGGTGGGTGGGCGCGAGCCCAGTTACCGGCGTGAAGAGGCCGGGCCGGTGCTTGGCGAGGTGTTGCGCCACTTCGGAATCCACAAGGCGTTGATGTTCGGCCACAGCGATGGAGGCGCCATGTCGGTGCTGGCTGCGGCGGCGCATCCTGAACTGGTGTGCGGGGTTCTTGCCTGCTCGCCAACCATCGCTATTGATCAGTTCATGGTCGATGCCATGACCGGCGCACGCCGCGCGTTTGAACACGAGGGGCTGCGCGACAAGCTGATGCGCCACCATGGCGACAGCACCGACGCCATGTTCTGGGGCTGGTATGACCCCTGGGCCAGCCCGCAGGCACTACAATGGGACATGAGCGCCGAGCTTGCCGCAGTGCGCTGCCCGGTCTCCGTGTTGTTCGGCAATGACGATGAATATGGCTGGCGGCCCAGCGCGATTTCCCTGTTTCGCCACGGCCTGATGCCGCTTGAAGTGACGGCGTTGCCCGGAGTTGGCCACCATCCGCAGCAGCGTGCACGTGGGGAGACCATGGATATGTTGCAGCGCTTGCTCCACCGCATGAACAACACCGCCCCGGCCAACGACAAAGGGTAAGTCCGATGAGAGGCATCAGGGAGCACGGATCTGGGCGCACGGCCCCACTGCGCCCATGCATTCGATTACGACGACGTGGCCAACTACCAGAACGTGGATCGCAAGCCCGGCCAGCTGGCCAACACCCTGCCGTTGTCGCGCCGATACATCTATGGAAGCCATTGAGCGCGCTGATCGTTATGCCGTTGCAAATAACAGCATAAACACGAGCGATTCTGGAAGAAAGTACGCACGCAGTGCCATCAAAAATGCCGACGCCGTACACAGCGCTGGCTTCCCGCAGGCATGGGCATTGTTGGCGGCTCGCAGATCGTTCTGGCGACGGTTGATTGACGTTTTCGCACCCTTTGTGATCGGTCAAGGTTCGGGCCCGCAGCAAACTTACAATCAACGAAACACTTGGAATATTGTCCCTCCCATGCAATTGCCTGATCGCTGGCGAAAGCCTTTCATGTATGCGATCACTGCTGTAATCGTCATCGGCGTCGTCGTGGCTTGGCGCTGGGCAGCCCCCGACCGTTTGCCAGACGGCATTGTGGGGGGGAACGGTCGCCTTGAGGCCACGACGCTTGATGTGGCGGCCAAGTCGGGCGGGCGCTTGCAGAGCCTGCGTGTGCACGAGGGCGACTTCGTTGCTGCCGGTGACGAGATCGCGCGAATGGACACGCAGGCGCTGGAGGCGCAACTTCGCGGAGCCCAGGCCCAGCAGCGGCAGGCGCGCACGGCGCGGGAAACTGCGACAGCGCTGGTGCGCCAGAGGCAGCAAGCGGTATCTACCGTGGCGGCCCTGATCTTGCAGCGCGAAGCCGAGTTCGCCCTGGCCGAGAAGGAACTGCGACGCACGTCGGAACTGGTGGCGCAGAATTTCATCTCGGCCCAGCAGCTCGACGCCGCCAACGTGCGCGTGCAGTCCAGCCGCGCTGCGCTGAGCGCGGCGAAATCGCAGCGCATCGAGGCCGAGTCAGGGGTGCTTGTCGCACGATCACAGATTGTCGAGTCCGAGGCCGCCATCGAGTCCGCACTGGCGGCCGTTGATCGCATGGAGGTGGAGATCGCGGATGCGGTGCTGCGCGCGCCGCGCGCCGGACGCGTGCAAACCGTTCTGACCCATGCCGGCGAAATGCTCGCCGGGGGCGGGCGCGTGGTGACGCTGGTGGATCTGGCCGACGTGACCATGAGTTTCTTTCTGCCCGAAACCGTCGCCGGCCGCGTGGCCATCGGTGCCGAAGCGCGGCTTGTGCTGGACGCGGCGCCGAGCCTGGTCATCCCGGCCCAGGTCGATTTTGTCGCCAGCGTGGCGCAATTCACGCCGAAGACCGTGGAGACCCAGTCCGAACGGCAGAAGATGGTCTTCAAGGTGCGTGCGCGGATCGACCCGGCGTTGCTTGGCCAGCATCGCGAGCAAGTCAAGACCGGCTTGCCGGGCATGGCCTATGTTCGCGCCGGCGCTGAGCCATGGCCTCCGAAGCTGTCAGTGAATGTGCCGGAAGCTGTCCCGGCGGCTTCTGAGCACGCGCGATGAAAGGCGATCCGCCTGCGGTGCGTGTGCAGGGCGTTGGTCACCGCTATGGCGGCGTCGTGGCCCTCGATGGCATTGACCTGGTCTTGCCCGTGGGAGGGATCACCGGCTTCGTCGGTCCTGACGGCGTCGGCAAATCCACGCTGCTGGCGCTGGTGGCGGGCGCCCGCGCGCTGCAAAGCGGCCACGTCACCGTGCTTGGCGGCGACATGGCCCGACCCGCGCATCGGCGCCGCGTCTGCCCGCGCATCGCCTACAACCCGCAGGGGCTCGGGCGCAACCTCTACGCGACGCTGTCGGTGCGCGAGAACCTCGACTACTTCGGCCGCCTGTTCGGCCACGGTCAGCGCGAGCGCGAGGCCCGCATCGTCGAACTGTTGGGCAGCACGGGTCTGCTGCCCTTCGCCGACCGACCCGTGGGCAAGCTCTCCGGCGGCATGAAGCAGAAGCTCGGCCTGTGCTGCGCGCTGATCCATGAACCGGACCTGCTGATCCTGGACGAGCCGACGACCGGCGTCGACCCGCTGTCGCGCCGCCAGTTCTGGGTGCTGATCGACCGCATCCGCGCCCTTCACCCCGGCATGACCGTGCTCGTGGCCACGGCCTACATGGAGGAAGCCGGGCGCTTCGACCGCCTGGTGGCCATGCATGCTGGCCGGGTGCTGGCGGTCGGCACGCCCGCCGAGATGCTGCAGCGCACCGGCTGCGCCAGCCTGAAGGATGCCTTCGTCGCGATGCTGCCGGCAGCATCGCGCGGCGGCCATCAGGCGCTGGTAGTACCGCCGCGCCCGGGCGGGGCACACGATATCGCCATCGAGGCGCAGGACCTGAGCTGCCGCTTCGGCGACTTTACCGCTGTGGACCGGGTGAACTTTCGCATTGAGCGCGGCGAGATATTCGGTTTTCTGGGGTCCAACGGCTGCGGCAAAACCACGACGATGAAGATGCTCACGGGCCTGTTGCCTGCCACGGAAGGCAGCGCGCGCCTGTTCGGCGAGCCGCTGGACGCGCGCGACATGGCCGTGCGACGGCGGGTGGGCTACATGTCGCAGGGCTTCTCGCTCTACCGCGACCTGACGGTGCGCCAGAACCTGGAGTTGCAGGGCCAGCTCTTCGACCTCGGCAGGCAGTGCATTGCCGATCGGGTGGACACCTTGCTGGACCGTTTCGGCTTGCGCGAGTCGGCCGAGGCCTTGCCGATGACGCTGCCGCTGGGCCAGCGGCAGCGCCTCCAACTGGCCGCAGCGGTCATGCCCGAGCCCGAACTGCTGATCCTGGACGAGCCGACCTCGGGCGTGGACCCGGTGGCGCGCGACAACTTCTGGGCGCTGATGATCGACCTGTCGCGACGTGATGGCGTTACGATCTTTGTCTCCACCCACTTCATGAACGAGGCGCAACGTTGCGACCGCGTGTCTCTGATGCACGCAGGTCGCGTGCTGGCCAGCGGTACGCCTGCCGAGCTGGCGCGCGCGCGTGGCGGCGGCTCGCTGGAAGACAGCTTCGTGGCCTGGCTGCAGGACGCCCAGGCGCAGGACCCTGCCGCGAAGACAGAGGCCGCCGCGCACATTGCCGAGGCCGGGACTCGCCATGATGGGGCGGCGACAGCCAAAGCCGTCGCCCGCACCCAGCGCCTGTTCAGCCACCATCGCCTGCTCAGCTGCGCCCGGCGCGAGACGCTGGAGTTGCTTCGCGACCCGATCCGTCTTGCCATGTCGCTACTGGGCTCGGTGCTGCTGATGCTCATCATGGGCTACGGCATCAGCCTCGACGTGCAGGACCTGCGCTACGCCGTGCTCGACCGCGACGCCACTTCCGCCAGCCGGGCCTACACGCTTGAGCTGTCGGGTTCGCCCTATTTCGTCGAACAGGCACCGCTCGCCAACGATGCCGAGATGGACCACCGCATGCGCAACGGCGAATTGGCTCTGGCCCTGGAGATTCCGCCCGGTTTCGGGGCCGACCTGGCCCGCGGGCGGTCCGCCACGGTGGGCGTGTGGATCGACGGCGCGATGCCGATGCGCGCCGAAATCGTCTCGGGCTACGTGCAGGCCCTGCATGCCGGCTTCGTGACCGGGCGACTGAATGATGCCGGCATCGACACGCGGCCGCCGGCCAGCGTGGAGGTGCGCTACCGTTACAACCCGGGCGTGCGCAGCATCGTCTCGATGGTGCCAGCGGTGATCCCGATTCTGCTGATCTTCATCCCCTCGATGCTGGCCGCGCTGGCCGTGGTCGGCGAGAAGGAGATGGGCTCGATCACCAATCTCTACGTCACCCCGGTGACCAAGCTGGAGTTCCTGCTCGGCAAGCAACTGCCCTATGTGGCCGCAGGCATGGTGAACTTCGCGCTGCTGACGCTGATGGCGGTCACGCTGTTCGGCGTTCCATTCACCGGCAGTCTGGCCACGTTGACACTGGCAGCGCTGCTCTACGTGTTCGCGGCGACCGGTCTTGGGCTGCTGATGTCCGCCTTCACCAACAGCCAGCTGGCAGCGCTGTTCGGCACGGCGCTGGCGACCATGCTGCCCGCGATCCAGTTCTCCGGCATCCTGAATCCGGTCTCGACGCTGGAGGGGTTCTCGGCGTTGATGGGGCAAATCTACCCGACCGCGCCCTTCGTCACCATCAGCCGCGGCACCTTCTCCAAAGCCCTCGGCTTCGCCGACCTGCATGCACTTTTTGTTCCGCTCGCACTGTCTGGCCCCGTTCTGCTCGTGCTGAGCATGCTGCTGTTACGCAAGCAGGAGCGTTGATGATGACGCCGCAGCTTTCCTGGCATATCGTGCTGCAGCTTGCCGGCAAGGAGTTGCGCAGCCTGTGGCGCGACCGTTTGCTGCTGGTGTTCGTGCTCTGGGCCTTCAGCGGCGCCATCTACACGGCGGCCACCGCCATGCCGGACCGCCTGGTGCGCGCCCCGATTGCGGTGGTGGACGAAGACCAGACCGTGCTGTCTCAGCGTCTCATCTCGGCTTTCTACCCGCCCGACTTCCTGACACCGGATCTCATTTCGCTTGGGGAGATGGACGCGGGCCTGGACACCGGACATTACAGCTTCGTGCTCGACATTCCACCGGGCTTCCAGCGCGACATGGTCGCGGGCCGCCGGCCGGCCCTGCAACTGAACGTCGACGCCACGCAGATGCGCCAGTCCTTCGTGGGCACCGGCTATGTACAGAACATGATCCAGCTCGAGCTTCAGGAGTTCGTGCAGGGCGAGCGCGCTGCGGCTGCGTCGCCTGTGGAACTGGCCGTTCGCATGCGTTTCAATCCCACGTTGAACAGTGCGTGGTTCACCGGCGTGATGGAAGTGATCAACATGGTCACGATGCTGTCGATCATCCTGGCCGGCGCCGCGCTGATCCGCGAGCGCGGGCACGGCACGCTGGAGCACCTGCTGGTCATGCCCATTCGTCCGGTCGAGATCATGCTGGCCAAGGTGCTGTCGATGGGCGCCGTGGTGCTGCTGGCCTCCCTGCTGTCGCTTCGCATTATGGTGCAGGGGGTGCTGGAGATGCCCATTGGCGGCGCGCTCGCCTTGTTCATGCTGGTCGTGGCGCTGCACCTGTTCGCCACCACCTCGATGGGCATCTTTTTGGGCACCGTGGCGCGCTCGATGCCGCAGCTGGCGCTGCTGATCATCCTGGTGCTGCTGCCACTGCAGATGCTCTCGGGCGGCGCCACGCCGCGCGAGAGCATGCCCGAGGCGGTGCGCACCTTGATGCTGCTGGCACCGACGACGCACTTCGTGAGCTTGGCTCAGGCGGTGCTTTATCGAGGGGCCGGGATGTCCATCGTGTGGCCGACCCTGCTGGCCCTAACGGCCATAGGGGCAACATTTTTCGTCGCGGCCTTGACCCGATTCCGCCGGTCGCTGGCATTGTGATGTGTGGACTGATATCAGTCGGACTTGGCAAGCGGGCCGCGCGTAGCGCTGCCTGTGGCGCCTTGTCAAACTTGGCAGGTCGGCCTGGCTCAGGCACAGCGCGCAGCGCATCGATGCCCCGTGCTCTGCCTCAAACGTCCATAAGGTATCAGCACCGCGCAACTGAGCCAACAGTGTTTACGCGGGGGAATTTCAACAGCCTGTTAGGGCCGATCAGAGCACGCTTGGCGAGCCAGCATGCCTGCCAGCGGCGAGAGGTCGGTCAGTTCGTCTAGCCGTGCCACCAGGTCGATCAGCTCGTCGCTCTCGTCAAGTGTGAGCACGGACTTCACCAGCCGGCGAAACTTTTCCTCCAGGCGCTGCTGCTGCTCCAGCAGGTGGCTGGCCGGGCGCCCGCTGTCGTGGCGCTGGCGCAGCACAGTGCCGATCTGGGTCTCGATCACTACCTCGCTGAGGGTGAGGTCCGAGCATTGGGGTACGAGCAAGACCTGCACCCGATCACGCAGCGCCACCACCTCGGGCGCGCATACAGCGTCGTCACTGAACGCGTCCAGTCCGGCAGTGTCAACCCCGGCCAGCACCATCGCCACCGTGTGACGCAGACTGAACTTGGCCTCCAGCCCGGTGCGCGGATCTGCGATGTTGCACACGCCCTCGCTGGCGGCACTGGCACGCACCGTCACGCGGAGCACGTCATCAGGCCGCAGCGCGTGTTGCAGGCACAAGTGGCGCGCGGCCTCAATGGCGGCATGGGTGCCGTAACAGGCGGCGTGGAACTTGAACAGGTTGTGGCGCAGATGCCAGCCGCCCTCTGGCGTGGCCAAGGCCGCTTCCAGCGATGCGGTACCCCCGTGCGTGGCGATGAGGCCTTGCGGACATTCAACCGCATCGGCACGGCTGGTGAAGCCACGCGCGGCCAACTGGGCCGCCTGCAGGCCGTCGGCACTCGCCCGCCCGGCATGCAAGGGTTTGCACATGGTGCCGAACATCGATTTCAGCCCAGCCGCCATGGTG
>MEDL01000058.1 GCA_001724785.1 Acidovorax sp. SCN 68-22 | reverse complement strand
GCGGTGGCCTGGCGCGGGTCGCCCGCATCGTCCTCGGCGACCAGTTCGAAGCGCACGGCGCGCCCGCCAATGGTCAGCTTCTCGGCGTTCAGGTCTTCGACCGCCATGCGCACGCCGTTTTCGGTGTCCTTGCCGATGTGCGCGATGCCGCCGGACACGGGCCCGGCGTGCGCGATCTTCACCACCTGCACGTCCTGCGCCAGGGCGGCGCTGCCCAGCAGGGCCAGGGCGGCGGAAAAGGACAGGCGCAGGGCCAGCGGCGGACGGGGCGAAATCACGGTCATGGGTGGTGAACTCCTGGTAGATACAGCACGGCGGACCGCCGTGCTCTGAACACTCCATGGTAGTCGTCCGGCGTCGCCCCAGTGCCTGCATTGCCATTCAATCACTATTGTTTATATAGCTTAAATTCTTTTGTGCACAAGCGCTGGTGACTTGTCTGTCGTCAAGTTTCGCCACGGTGCGACGGCTTGCCGCACAATGGTTCCATGCAGACCAACTTCATCGCCAACGAAGCCGTCGCCAGCGTCAGCGCCCGCACTCTGGACGTGCTTGACCCGTCCGACGGCCGGGTGTTCGACCAGCTCCAGCGCAGCGACGCGCGCGACGTGGAGGCCGCCGTGCACGCGGCGCGCCGCTGCTTCGAGACGCTGTGGCGTCCCATGGCGCCGGCCGACCGTGGGCGGCTGCTGCTGCGCCTGTCGCACGCGGTCACCGCGCACGCCGATGTCCTGGCGGCGCTGGAGCAGCGCGACTGCGGCAAGCCGGTGCGCCAGGCGCGCGCCGACGCGCAGGCGCTGGCGCGCTACTTCGAGTTCTATGCCGGCGCCTGCGACAAGCTGCACGGCGAAACCCTGCCCTACCAGGACGGCACCAGCGTGCTCACCTGGCGCGAACCGCACGGCGTCACCGGCCACGTGATTCCCTGGAATTACCCGATGCAGATCTTCGGCCGCAGCGTGGGCGGCGCGCTCGCCGCCGGGAACACCTGCGTGGTGAAACCCTCGGAGGACGCCTGCCTGTCGCTGCTGCGCGTGGCGCACCTGGCGGCCGAGGTGGGCTTCCCGCCGGGCGCGCTGAACATCGTCACCGGTTACGGCCACGAGGTCGGCGACGCACTGGCACGCCACCCCGGCATCGACCACATCAGCTTCACGGGAAGCCCCGGCGTCGGCACCCTGATCGCCCAGGCCGCCGCCGAGCGCCACTGCCCGGTGACGCTGGAGCTCGGCGGCAAGAGCCCGCAGATCGTGTTTGCCGACGCCGACCTCGACGCCGCCCTGCCGGCCATCGTCAACGCCATCGTGCAGAACGCCGGCCAGACCTGCTCGGCCGGCTCGCGCCTGCTGGTGGAGCGCAGCCTGTACGAACCGCTGCTCGAACGCCTGGGCCAGCGCTTCCACCGCCTGCGCGCCGGGCCGGCGGCCATGGACCTGGACCTCGGCCCGCTGATCCGCGCCACGCAGAAGGAGCGTGTGCTCGGCTTCCTGGAAGACGCGCGCGCCGCCGGCATCGCCACCGTGGCCGAGGGCAGCGTGGTACCGCAAGCGCCCGCCGAAGGCTTCTACGCCGCGCCGGTGCTGCTGCGCGACGTGCCGCCCGGCCACCGCCTGGCGCAGGAGGAAATCTTCGGCCCGGTGCTGTGCGCCATGCCGTTCGACGACGAGGACCACGCCGTGCAGCTCGCCAACGGCACGCGGTTCGGCCTGGTGGCCGGCGTCTGGACGGCCGACGGCGCGCGCCAGCTGCGCATGGCGCGGCGCCTGGCGAGCGGCCAGGTGTTCATCAACAACTACGGCGCGGGCGGCGGCGTGGAGCTGCCTTTTGGCGGCGTGAAGTCCTCGGGCTACGGGCGCGAGAAAGGATTCGAGGCGCTGTACGGCTTCACCACGCTCAAGACCGTCGCCATCCGCCACGGCTGAGCGCGGCCCGGGCCTCTTCAGCCCAGGATTTCCTTGAGGGCGGCGTCGTACAGGTTGGTCAGGCGGTCCGTCACTTCCAGCAGGCGCTCGCTGGTGGTCGCCACATCGGCCAGGCCACGGGCATCGGCCTTGCGCTGCAGGGCGGCGCCGAAGAACAGCCATTGCCCCTCGCCGAGCGCAAGTTCCTCGCGGATCGCGGGGGTGGACAACGGCGCCGCACTTAGAAAGCCCATGGCACTGCGGAATTCCTGCGCATCGCTCGCCAGTTCCTCGCGCGCGCCCTTGAATTCCCCGCCCGTGGCGAGCAGGAAGTAGTTCTTGGCCAGGCGTTGCGACAGCGCGCGCTGGCGCCCCGCCACATTCACCAGCTTCGCGGTGGCCGCCTTGGAGGATTTCTCGAACGCTTCGGTGGCCGTGTTGGCGATGGCCAGCACGCGGTCGGCCTGCGCGGCGACGGCCAGCACCGAGGGCATGCTCGGCGGCACGACGAGCAGCGCCTGCAGCGTATCCACCGCGCCACGCACCGCCGCGATCTGCCCGGCGAGCTCGGCCGGCCAGGGCACCTTCTGCAAATCCTCGAAGCCGCTGCGCACCAGCTTCTGCGCCGCCGCCAGGGCGGCGGCGGCCTGGTCGGGCAGCACGCCGAGCTGCATCTGCACGTACACCTTGGCGATGCGCTGCGAGAGCGCGCGGTAGCGGGCGATGCGGTTGATGGCCGTGGACACGGCAATCTGCGCCTGTGCGGCCCCCATGGCGGGCAGGAGCAGGCTGGCCGCCAGGGTTTGCACCACAGCGCGGCGGGTGGCGATACAGGGTCGGCGGCAGGGAGGTAGCGGGATCACGGTAGGGCTCCAGACGGCCCGGGATGGGCCCGAAACGCGATCATGCTGCGATGCAGCAACCGGCATACTGACCGGCATCAAGCCCGCGCGCCGGCAGGCGGCGCGGCTTGGCGCCAGAATAGGGCGCCCGCCGGGCCTACCCCCTTTTACCCACCCCCAACGAAAGACCACCATGCGCCTGGCCCAGAAGTCCATCATCGTCACCGGCGCGGGCAGCGGCATCGGCGAGGGCATCGCCCGCCGCCTGGCGGCCGAGGGCGCGCGCGTGCTGGTGAACGACGTGAACGCCGAGGCCGGCGAGCGCGTGGCCGAGGCGATCCGCGCCGCCGGCGGGCAGGCGCAGTGCTGTCCGGCCGATGTGACGCGCTCGGCCGAGGTCCAGGCCCTGGTCGCCGAGGCGCTCCGGGAGCACGGCCGCCTCGACGTGGTGGTCAACAACGCCGGCTGGACGCACCGCAACCGCCCCCTGCTGGAGGTCAGCGAGGAGGAGTTCGACAAGGTCTACGCCGTGAACGTCAAGAGCATCTACCTCACGGCCATCCACGCTGTCCCCGCCATGCGCGCCAACCCGGGCGGCAGCGGCGGCAGCTTCATCAACATCGCCTCGACGGCGGGCATACGGCCGCGCCCGGGGCTCACCTGGTACAACGGCTCCAAGGGCGCGGTGATCACGACCAGCAAGTCCATGGCGGCGGAACTCGGCCCGGAGAACATCCGCGTCAACTGCATCAACCCGGTCTTCAACCCCGACACGGGCCTCGCGGCCGAATTCGCCGGCGGGCCGGTCGACGAAGCACGCCGCGCGAAATTCCTCGCCAGCATTCCGCTGGGGCGTTTTTCCACCGCGCTCGACGTCGCCAACGCGGCGCTGTACCTGGCCAGCGACGAGGCAGCCTTCGTGAGCGGCGTGTGCATCGAGGTCGATGGCGCCCGCTGCGTCTGAGAACGTGCCCACGTTCCAGGCGCGGGGCGCCCTGCGCCAGCGCAAAGCCCCTACCGGGGGTGTGCGGCAGAATCGGGCCATGGCTGAACGCGTGATTCCCCTGGTCGATGCGCGGGTGGCGGCGCTGGCCGTGCCCGCCGGCCGCGCCGCGCCGGCGTCGGGCCACCTGGCCGACACGCTCGGCCGCCCGCTGCGCGACCTGCGCATCAGCGTCACCGACCGCTGCAACTTCCGCTGCAACTACTGCATGCCCAAGGAAGTGTTCGACAAGGAGCACGCCTACCTGCCGCATGCCGCGCTGCTCCGCTTCGAGGAAATCACCCGCCTGGCGCGCGTCTTCCTGGCGCACGGGGTGCGCAAGATCCGCCTGACGGGCGGCGAGCCGCTGCTGCGCAAGGACATCGAGGAGCTGGTGGCCCAGCTCGCCACCCTGCGCACGGTGGACGGCAGCGCCCCCGAGCTGACGCTCACGACCAACGGCTCGCTGCTGGCGCGCAAGGCGCATGCCCTCAAGGCCGCCGGTCTGGACCGGGTGACCGTCAGCCTCGACGGCCTGGACGACGCCGTGTTCCGGCGCATGAACGACGTGGACTTCCCCGTGGCCGACGTGCTCGCCGGCATCGACGCGGCGCGCGCCGCCGGGTTCAAAGGCCTCAAGGTCAACATGGTCGTCAAGCGCGGCAGCAACGAGCACGAGATCCTGCCCATGGCGCGGCATTTCCGCGGCACCGGGACCACGCTGCGTTTCATCGAGTACATGGACGTGGGCGCGACCAACGGCTGGCGCATGGACGAAGTCCTGCCGTCGCGCGAACTCGTGGCGCGCCTGCGCGCCGAGTTGCCGCTGGTGCCGCTCGCGCCGAGCGCGCCCGGCGAGACGGCCGAACGCTGGGGCTATGCCGATGCCAGCGGCCGGTACGACCCACGGCTGGGCGAGATCGGTGTCATCAGCAGCGTCACCCAGGCCTTCTGCGGGGCCTGCAACCGCGCGCGCCTCTCGACGGAAGGGCGCATGTACCTGTGTCTGTTCGCCGGCCAGGGCTACGACCTGCGCGCCCTGCTGCGCGGCGGCGCCGACGACGCGGCCCTGAGCGCGGCCGTGGCCGCCATCTGGCAGGGCCGCGCCGACCGCTATTCGGAGCTGCGCGCCAGCCTGCCGTCGGCCCCTGGCGAGGGCCCGCCACGCGGCCGCGTCGAAATGAGCTACATCGGTGGATGAGCAAGCGCTACAACCCCCTGAGCGACTTCGTCGCTTCCCCCTTCTCTCGTGCTGCGCACGGGAAGGGGGACGCAGCCCTCACTGCGGGGCGGCCCTTGCTCGGCTGCCTTGGCCTGGGCCGCGCCAGCTGAACACGCAATGGCCCCCAAAGACATGATCGACACCCAGCACATCACCGGCATGGTGCTCGCCGGCGGGCGCGGCTCGCGCATGGGCGGCGTGGACAAAGGCCTGCAGGCCTTTCGCGGCGTGCCCCTGGCGCTCTACACCCTGTTGCGCCTGCAGCAGCAAGTGGGCAGCGTGATGGTGAACGCCAACCGCAACCTCGCGGCCTACGAAGCCTTCGGCGTGCCCGTCTGGCCCGACGCCGAGAGCGACTACGCCGGGCCGCTGTCGGGCTTTCTCACCGGGCTGGAGCGCTGCGAGACGCCCTGGCTGCTCACCGTGCCCTGCGACACCCCCCTCTTCCCGCACGATCTGGCGCGCCGCCTGGCCGATGCGGCCGAGCGCGAGCAGGCCGACATCGCCATGGCCGCCGCGCCGGAAGCCGGGCCGGACGGCAGCATGCGCGTGCGCCCCCAGCCGGTGTTCTGCCTGCTGCGCGTGGAGCTGCTCGAAAGCCTGGTGCGCTTCACCCAGGGCGGCGGCCGCAAGATCGACGCCTGGACCGGGCAGCAGCGCTGCGTCAGCGTGCCGTTCGACGCGCCGGGCGACGACCCCGGCGCCTTCTTCAACGCCAACACCCTGGCCGAGCTGCACGCGCTCGAAACCCGCGCCTGAGGCCCGGCCTTTTTCCCTGACCCTTTCATGACCCGCCTGGACGAGATTGCCGCCGGCCTGCAGGGCTACGACCCACAGGCCATGACGACCGCGCAGGTCGCGCAATTCCTGGAGCAACTGGTGCAGCCGGTGCAGGGACGCGAAACCTTGCCGCTGCACGAGACGCTGGGCCGCGTGCTGGCGACCGACCTCGTCTCGCCCATCAGCGTGCCGCCGCACGACAACTCGGCCATGGACGGCTACGCCTTTGACGGCGCCGCCTTGCAGGCCGGCCAGGGCCTGCGCCTGCGCGTGGTCGGCACGGCCTTCGCGGGGGCGGCCTGGAGCGGCGTGGTGCAGGCCGGCGAATGCCTGCGCATCATGACGGGCGCCATGATGCCGGACGGGCTCGACACCGTGGTGCCCCAGGAGTTCACCCAGGCCGACGGCGAACACATCCACATCCCGCCCGATCTGCTGCGCCCCGGTGACAACCGGCGTTTCGCTGGTGAAGACCTGATGCAAGGCGCGGTGGCCCTGGCCGCCGGCACGCGCCTGGGGCCCGCGGCGCTCGGCCTGCTGGCCAGCCTGGGCCTGGCGCGGGTGCAGGTGCTGCGCCGCCTGCGCGTGGCCTACTTTTCCACCGGCGACGAAATCCTGAGCCTGGGCGAGGCGCCGCGCGAGGGCGCGGTGTACGACAGCAACCGCTTCACCCTGCTCGGCCTGCTCGCCCGGCTGGGCGTGCAGGCCATCGACCTGGGCGTCGTGCGGGACGAACCCGCCGCCCTGCGCGAAGCCTTCGCGGACGCCGCACGGCAGGCCGACGCGGTGATCACCAGCGGCGGGGTCAGCGTCGGCGAGGCCGACCACACGCGCCACCTGATGCGCGAGCTGGGCGACGTGGCCTTCTGGCGCATCGCCATGCGGCCCGGCCGGCCCATGGCGGTGGGGCGGATCGCCCGGCACGAAATATTGGCAAAAAGTGCCTCTAGCGCTTATGCAGAAAGCGCTAGTAGCTCTTCTTTTAATAGTGCATCCGCCCCCCAGGATGCCGTGCTGTTCGGCCTGCCGGGCAACCCCGTGGCGGTGATGGTGACCTTCCTTGCCTTCGTGCGCCCCGCCCTGCTGCGCATGATGGGCAGCACCGAACCGGCGCCCCCCCTGCTGCGCGCGCGCAGCGCCAGCGCCATCCGCAAGAAGCCGGGCCGCACCGAATACCAGCGCGGCCTGGTCGCCCGGGGTGCGGATGGCCAACTGGAGGTGCGCGCGGCGGGCAATCAGGGGTCGGGCGTGCTCAGCTCGATGGTGCAGGCCAACGGGCTGATCGTGCTGCCGCACGCGGGTGGCGACGTCGCGGCCGGCGACCTGGTCGACGTGATGGTGTTCGAAGGCGCCATGTAGGCGCCCGCCGGGCCTACAGGCGCTGGCGCGCGAACGCCTCCACGCGCCGCGCCGTGTCGGGGTCGGCAAAGCAGGCGCCCGCCGCTTCCTGCTCCAGCGCCAGGGCGCTGGCCACGCCCGCACCGACGCCGCCCACCAAGGCCCGCTTGAGCCGGGCGGTCGCGCCGGGTGAGCGCGTGGCCACCTCGGCGGCCAGCGCCATGGCCGCGGGCAGCATGTCGGCTTCGGGCAGCACCCGGTTCACCAGGCCGAGCGCCGCGAGATCCTCCGCGCTCTGCCGCTCGCCCAGCACGATGAGTTCCATGGTCCGCTGGTGGCCCAGCGCCTGCGGCAGCAGGTGCGTCACGGCGCCGGTGACGAAATGGCCGAGCGCCATCTCGGGGAAGAAGCACACCAGGGTGTCGGCCGCGACGACCAGGTCGCAGTTGAGCACCCATTCGAAACCGCCCCCGACGGCGTAGCCGTGCACCGCGCCCACCACCAGCTTGGGGCCGAACATGATGTCGCGCGTGATGGTCTGGATGCGCTCGCAATGCTCGGCGATGGCGGCGGGGCTTTCCGCCTGCTCGGCGAATTCCTTGAGGTCGTCGCCGGCGCAGAAGGCGCGTCCGGCGCCGGTGAGCACGATGGCGCGGGTGGCGGGCTCGGCCTGGGCGGCCTGCAGCGCCCGGTGCAGATCGACCAGCAGGTCGCCGCTGATGGCGTTCAGGCGCTCGGGGCGCTGCAGGGTGACGAGGCTGACGGTGCCCTGGATGGCGTGGGAGGCAAAGGCCATGGAAAACTCCTGGAAAAGTACAAGAAAACAGATCAGCCGCTGCCGCCCGGCGCCGCCTCGCGGTCCCAGGTGCCCGGCACCACGCCTTCGTCCTTCAGGCGGAACTTCTCCACCTTGTCGGTGGGCGTCTTGGGCAGGGCCGGCAGAAAACGCAGGTAGCGCGGCACCATGAAGCGCGCCATGTGCTCCGCGCAGTGCGCCGCCAGGCCCGCCGCGGTGAGCGTGGCGCCGGGCCGCAGGACCACGCTGGCCATGACTTCTTCCTCGGTGAACTCGCTGGGGACGCCGTACACGGCGCATTCGAGCACTTCCGGGTGGGTTTCGATGCCCATTTCCACCTCGGCGCTGGAGATGTTCTCGCCGCGCCGGCGCACCATGTCCTTGCTGCGGCCGACGAAGTACATGTAGCCGTCCTCGTCCTGGCGCATCATGTCGCCGGTGTGGAACCACAGGTCCTTGAACGCGGCCAACGTCGCCTCGGGCATGCCGTAATAGCCCTGCGTCAGGAGCGCCGGCTGTTCGGGCCGGATGAGCAGTTCGCCCACCTGGCCACGGGGCACCTCGAAGCCCTGCGCATCCGCCAGCCGCGCCGTGAATCCAGCCGCCAGCGTGCCGCACGAACCCATGCGGCGCGGCGCGTGCAGCGGGGTGAACATGGCGGCGCCGACCTCGGTCGAGCCGTACAGCTCCACCAGCCGGCAACCGAACCGCGCTTCGAATTCCGGCGTGAAGCTCGGCAGCGGAACGCCCCAGCCGAGGCGGGCGCGGTGGTTCCGGTCGCCCGGCGAAGGCGCCTGCTTCCACAGCATGGTGATGGTCGCACCCATGAAGTCGAACACCGTCGCCTGCAGGGCGCGCACCTCGTCCCAGTAGCGCGACACGCTGAAGCGCTCGCCCAGCGCCGCCACGCCGCGCAGCAGCAGCGCCGGGGCGATGGTGAGCACGGTGGCGTCGAGGTGGAACATGGGGTAGGGGCAATACAGCACGTCGTCCGGGCGCAGCTCCAGCCCCTTGATGAAGCCGCGCGCCTGGGCGAGCACATAGCGGTGGGCAATCATGGCCGCCTTGGAGCGGCCGGTGGTCCCGGAGGTGTAGAGCAACAGGCAGCGTTCGTCGAACCCCACGTCCGGCCGGGGCAGCGTCTCGCTCCCAGGCGCCACGCTGCGCAGCCGCTCGTACGGCGCGCCCACGGCGCCCGCCACCGGCCCGGTGCCGAGCACGAACACCTGCGCGATGCCCGCCAGTTCGGCCCGGATCTGCTGCCAGGGTTCCAGCAGTTCGGCGTGTACCACCGCCAGGCGGCTTTCCACCAGGTTCACCGCGTCGGCCAGCACGGCCCCGCGAAACGAGGTGTTCACCGGCGCCGCCGCCGCCCCCAGCTTGGCGAGCGCGAACCACAGCAAGGCCAGCTCGATGCAATTGGGCAGCAGCAAGCTGACGTTGTCGCCCCGGCGCACGCCCTGCGCGTGCAGGCCGGCGGCAAGCCGATCGCTCTCATCGTTGAACTGGCGGTACGTCCATTCGCCCGCGGCCATGCGGATGAAGGTCTGCTCGGGCACCTCGGCCGCGGCGCGGCGCAATTCGTCGCCGAGGGAAGTACAAAAATCGTCGGTCATGGGCCTCTCAAGTGCGGTGCCGCGAACGCGCAAAGCAGGGCGCGGGAAAGTCCGGCGGCAATGGCCATCCTAGCCCAGGGGCGGCGCGGTCCCACAACACGGCCCGCGCGGGCGGGTTACCCTGGCCGCCACACCGTTCCTGCGAAAGCTTCCCATGCCTTACACCTCCCAGCACCTGGCCACCGAACCCACGCGCCAGGAGATCGAGCAGCTTGCAGAACCCACACTGCTGGAATTCGGCACCCCCTGGTGCGGCCATTGCCAGGCGGCGCAGCCGCTCATCGAGGAGGCGCTGCGCGCCCATCCGGCCCTCGCGCACATCAAGGTCGAGGACGGCAAGGGGCGCCCGCTTGGCCGCAGCTTCGGCGTCAAGCTCTGGCCCACGCTGGTCGTGCTGCGCGGCGGGCAGGAAGTGGCGCGCGTGGTGCGGCCACCCTCCTCCGAAGCCGTGGCACAGGCGCTCGGCGCCGCTGGGGTCTGACGGCCGCGCATCGGGCCCGGTTGACGGGCATCAAGGCGCCGCGACGAAGGCTGCCGATAATGACCTTATTCTTTATAAGGCCATTGATCCGATGCTTTTCCGTGTTTCCCTTCTGGCAGCGGCCCTGGCCGTGTGCGCCGCGCCCGATGCCCTTGCGCAGACGGCGCGTGCCCGGGCCAGCGCCGCTGCCGACCTGGATGCCCGCTTCGCCCAGGCCCAGGCCGACCCTGCCCTGGCGCAGCAACTGCTGGCGAGCGGTCGCAAGGCCGCCGCCGTCTGCGCCAACTGCCACGGCGCCAACGGCAACAGCCCCAGCACCCTGGTGCCCAACCTCGCCGGGCAGAACCCCGCCTATTTGCTGGAGCAGGTGCGCCAGTTCGCCGACGGCCGGCGCCGCGACATGTGGATGGAAGGCATGGTGCGCGCGCTCGAAGCGGACGAGAAAATCGGCATCGTCCTGTTCTATTCGGCGCAGCAGGTCACCGTGCACCCCGCCGCCGACGCCGCGCTGGCAGCGCGCGGCCAGGCGTACTACGGCAAGGTGTGCTTCCGCTGCCACGGCACCGACGGGCGCGGCAACGCGCAGATCGCGCGCGTCGCGGGCCAGCAGGCGGGCTACCTGTCCAAGACGCTGACGCTGTACCGCGACGGCAAGAGCCCACGCGCCGATTCCATCATGCAGCCCAACACGCGCCAGATGGCGGACGCAGACATCGCCGCCGTGGCGGCCTACGTCAGCACCATGCCTTGAAATTTGATGAAAATTGGCCGCTAGCGCAATACCCGTCTAGGTTTACAGCTACTCTTTTTGCAGTATCAGTGTGCGGCCTTGGCGGCTGGGGCCGGCTCCTGCCGGGCCCCTGGAACGCGCCGCCGGGCGAGCAGCGCGTACATCGTGGGCACGACGAACACCGTCAGGAACGTGCCCAGCAGCATGCCGCCGACGATCACCCAGCCGATCTGCGTGCGCGTCTCGGCTCCTGCACCACGCGCCAGCGCCAGCGGCAGCGCGCCCAGCACCATGGCGCCGGTGGTCATGAGGATCGGGCGCAGGCGCTGCGCCGCCGCCTTGACGAGCGCGTCGATCATCTCCAGGCCCTGTTCGCGCAGCTGGTTGGTGAATTCGACGATCAGGATGCCGTGCTTGGTGATCAGCCCGACCAGGGTGATGAGCCCGATCTGCGAATACACGTTCAGCGAGCCGCCGCTCCACTGCAGCGCCAGCAGCGCACCCGTCATGGACAGGGGCACCGCCAGCATGATGACGAGCGGATCGACGAAGCTTTCGAACTGCGCCGCCAGCACCAGCAGGATGAACACCAGCGCCAGCACGAACACCACGCCGAGCGCGCCCTGGGAACTGCGGAATTCGCGCGAGGTGCCGTTCAGGTCGGTGGTGTATCCGGGCGTCAGCACCTTGGCCGCCGTCTGGTCCATGAAGGTGAGCGCCTGGCCCAGCGAGTAATCGGGTGAGAGGTTGGAAGTGATGGTCACCGAGCGGCGCTGCCCGAAGTGGTTCAGCTCGCGCGGGCTGACGCTCTCGCGCACCGTCACCAGGCTGGACAGCGGCACCATGGTGCCGGCCCGCCCGCGCACGTTGATGGCGTCGATGGCCTGCGGCGTGCTGCGCGCGCTGTCCTCGGTCTGCACGATGACGTCGTACTGCTCGGCGCCCTTCTTGTAGCGCGTGACGGTGCGCCCGCCGAGCATGGTCTCGATGGCGCGCGCCACCGCGTCCACGCTCACGCCGAGGTCGGCCGCACGCTCGCGGTTCACGTCCAGGCGCAGCTCGGGCTTGTTCAGGCGCAGGTCCACATCCGGCGAGACGAAGCCCGGGTTCTGCGCCATGGCGGCGAGGAACTGCTGGGCGACGGCGCTGAGCTTCTCGTAGCTCTCCGAGGTCTGGATGACGTATTCCAGCGGGCGCGAGCGAAAGCCCTGGCCGAGCGAGGGCGGCGTGGTGGGAAAGGCGTTCACCCCGGCCAGGGCGGCCATGCGGGGCTGCATCTCGCGCGCCAGGGCCAGGGTGCTGCGCTCGCGCTGCTCCCAATCGACCGTGCGGAACACCACGCTGCCCTGCGACACCGTGGGGTTGCCGATGCTGGCGTAGATGCGGTCGAACTCCGGGTAGTCGCGGCCGATTTCCTCGAGCGCCAGGGCGTAGCGGTTGGTGTAGGCCAGCGTTGAGCCGTCCGGCGCGTTCACCACGGCGAGGATCGTCCCCCGGTCCTCCAGCGGCGAGAGCTCCTGCTTCATGCGCGGCCAGACCAGGGCAATCACCACGGCGCACAGCAGCATCACGCCCAGCACCAGCCAGCGCGCCTGCAAGAGCGTGCCGCGCACGCTGCCCACCGCGCCGGCACGCGCCGTGAGCACCCAGCGCAGCAGGCGCGCGTAGGCATCGGACAACTGCGTCAACCAGCGCTCCATGCTGCGGTCGAACCAGTGCGGCTTGGGGTTGTGGCGCAGCAGCAGCGAACACAGCATGGGCGTGAGCGTGAGGGCCACGAAGCCCGATACCACCACCGCGCCGGCAAGCGCCAGCGCGAACTCGACGAACAAGCGCCCGGTGCGCCCCGGCGTGAAGGCGAGCGGCGCGTACACCGCCACCAGGGTAAGCGTCATGGCGACGATGGCGAAACCGATTTCCCGTGCGCCCCGGATGGCCGCGGCAAACGGCGCCATGCCTTCCTCGATGTGGCGGAAGATGTTCTCCAGCATGACGATGGAGTCGTCCACCACCAGGCCGATGGCCAGCACCAGGGCCAGCAGCGTCAGCGTATTGATCGAAAAACCGGCCAGCTGCATGAGCGCGAAGCTGCCGACCAGGCTCACGGGAATCGTCACCAGCGGGATGATGGAAGCGCGCAGCGTGCGCAGGAAGACGAAGATGACCACGGCCACCAGCAGCACCGCCTCGGCGATGGTGGTGTAGACGCTCTTGACCGAGCGGTCGATGAACAACGAGTTGTCGTTGGCGATATCGACGTTCACATCCGCCGGCAGGTCGGCGCGCAGCGTGGGCAGCATGGCGCGTACGCCCGCGGAAAGCTCCAGCGGGTTCGCCGTGGCCTGGCGCACCACACCCACGGAAATCGCCGAACGGCCGTTGATGCGCACCTTGCTGCGCTCGCTCGCCGGCCCCTCTTCCACCCGGGCGACGTCCGAGAGGCGCACGGCAAAGCCGTTGGCCTGGCGGATGACGATGGCGGCGAACTGCTCCGGCCGCTGCAGGTCGGTCTGCGCGGTGACGCTGAACTCGCGCTGGTCGGACTCGATGCGCCCGGCGGGCAGCTCCAGGTTGGCGCGGCGGATGGCGTCTTCCACGTCCTGCGTGGTGAGCTGGTAGGCCGCGAGGCGCTGCGGGTCCAGCCAGACGCGCATGGCGTAGCGGCGCTCGCCGTAGATCGGCACGTCGGCGACGCCGGTCACGGTCTGCAGGCGCGGCTTGACGATGCGCGCCAGCAGGTCGTTGATCTCCAGCGGGCTGCGCGACTCGCTGCTGAAGGCGAGCCACATCACGGGAAAGGCATCGGCCTCGACCTTGGCGATCACGGGTTCGTCCACCGCATCGGGCAGGCGGTTGCGCACGCGCGCCGTGCGGTCGCGGACCTCGGCGGCGGCGTTGTCGGCGTCCTTTTCCAGGCGAAAACGCACGCTGATCTGGCTTTGCTCGGCGCGGCTGATGGAGGTGATGACATCGACCGCATCGATGCCGGCGATGGAGTCCTCCAGCGGCTTGGTGACCTGGGACTCCATCACCTCGGCCGACGCGCCGGCGTAGTTGACACGTACCGTCACCACCGGCTCGTCGATCTTGGGGTATTCGCGCACCGACAGGCGGGTGAAGCTGACCGCGCCGATGAGCAGCACCAGCAGCGAGAGCACGGTGGCGAGCACCGGGCGGCGAACGGACATTTCGGCAAGCTGCATGGCTGGCCCTAGCGGCTGGGCGCTCGGCGGGCGCCGGCTGCGTACCCGTCTGGCCCGCGCCCGCCGATGCGATCTGCACCGGTGTCAGGCCCTTTTGCAGGCGCTGCTGGCCTGCGGTCACCACGGTCTCACCGGGTGCCACGCCCTGCAGGACCTCCACCAGCCCGTCCGCGCGCAGACCCAGTTGCACGGGTACGCGCTCGGCCGCCGGCTTGCCGTCCGCACCGGCCACGACGCGGAACACGTGCGCACCGGCACCCTGGGGCACCACGGCTTCCTCGGGCACCACGAGCGCTCCCTTGCGCTCGGAGAGTTGCAGGGTGGCGCGCGCAAACATGCCCGGGCGCAGCTGCAGGCCGGGGTTGTCCAGGCTGGCGCGCACGGCGAGCGAGCGCCCGTCGGCATCGATCAGCGGATCGAGCGCGCGCACCTGCGCGCTCCTGGGCACACCCGGCAGTGCGTCCAGCGCCACCTGCACGGCCTGGCCCACCCGCACCTCGCTCTGGTAACGCTCGGGCAGGCGGAAATCGACGAACAAATGGTCCAGGTCTTCGAGGTTGACGATCTCGGCGCCGTCCTTGACGTATTCCCCCACGCTCACCTTCCCAATGCCGGCCACCCCATCAAAGGGCGCCACGATGCGCAGCCGCGCCGCGGTGGCCTCTGCCAGGGCAAGTTTGGCCTGGGCCACCTGCAGGTTGGCGGCGCTTTCGTCGCGCGTGCGCTGGCTGACAAAGCCCTGCGCCACCAGTTCGCGGTTGCGCTGGTCGTTGGCGCGCGCGATCGACACTTCGGCCTGCGCCTGCGCCACCTGCGCGCGCGGCAGCTGGTCGTCGAGCTGCACCAGCAGCGCGCCCTTGCGCACGCGCTGGCCGTCGCGAAATCCGAGGGCGACCACCCGCCCGGCGACTTCGGGGCGCAGCACCACGCTGTTCTGCGAGCGCAGGCTGCCCACGGCCTGCACGCTCTCCACGAGGTCGCGCTGCTGCACGGTCGCGACTTCCACGCTCACGGCCGAACGCTGCCACCACCACGCGGCAGCGCCCGCCACGCACAAGGCCACGCATGCCGTCAAGAGTCGCAAACTTCTGGAAGCCATGAAAAATTGCCCTACCCCGGTCACCGCCAAAAACAGCGTCTGAATGTAGCAGCGCCGCTTTCCGCCCGCCCGGCCCGCGCCACGCCAGCGCGGCACTTTACCCAGGGTTTACATAGGCACGCTGGCGCGGCCCAGGGCCAGCTCCACGCCCCGGTTGGCCAGTTCGTCGGCCCGGTCGTTGCCGGGGTCGCCCGAATGGCCTTTGACCCAGCGCCAATCGATCCGGTGGCCGGCGCCATGCACCAGGGCATCCAGGCGCTGCCAGAGCTCCACGTTCTTCACCGGCTGCTTTGCCGCCGTGCGCCAGCCACGCGCCTTCCAGCCGTGGATCCATTCGGTGATGCCCTTGCGCACGTATTCGCTGTCGAGGTAGAGCGTCACGGCGCAGGGCCGCTTGAGTGCCGCCAGCGCTTCGATCACCGCCATCAGCTCCATGCGGTTGTTGGTGGTTTCGCGCTCACCGCCAAAGAGTTCTTTTTCCACCGCGCCCGAGCGCAGCAAAACGCCCCAGCCGCCCGGGCCGGGGTTGCCTTTGCACGCCCCGTCGGTATAGATCACGATATCGTTCACGCCTAGTTCCCAGTTCGTTCGATTCCATCAGCGGGCACGGCGCGGCGGTTGGCCACCGGCACCGAGGCGCCCGCGTGTTTGGCGCCCGTGCGCCAGGCGGGTTCCAGCAGACGCATGCCGTGCACGCGCTTGACCGCGACCACGAAATAAGCAGCGCCGAAGATCGGCCAGGCGCGCGCGCCGACCGGGTCCATCCAGGCAAAGCGGCGCAGCCAGTGGGCGCTGCGCACCGCGGGGCGGTAGCAGCCCAGCTCCAGCGATTGCACATCCAGGCTCAGCAGGCGCAGCCAGTCGCGCAGGCGCCAGTGGCCGATGGCCTCACCGCTGTCCGGCAGGTAGAGGCTGCCGTAACCCAACCGCTGGTACCAGCGCGCACGCGCCTGGCGCCACGCCCACAGGCTGACCGGGTTGAAGCCGCTGATGACCAGCCGCCCTTCGGGCACCAGCACGCGCGCCGCCTCGCGCAGCGCCGCATGCGGATCGTCGCTTTGCTCCAGCGTGTGCGGCAGCAACAGCAGGTCGAGGCTGTTCTCGGGGAACGGCAACGCCACCGGGTCGGCCAGGAGCTGCGGCACCCGCGGGCCAGCGCCCAGCAGCTCGGGATGGGGCAACGCGTACCAGCGGTGCGGCATGCGGTTGGCGCGCAGCCCATCGAGCAGCGGCATGCCCAACTGCAAGCCGTGGTAGCCGAAGGCATCGACCACGGCCTCGTCGTAGCGGGCCTGCTCCCAGTCCAGCAGGTAGCTGCCGGGCGGGGAGTCAAACCATTGTTGCAAACCTATAATTTGTGCGGTCATGAAGCTGATAGCAATTCCCGCCTTCTCCGACAACTACCTGTGGTTGCTGCATGACACGCGCCAAGCCGTCGTGGTGGACCCGGGGCAGGCAGAGCCCGTGCTGGAGTGCCTGCGGGAGCACCGGCTGGCGTTGCAAACCATTCTAGTCACCCACCACCACGCCGATCATGTCGGCGGCGTGGCCCAGCTGCACAGCGCCACCGGCGCGCGTGTGGTGGGCCCGGCGAAGGAAGCCATTCCCGAACCTGTGCAGCGCCTGCGCCACGGCGATACCGTGGAGGCGCTGGGCCTGGACTTTCGCGTCCTTGAGGTGCCGGGCCACACGGCGGGCCATATCGCCTACTACGCCGAATGCCCCGGCGAGGCCCCGCTGCTGTTTTGCGGCGACACGTTGTTCTCCGGCGGCTGCGGTCGTCTGTTCGAGGGCACGCCGGCGCAGATGCTGGCGTCGCTCGGCGCGCTGGCGGCGTTGCCCGGCGATACGCGCGTGTGCTGCGCGCACGAATACACGCTGGCCAACCTGCGCTTTGCCCGCGCAGTCGAGCCGGACAACGCCGCGCTCGCAGCGCACCAGGCCGAATGCGAGCAGCTGCGCGCGCGCGGCCTGCCCACCCTGCCCTCCACCATCGCGGTGGAGCGTGCCATCAACCCCTTCCTGCGCAGCCGCGAGCGCGCAGTTGTCACCAGCGTGGCGGCGCACGCGCCCCACACCGATACGCGCGACGCGGTGGCCGTTTTCGGCGCCCTGCGCGAATGGAAAAACCAGTTTTGAAGAAACTCCTGCACATCGCCTGCCTGGCAGGCGCCTTGTGGCTCAGCGGCTGCGCGACACCCTCCTCCCAGCCCCAGCCCGCCGCCGACCCAGCGGCAACCTCCACCGAAGCGGTCGCGCCCCACACGCCGCTGTACCCCCAGGGCCCGCTGCAACCCATCACGGCGGCGCAGACCAGCGGCCATACCGTGGCGTCCTTGTTTCCACCCACCGACATGTGGGACCGCATCCGCCGCGGCTTCGCCATGCCGAACCTCGAGGGCGACCTGGTGCGCGAACGCGAGCAGTGGTACGCGAGCCGCCCCGACTACATGCAGCGCATGACGGAGCGCTCGCGCAAATACCTGTTTCACGTCGTCGAGGAACTCGAACGCCGCGGCATGCCCACCGAACTCGCCCTGCTGCCGTATGTGGAGAGCGCCTTCAACCCGCAGGCGGTGTCGTCGGCCAAGGCCGCGGGCATGTGGCAGTTCATGCCGGCCACGGGGGACTACTTCGAACTCAAGCAAAACGCCTTCCGCGACGACCGGCGCGACGTGCTCGCTTCGACCCGCGCGGCGCTCGACTACCTGCAAAAGCTCTACAACATGTTCGGCGACTGGCACCTGGCGCTGGCCGCGTACAACTGGGGCGAAGGCAACGTGGGCCGCGCCATTGCCAAGAACCAGAAGGCGGGTCTGCCCGCCGGCTACGGCGACCTCACCCTGCCGGCCGAAACCCGGCTCTACGTACCCAAGCTGCAGGCGGTGAAGAACATTGTTGCCAACCCGCGCCTGTTTGCCACCGAACTGCCGCTGATCGAAAACCACCCGTATTTCGAGACCATCGATATCCGACGCGACATCGACGTGGCCCTGGCTGCGCAATTCGCCGGTGTGCGCGAGGAAGACTTCAAGGCGCTCAACCCCTCGCTGCACCGCCCGGTGATCTTCGCCGCCGGGACGCCGCAAATCCTGCTGCCCTGGGACAACGCCAAGGCCTTCGAGCGCAATTTCGAGGCCTACACCCAGGGCCAGTACGCCAGCTGGACGGTCTGGACCCTGCCTTCCACCATGAGCGTTTCGCAAGCCGCCCAGCGCGCTGGCATGAGCGTCGCCGATCTGCGCAGCATCAACGCCATTCCGCCCAACATGATGATCAAGGCCGGCTCCGCCCTGCTGGTGCCACGGGCGGCGGCAGCCAAGGCAGACGTCGCCCCCTCCGTGGCCGACAACGGCCAAATTGCATTCACACCGGAGACAGTGACGCGCCGCACCACCGTCAAGGCCGGCCGGCGCGACAGCGTGGCGAGCATCGCGCGCCGTTACCGGGTCACCACGGCCGACGTGGCAACGTGGAACGACGTCAAATCGGGTGCGAGCTTCCGCCCCGGCGAGAGCGTGGTGCTCTACTTGCCTGTGCGCATGGCAAGCGGCAAGAGCAACGCGCGCGGCGGCGGCAAACGCGCCACCGGCCCGACCAAACGCGCTCGGGGCGGCAAGGCCGCCAAGTCCAGGCGCAAGTAGAACTAGAACCGCAGTTGGTTCACGCCGACCAGCCCGAGCACGCCGACAACGATCAGGTACAGCGCCACGATGGTGCTGAGCAGCCTGGGAAATACCAGGATGAGGATGCCGGCGAGCAGAGCGACCAGCGGGCCGACGCTGAGGTTGATGTTCATGAGGGAGCTCCTTCTGGCCGGGCGCCTGTCAGCGGTAGCCGGCGAACAAAATGGCGATGTTGACGGCCACCGCCAGGCCCCAGACGAGGCTGCGCGCCGTCGCCTTGTCGCCGATGTAGAGCGCGATGTACACCAGGCGCAGCAGCACGAAGGCCACGGCCAGCATGTCCAGACGGCCCTGCGGCGCGCCCAGCTGGTGGGCGATCACCACCGCGCCGATGAAAAATGGCAGTGCCTCGAAGCTGTTGGCCTGCGCCGCGTTGGCGCGCGCCGATTCGCCCTGCTGCGCCGCCAGCCAGGCGCGCGGGTTGTGGTTGTCGTAACCGCCTTCGCTGCGCCGCTTGCCCACGCCCGTGCGCTTGGCGAGCAGGCCGCAGATCCAGGGCAGCAGGGCGGCGACCAATACGCACCAATAGGCCAGGGTAAAAGGGGCGACAGCGGAAGAAGTCATGGTGGCAGGCCCTGCGGGGCGTTGGGAAGTTCCGGCGCATTGTGCCGGTTCCGGCGCGGGCTTGCCGCGCTGTCAGCGCCGGTCGGCCAGAGCGTGCGCAATCGTGCCCAGGTCCACGAATTCCAGCTCGCTGCCCACCGGCACACCCCGCGCCAGGCGCGTCACCGCCACGCCGGCGCGCCGCAGTGCCTCGCCGATCACGTGCGCGGTGGCTTCGCCCTCGGCGGTGAAGTTGGTGGCGAGGATGACTTCCTGCACCACCCCGTCCTGCGCACGCTCCAGCAGGGCCTTGACGCCGATGTCCGCCGGACCGACGCCGTCGAGCGGGCTCAGGTGCCCCATGAGCACGAAATACAGGCCCCGGAACGCGCCGGTGCGCTCCAGCGCCGCCTGGTCGGCCGGCGTCTCGACCACGCACAGGCGCGTGGCGTCGCGCTGCGGATCCTGGCACACGGCGCAGACCTCGGCCTCGGTGAAGGTGTGGCAGCGCGCGCAGTGCCGCACCTTCTCGGCGGCGCCGGCCAGCGCCTGCGCCAGCTGCCGCGCGCCCTCGCGGTCGTGCTGCAGCAGGTGGAACGCCATGCGCGCCGCCGACTTGGCACCCACGCCCGGCAGGCGGCGCAGCGCCTGGGTCAGCAGGTCGAGGGCTTGGGGAGCGGCCATGGCGCTGGCTCGCGCTTTTCTAGAACGGGAACTTCATGCCCGGCGGCAGGCCCGCCGTCAGCTTGCCCATCTTCTCCTGCGACGTGTCTTCGGCCTTGCGCACCGCGGCGTTGAAGGCCGCGGCGACGAGGTCCTCCAGCATGTCCTTGTCCTCGGCCAGCAGGCTGGGGTCGATGGTGACGCGCTTGACGTCGTGCTTGCAGGTCATCA
>MEDL01000057.1 GCA_001724785.1 Acidovorax sp. SCN 68-22 | reverse complement strand
TAAGCGTTAGCAGCTACGTTTTATATAGTGAACACCCGGGCAGTGTTCCGGGCGGCGGGGGTGGTCTTCGTGGTCGGCTGTTCGACCGCGAAGCGCCCAGCGGCTGCGCAAGCTGATGACCGCGCGGGCGGCCAAGGCGCGGGCAGAGCGGTCCCGGCTCGCCATGCGCTGCATGCGGCACAATTTGCGCTTCCCCGCTATTCGCCCTGCGGCGCATTTCCATGACCGACACGCTGCACTCCATCTCGCCGCGCGACAAGGCCGAAATCCTGGCCCAGGCGCTGCCCTACATCCGCAAGTTCCACGGCAAGACCATCGTCATCAAGTACGGCGGCAACGCCATGACCGACCCCGAACTGCAGGCCGACTTCGCCGAGGACGTGGTGCTCCTCAAGCTCGTCGGCATGAACCCGGTGGTGGTGCACGGCGGCGGGCCGCAGATCGAGACCGCCCTCAACCGCCTGGGCAAGAAGGGCCACTTCATCCAGGGCATGCGCGTGACCGACGCCGAGACCATGGAAGTCGTCGAATGGGTGCTGGCCGGCGAGGTGCAGCAGGACATCGTCGGCCTCATCCACCAGGCCGGCGGCAAGGCCGTGGGCCTGACGGGGCGCGACGGCGGCCTGATCCGGGCGCAGAAGCTGCGCATGAAGGACCACCAGGACCCGGCGCTGGAGCACGACGTCGGCCAGGTGGGCGAGATCGTCGGCATCGACCCCGGCGTGGTGAAGGCGCTGCAGGACGACGCCTTCATCCCCGTGATCAGCCCGATCGGCTTTGGTGAGCACAACGAGAGCTACAACATCAACGCCGACATGGTGGCCAGCAAGCTGGCCATGGTGCTGCAGGCGGAAAAGCTGATGCTGCTGACCAACATTCCCGGCGTGCTGAACAAGGCCGGCGATCTGCTCACCGAGCTCAGCGCGCGCGAGATCGATGCGTTCATCGCCGACGGCACCATCTCCGGCGGCATGCTGCCGAAGATCGCCGGCGCGCTGGACGCCGCCAAGGCCGGGGTGAACGCGGTACACATCGTCGACGGCCGCGTGCCGCACGCCATGCTGCTGGAAATTCTCTCCGACCAGGCGTTCGGCACCATGATCCGAAATCACTGAAATCGGAGGAAGCTCCATGCGCCTGCTGCTTGTCGAAGACGACCTCATGGTGGCCAGCGGCATCAAGCTGGGGTTGACCGACGCCGGCTACGCGGTGGACTGGGTCGGCAGCGGCGAGCGCGCGCAGGAAGTTCTGGCGCGCGAATCGTTCGATGTCGGCGTCATCGACATCGGCCTGCCGGGTATCGACGGGCTGGAGCTCACCCGCCTTCTGCGCCGGCCGGAAATGGCCAACCCGGCCATGCCGGTGCTCATCCTGACCGCGCGCGATGCGCTGCAGGACCGGGTGCAGGGCCTGGACCTGGGCGCCGACGACTACATGGTCAAACCCTTCGAGCTGCCCGAACTGCTGGCCCGGCTGCGCGCCCTGCTGCGCCGCTCGCAGGCGGCGACGACGGCGGTGCTGTCGTTCGGCGCCCTGGAACTCGACAGCGCCAACCGGCGCGCCAGCATCGCCGGCGCGGGCGGGTCGCCGGCGACGCCGATCGAGCTCGGCCCGCGCGAATGGACGGTGCTGGAATACCTGCTGATCCACGCCCCCAAGCCGGCCAGCAAGGACAAGCTGCTGCAGGCGCTCACCGGCTGGGACAAGGAAATCACGCCCAACGCCGTCGAGGTCTACGTCTCGCGCCTGCGCAGCAAGCTGGAGCCGCACGGCATTGCCCTGCGCTCCATCCGCGGCTTCGGCTACCGGCTCGAACACACCGGCACCTGAGCCATGGCACGCCCGAGCCTGCGGGCGATGACGTCCGACCTGCGCAACCGCCTGCTGCTGCTCCTGGTGCTGCCGCTGTTCGCCCTGCTGCTGGCGTCGGCATTCATCGATTTCCGCTCCGCCGACGACGCCGCCGCGCAGCACGACCAGCGCCTGCTGCGCCTCTTGCCGGCGCTCGCCGACTCCGTGGTCGCAGCGACCATGCCGGGTACCGAGCCGCTCCTGATGCTGGCGCCCCCGGTGGACGAGTTCCTGCGCCGCAGCGGCGAATTCACCGCTTTCAGCGTGCGCAGCGTCGACGGCGAGCTGTTGCTCGGCGAAGCCTGGGTGGTGGGCCCCATTCCCACGACCACGGCGGCCGAATTCCACAGCATCGAGTACGGCGGCGTCACCTACCGCGTGGCCGTGCAGCGCGGCGCGACGAACGCCGGCGAACTGGTGGTGGCGCTGGCCGATGGCTCCGATCCGCGCCAGCAGTGGTTGCAGCAGCTGCTGCTGCGCCTTGTGCTGCCGAACGTGCTGCTGGTCGGCGCCGCGGCGCTCGCCATTTACTGGTCGGTCGGCCACGCCTTCCGGCCGCTCGTCGTCCTGGCGACGGCGGTGGAACACCGCTCGCCGCGCGACCTCAATCCGATCGACGAAGCCACCTCGCCCGCCGAGGTGCGTCCGTTGGTGCGCGCGCTCAACCACCTGTTCGAGATGGTGAGTGCCCAGGTCGACGGCCAGCGCCGCTTCGTCGCCGACGCCGCCCACCAGCTGCGCACGCCGCTGGCCGGGCTGCAGGCGCAGGTGGAAGCCTGGGCGTTGCTGGCGCGGTCCGGTGGGAGTGCCCGGAATTTTGAAGGAAAACAGGCTTCAGCGCTTAAGCAGCAAGCCTCTGGAGCTATTACATTGAGAGCGGAAGAGATTGAAAAACTACGCGCTGCCACGCGGCGCACCTCCCAGCTTGCCCACCAGCTGTTGACGCTCTCGCGCGCCGACGCGCGCAATGTGGACGCCGGTGCGCAGGAGCGTATCGACCTGCAGCAGCTGTGCGAAACCGCGCTGGAAATGCACCTTGACGCCGCTGCCGCCAAGGGCATGGACCTGGGCCTGGAGGCCGAGCCGGTGCACGCCAGCGGGCACGGCTGGCTGCTGCGCGAACTCCTGGCCAACCTGGTGGACAACGCCATCAAGTACGCGCCGGTCGGCGGCCGCGTCACGATCCGCTGCGGCCGGCGCATGCAGCGCGGTACGCTGCAGCCCTTCCTGGAAGTCGAGGACGACGGTCCCGGCGTGCCGCCTCAGGAGTACGACAAGGTGCTGCAGCGCTTCTACCGCGTGCCCGGCACCCTGGGCGAAGGCACGGGCCTGGGTCTGCCGATCGCCGACGAAATCGCGCGTGCCCACGGCTCCGTCCTCGAACTCGGCGCCGGCGCCGGCGGACGCGGCCTGCGCGTGCGCATGGTGTTCGCGGCCGAGTCCGTGCCGCGCCCCACAGCACCGCCACGGCCAGGAGAATGACCCCCATGCAGCACCCCGAGCCCGATTCCGAAGCCGCCCTGGCCCCAACCTCCGAGGCCGGCGCCCGCCGGCGCCCGCTCCCTGGCGAGCGGCGCGCGCAGGTCCTGCAGGCGTTGGCCGCCATGCTCGAAGCACCCGGCGCGGAGCGCATCACCACCGCCGCGCTGGCGGCGCGCCTGTCCGTCAGCGAAGCGGCGCTGTACCGCCATTTCGCCAGCAAGGCGCAGATGTTCGACGCGCTGCTCGATTTCATCGAGGAAGCGCTGTTCACGCGCAGCAGCCAGATCGTCGCCGCCGAAACCGAGCCACCGGCGTCCAAGGCCGCGCGCATCGTGGCCCTCGTGCTGCAGTTCTGCGAGCGCAACCCGGGGCTTGCGCGCGTGCTGGCGGGCGACGCGCTGCTGCTGGAGCACGAGCGCCTGCAGGCCCGCGCGAACCAGTGCTTCGAACGCCTGGAGTCGCAGCTGCGCCAATGCCTGCGCGAAGCCGCGCAGCAGGCCGGCTCGGCCGCGCCCAGCGCCGACGCGCAGGTGGCGGCCAGCACCCTCATCGCCTTCTGCCAGGGCCGTCTGCAGCGCTACGTGCGCTCGAACTTCCGCCGTCTGCCCACCGAGCAGCTCGAAGCCTGCCTGGCGCGGATGATGTAGGGCGTCTGCCCGCGAGCGGCGCGGTTTTTTCGGTACGACGCTCTATTTTTTGGGTCTCAGGTGACCTGGGGCGAATTTTGTTGCAGAATAGAACGATCGTTCGTTTTTCTGCAGCCATGCCCGACACCCCTCCCGCCACCCGCAAGCCGCGCCCGCGCAGCACCGGTTCGCGCGCCCTGCAAAAGGGCCAGCAGACCAAGGCCGCCATCGTCGAGGCGGCGCTCGGCCTGGCGACGCACATCGGGCTTGAAGGCCTGTCCATAGGCGCGCTCGCCGAGCTCATGGGCATGAGCAAGTCGGGCGTGTTCGCGCACTTCGGCTCGCGCGAGGAACTGCAGATCTCCGTGGTGCGCGAGTACCACCACTGCTTCGAGCAGGAGGTGTTCTACCCCGCCATGGCGGCGCCGCGCGGGGTGACCCGTCTGCGCGCGCTGTTCGCCAACTGGATGCAGCGCACCTCGGTGGAAATCGACTCGGGCTGCATCTACATCAGCGGCGCCATCGAGTTCGACGACCGGCCCGGCCCGGTGCGCGATGCGCTGGTGGAATCGGTCATGACCTGGCACGGCGCCATGCGCCGCGCCATCGTCCAGGCCAAGGAGCAGGGCGAACTGCAGGCCGACATGAACGAAGACCAGATGCTGTTCGAGATCCACGGCCTGATCCTGGCGCTGCACTACGAGGCGCGTTTCCTGAAGAACCCCGGCTCCATCGGCCGCGCGCTCACCGGTTTCGACAACATTCTTGCCCGCTTCTCGGCCGCCGCGCCGACGGCGGGCACCCCCGCCACCCCCAAGTAAAACCCCCAAGGAGTCCACATGCCTACTTACACGCCGCCCCTACGCGACATGCAATTCGTGATGCACGAAGTGCTGGGCGTCTGCGACGAACTCAAGGCCTTGCCGCCGCACGCCGATGTCGACGCCGAGACGCTCAATGCCGTCATCGAGGAAGGGGGCAAGTTCGCCACCGACGTGATCTTCCCGCTCAACATCAGCGGCGACACCGAAGGCTGCACGCTCGACAAGGCGACGCACGAGGTCAAGACGCCCGAGGGTTTTAAGGAAGCCTACGCCAAGTACGTCGAAGGCGGCTGGCCGGCGCTGTCCTGCGACACCGCCTACGGCGGCCAGGGCCTGCCGTTCGTGCTCAACCAGTGCATGTACGAAATGATGAACTCGGCCAACCAGGCCTGGACCATGTACCCCGGCCTGTCGCACGGCGCCTACGAGGCGTTGCACGCGCACGGCACGGACGAGCAGAAGAAGCTCTACCTGCCCAAGCTGACCAGCGGCGAGTGGACCGGCACCATGTGCCTGACCGAGCCGCACTGCGGCACCGACCTGGGCCTGCTGCGCACCAAGGCCGAGCCGCTCCCCGACGGCAGCTACAAGATCACCGGCAACAAGATCTTCATCAGCGCGGGGGAGCACGGCATGGCGGCGAACATCGTCCACCTGGTGCTGGCCCGCCTGCCCGATGCGCCCGCCGGCAGCAAGGGCATCAGCCTGTTCGCCGTGCCCAAGTTCAAGGTCAATGCGGACGGGAGCCTGGGCGAACGCAACCCGATCTTCTGCGGCGCACTGGAGCACAAGATGGGCATCCACGGCAACGCCACGGCGCAGCTCAACATCGATGGTGCCATCGGCAGCCTGGTCGGCCAGCCGAACAAGGGCCTGGCCGCCATGTTCGTCATGATGAACGCCGCCCGCCTGGGCGTGGGCAACCAGTCCCTCGGGCTGACCGAGGTCGCCTACCAGAACGCCCTGGCCTACGCCAAGGACCGCATCCAGATGCGCAGCCTTTCGGGCGTGAAGGCCAAGGACAAGCCGGCCGACCCGATCATCGTGCACCCGGACGTGCGCAAGATGCTGCTCACCGCCAAGGCCTACGCCGAAGGCGGCCGGGCGCTGGCGATCTTCTGCGCCCTGCTGCTCGACAAGGAACTGCACCACCCCGACGAGAAGGTGCGCAAGGATTCGGGCGAAATGCTCGCCCTGCTGACGCCCATCGTCAAAGCCTTCCTGACCGACAACGGCTTCAATGCCACGGTGATGTGCCAGCAGGTCTTCGGGGGCCACGGCTACATCAAGGAATGGGGCATGGAGCAGTTCGTGCGCGACGCGCGCATCAACATGATCTATGAAGGCACCAACACCATCCAGTCGCTGGACCTGCTGGGCCGCAAGATCCTGGGCAACAACGGCGCGACGCTGAAGAAGTTCGGCAAGCTGGTCGGCGCCCTGGTGCAGGAAGAGGGCGTGAACGAGAAGATGGCCGAGTTCATCAACCCGCTCGCCGGCCTGGCCGACCAGATGACCAAGTTCACCACCGAGCTCGGATTCCGCGGCATGCAGAACGCGGACGAAGTCGGTGCCGCCGCGGTGGACTACCTGCGCGTCGCCGGGCATCTGGTGTTCGCCTACTTCTTCGCCCGGATGGCCCAGGTGGCGCTGCGCGAGATCGCGGCAGGCAACAGCGATCCGTTCTATGGTGCGAAGCTGCAGACCGCGCGTTTCTACTTCGCCAAGCTGTTCCCGGAAACCGCGAGCCTCATGCGCACGGCGCGGGCCGGCGCCAAGTCCTTGATGGAGACCGATCTGGCCCTGGCCTGAACCCGGCCCCCCCGTTTTTGCCACTTTCAACCCTGGAGCGCCCATGATTAAAGCATTTGCAGCTATTGGTTTCGTAGTGTTTGCGACCCCTGCACTGGCCCAGATGACGCCGGAAGGCCTGTGGCGCAACATCGACGACAAGACCGGTGAAGCCAAGGCGGAAATCCGCATCAAGGATGTGGGCGGCGGAGCGCTGAACGGCGTGCTGGAAAAACGCCTCTCCAAGGACGCCAAGCCCGACGACCTGTGCAAGGAGTGCAGCGACGACCGCAAGGACAAGCCGCTCCTGGGCCTGGAAATCATCCGCAACGCCAAGAAGGCCGAGGGCAAGGACGTGTGGGAGGGCGGCAAGATCCTCGACCCCGAGAACGGCCGCAACTACACGCTGCGCATGACGCCGATCGAAGGGGGCAAAAAGCTCGAAGTGCGCGGCTCCTTCGGCCCGTTCGGCCGCACCCAGACCTGGGTGCGGGTCCAGTAAGCGGCATCTTTATCACCCCCCGTTCGCCCTGAGGCCGGCCTGGCCGCTGCCCAGGGCTGGGCGAACTCCGCCCGAACGGATTGAACTTACCAAAATCCATGTCCAGATTCCAAGTCAAAAAAGTCGCCGTTCTCGGCGCAGGCGTGATGGGCGCGCAGATCGCCGCGCACCTGGTCAACGTCAAGGTGCCGGTGGTGCTGTTCGACCTGCCGGCCAAGGAAGGTGCCAAGAACGGCATCGTCACCCGCGCCATCGACAACCTCAAGAAGCTCAAGCCCGCACCGCTGGGCGTGGCGGACGATGCCGCGCTGATCGGCCAGGCCAACTACGAAGAGCACCTGGAGCAGCTGCGTGACTGCGACCTCATCATCGAGGCCATCGCCGAGCGCATGGACTGGAAGCTCGATCTCTACAAGAAGATCGCGCCGTTCGTTGCGCCGCACGCCATCGTCGCGTCCAACACCTCGGGCCTGTCGATCACCAAGCTGTCCGAAGCGCTGCCCGAGAACATCAAGCCGCGCTTCTGCGGCATCCACTTCTTCAACCCGCCGCGCTACATGGCGCTGGTGGAACTCATCAACACGCCCACCACCGCCCCCGAAGTGCTCGACCAGCTCGAAGCCTTCGTCACCAGCGGCCTGGGCAAGGGCGTGGTGCGCGCGCACGACACACCCAATTTCATTGCCAACCGCGTCGGCATCGCCGGCATGCTGGCCACGATGAAAGAGGTCGAGAACTTCGGCCTGACCTTCGACGTGGTGGACGACCTCACCGGCAAGAAGCTCGGCCGCGCCAGCAGCGGGACCTTCCGCACCGCCGACGTGGTGGGCCTGGACACCATGGCCCACGTCGTCAAGACCTTGCAGGACAACCTGGACGCGCAGAGCGATCCGTTCTACGGCAGCTTCGGCACGCCCGCGGTACTGCAAAAGCTCATCGACATGGGCAACCTGGGCCAGAAGACCAAGGCAGGGTTCTACAAGAAGGTCGGCCGCGATGTGCTGCGCTTCGATCTGGAGAGCGAGGAATACGTGCCCGGCGGCCAGAAAGCCGACGAGGTCTACAGCCGCATGCTGAAAAAGCCCGCGGGCGAGCGCCTCAAGCTCCTGCGCAATGCCGAGGGCGCGCAGGGCCAGTTCCTCTGGGCCATCCTGCGCAACAGCTTCCACTACGCCGCCGTGCACCTGGGCACGATTGCCGACAACGCGCGCGACGTCGACCAGGCCATGCGCTGGGGCTTCGGCATGCAGCAGGGCCCATTCGAGCTGTGGCAGGAAGCCGGCTGGCTCGAAGTTGCCAAGATGGTCCAGGAAGACATCGACGCCGGCAAGGCGCTCTGCAAGGCGCCGCTGCCGGACTGGGTCTTCAAGGGCCCCGTGGCCGAGGCCGGTGGCGTGCACACGGCGCAGGGTTCCTGGAGCGCATCCGCCAACAAATTCGTAGCACGCCGCGCTTTGCCCGTTTACGAAAAGCAGTATTTCCCTGAAAAACTGCTGGGCGAGGCGCTGCCCGACTACAAGACGGCCGGCAAGACGCTGCACGAGGACGACGCCATCCGCCTCTGGACGCTGGACGACGAAGTCGTGATCGCCAGCATCAAGACCAAGATGCACGCCATCAGCCCCGATGTGTGCGAGGGCCTGAACCTGGCCGTGGAAATGGCCGAGAAGGACTACCAGGCCGTCGTGGTCTGGTCGGGCAGCGAGCCCTTCAGCGTGGGGGCCGACCTGCAGGCCATGCTGCCGGCCTTCATGATGGCCGGTGTCAGCGCGGTCGAGGGCGCCGAGCACGAGATGCAGCAGACCATGCTGCGCCTGCGCTACGCCAACGTGCCCGTGGTGTCCGCCATCCGTGGCATGGCCCTGGGCGGTGGTTGCGAGCTGGCCGTGCACTCGGCACGCCGCGTGGCGCACATGGAAAGCTACATCGGCCTGGTCGAAGTCGGCGTGGGCCTGATTCCCGGCGCTGGCGGCCTGACCTACATCGCGCGCCGCGCGGCCGAGAACATGCAGCTATCCACCTCCAAGGACGTGCTGCCTTTCCTGACGGAAGGCTTCACCGCCGCCGCCATGGCAAAGGTGGGCACCAGCGCGCTGGAGTCGCGCAAACTGGGCTTCCTGCTGGACAGCGACATCGTCGTGCCGCACAAGGACGAGCTGCTGTTCGTCGCGCTGAACGAAGCCAAGGCCATGGCCAACGGCGGCTGGCGCGCACCGCACAAGCGCCTGTTCCCCGTGGCGGGCCGCAGCGGCATCGCCACCATCAAGGCGCAGCTCGTGAACATGCGCGACGGCGGCTTCATCAGCGCGCACGACTTCCACATCGCCAGCCTGATCGCCGGCGTGGTCTGTGGCGGCGACGTGGATGCCGGCACCCTGGTCAGCGAGGAATACCTCATGGCCATGGAGCGCAAGGCCTTCTGCAGCCTCATTGAGCATCCCAAGACGCAGGAGCGCATCATGGGCATGCTCAGCACCGGCAAGCCGGTTCGTAACTGATGAAGCTACTGCGCGACCTTCATGCAGCGTTGGGCGGTGCTCTGAATCCTCACGTACAGAAGTACGTTCCGGTTCCTGCGCTCCGTCCGCCTTGCCTGAACGCCGCTCGCTACGCTTCCTCAGCCACGGACCCCGCTCACTCAAGGAGAGCCGATGACTAGCAAAGCCTCAGCGCCCAACCGGCTGGCCCGCACCCTGGGCCAGCTCGACCGGGTGCCTGCGGTTGCCCGCCCCTGGGCGCGCAACCTGGTGCTGCGCCGCGCCGTGCCCTTCACCGGCACGGCCGGGTTGCAGTACGTGGCGCTGACGCCGCAGCGCGTGGAAGTGGCCGTGGCCAACCAGCGCCGCGTGCAGAACCACATCCACGGCGTGCATGCCGCCGCCATGACGCTGCTGGCCGAAACCGCCACCGGCATGGTGGTGGGCATGAACGTGCGCGACGACTGCCTGCCGCTCGCCAAGGAACTCAAGGTGGCGTTCAAGAAACGCGCCCAGGGCGCCTTGCGCGCCGTGGCCACCCTCACCGACGAGCAGCGCGCGCTGATGCAGCAAAGCAACAAGGGCGAGGTGCAGGTGCAGGTCACCGTGACCGACGAAACCGGCGCCGAGCCGGTGCAATGTGAATTTACCTGGGCCTGGATTCCCTCCAGCCGCCCCAAGAACTGAAGGAGTACCCCATGGCAAAACAAGTCCAGGAAGCCTACATCGTTGCCGCCACGCGCACGCCCATCGGGCGCTCGGGCCGCGGCTACTTCCGCAATACCCGTCCCGACGACCTGCTGGTCGCCGCCATCAAGAGCGCCATGCTGCAGGTGCCCACGCTCGACCCCAAGGCGATCGAGGACTCCATCATCGGCTGCTCCTTCCCCGAAGGCGAGCAGGGCATGAACATGGCGCGCATCGCCATGGGCCTGGCATTCAGCCACCCCGTGGGCGGCGTCACCGTCAACCGCTTCTGCGCCTCGGGCGTCACGGCCATCCAGATGGCGGCCGACCGCATCCGCGTGGGCGAGGCCGACGTGCTGATCGCTGGGGGCGCCGAATCCATGAGCATGGTGCCCATGGGCGGCAACAAGCCCTCGTTCAACCCCGAGGTGTTCGCCCGCGACGAGAACGTCGGCATCGCCTACGGCATGGGCCTGACGGCCGAGAAGGTGGCCCAGCAGTGGAAGGTAACCCGCGAGATGCAGGACGCCTTCGCGCTGGAGTCCCACCTGCGCGCCATCAAGGCGCAGAAGGCCGGTGAATTCACCGACGAAATCACCCCGATCGACGTGGTCGAACGCACGCCCGACCTGGCCACCGGCGAAGTCCACACCAAGATCCGTACCGTGAACCTGGACGAGGGCCCACGCCCTGACACCTCGCTCGAAGGCCTGGCCAAGCTCAAGCCCGTGTTCGCCGCGCGCGGCAGCGTGACGGCCGGCAACAGCTCGCAGACCAGCGACGGCGCGGGCGCGCTGATCCTGGCCAGCGAAAAGGCCGTGAAGCAGTTCGGCCTCACGCCGCTGGCGCGCTTCGTGAGCTACGCCGCGCGCGGCGTGCCGCCCGAGATCATGGGCATCGGCCCCATCGAGGCCATTCCCGCCGCGCTGCGCTACGCCGGCCTCCAGCATGAGGACATTGGCTGGTTCGAGCTGAACGAAGCCTTCGCCGCCCAGTCGCTCGCCGTGGTCAACACGTTGGGCCTGGACCCGGCCAAGGTCAACCCCATGGGCGGCGCCATCGCCCTGGGGCACCCGCTGGGCGCCACCGGCGCCATTCGCGCCGCTACCGTGGTGCACGCGCTGCGGCGGCACAAGCTGAAGTACGGCATGGTGACGATGTGTGTAGGAACAGGCCAAGGCGCCGCCGGCATCTTCGAATCTGTGTGAGGCTACCGAGCGGGCGATCTGCGTCGTTGGGCGGTGCGCGGAATCCTCACGTACAGCAAGTACGTTCCGGTTCCTGTGCTCCGTCCGCCTAGCATCTCATCCCGCTCGCTACGCCCTTGAGGGCGGGGTGGGAAGACCAAAGACCGAACGGCACTTCGCTGGGAGACATGGCATGACACCAGAGACCCTGCAAGTCGATGCCGACACCGCGCTGGCGCTGCGCATCTACGAGCCGCCGGGCGGCGCGCACGCCAGCCTGGTCATCGGCGCGGCGATGGGCGTGCGGCAGGATTTTTATGCCGCGTTTGCCCAGTGGCTGGCGGGGCAGGGCTACCGCGTCACGACGTTCGACTACCGGGGGCACGGCTACTCGCTGCAAGGGCCGATGCGCGCCGTGCGGGCGACGATTTCCGACTGGGTGCTGGATTACGAGGCCGTGGTGGCGGCGGCCAAGGCCGCGCTGCCGGGCCAACCGCTGTACCTCGTCGGCCACAGCCTGGGGGCACAACTGCCGGGCTTGATGCAGGACACCGGCCATATCGCCGGCATGCTGGGCGTGGCCGCGGGGAGCGGCTACTGGCGCGACAACGCGCCGCGGCTGAAGCGCATGGTGCCGCTTTTCTGGGGGCTGATCGTGCCCGTATCCACCACGCTCTTCGGCTACTTCCCCGGCAGGCGCCTGCGCATGGTGGGCGACCTGCCGGCCGGCGTCATACGCCAGTGGCGGCGGTGGTGCCTGAACCCGCGCTATGGCCTGGGCGCGGAGGGGCCGGCGGCACAGGAGCGCTACGCGGCGGTGCGCTTTCCCATACTGTCGTATGCGCTGACCGACGACGAGCTGATGACGCAGCGCGGCATCGAGCACCTGGCCGGCTTCTACAGCCAGGCCGCGGCGCGCGTGGAGACCATCGCGCCGCACGAAGCCGGCGCGGCGCGCATCGGCCACTTCGGCTTCTTTCGTCCGCAATTCGAAGCCACCCTGTGGCCGCGCGCCACGGCCGCCTTGTCCGGGTTCGGCGCGCCGGAACGGCTCTGAGGCAGTCGCCGGCACGACGTCGCCGGCGGCCATTTTTGGGCACACTTGCAGCATGAAGCAATCCGCCTCCCATCCCTTCGACGATGCCATGCAGCTGAGCGCCGATGCGCCCGGCCAGTACCGTGGCGAGGCGCCCGCGCCGTACTGGAACATGGTCGGGCCGTTTGGCGGCATCACCGCCGCGACGCTGTTGCGCGCCGTGCTGCGCCATCCCGACGTGCTCGGCGATCCGCTGGCGCTCACCGTGAACTACGGCGGTGGCCTGGTCGCCGGTGAGTTCCAGATCCAGGCGGTGCCGGTGCGCACCAACCGCTCGACACAGCACTGGACGCTCGCCATCCTGCAGCGCGGCGCCGATGGCGCGCCGGTGGTCACCACCACCGCCACGGCGGTCACGGCGGTGCGGCGCGACACCTGGAGCGCGGGCGACAGCCCGGCGCCCGATGTCCCGCGCCCGGCCGAGCTGCCCGCCATCTCGCCCGCGTTCGGCGTGGAGTGGCTCAAGCGCTACGAGATGCGGCCGGTGGCCGGCCTCCTGCCCCAGTCGTGGGACGGCAGCGGCGACCACAGCCTGTCGCAGTTGTGGATGCGCGACGACCCACCCCGCCCGCTGGATTTCTGCAGCCTCGCCGCGCTGGCCGACATCTTCTTCCCGCGCATCTGGCTGCGGCGCGCGCGCCAGGTGCCCGCCGGCACGGTGTCGATCACGGTGTATTTCCACGCCGGCCAGGCCGACCTGGCGGCCAGCGGCGACGGCTACCTGCTCGGCCAGGCGCGCGGGCAGGAGTTCCGCAACGGCTTCTTCGACCACACGGCGCAGTTGTGGAACGAAGCCGGCACCTTGCTCGCCACCAGCCACCAGATCGTCTATTACAAGGAATGACAAGGGCCCCCATGAGCCAGACCACCCAAGACATCCTCCAGCACACCGAAGCCGGTGTCTGCACGCTCACCTTCAACCGTGTGGGCAAGAAGAATTCCATCACCTCCGCGATGTACGCCGCGCTGGCCGACGCCTTGCGCGCGGCCGAGCAGGACGCGGACGTGCGCGTGGTGGTGTTCCAGGGCGATCCCACCGTGTTCAGCGCCGGCAACGACATCGGCGACTTCCTCCAGCAGCCTCCGGCCACGCAGGATTCGCCGGTGTTTCGCTTCCTGCACGGCATCGCGCGCTTTCCCAAGCCGCTGGTGGCCGCCGTGTGCGGCCCGGCGGTCGGCATCGGCACCACGCTGCTGCTGCACTGCGATCTGGTGTACGCGGGCGACAACGCCATGTTCTCGCTGCCTTTCGTCAACCTGGGCCTGTGCCCGGAGGCGGCGTCCAGCCTGCTGCTGCCGCGCCTGATGGGCTACCACCGGGCGGCCGAGGCGCTGCTGCTGGGCGAGCCCTTCATGGCCGAGGCGGCGCTCGAAGTCGGGCTGGTCAACCGCGTGGTGCCGCCCACCGAATGCAACGCCATCGCCCAGGCGCAGGCCAGGAAGCTCGCCGCCAAACCGATCGCCTCGCTGGTGGAGACCAAGCGGCTGATGAAGCTCGGGCAGGAAGCGCCCATTGCCGAGCGCATGGCCGAGGAGGGGGCGAGCTTCGGCCGCATGCTGCGCGAGCCCGCCGC
>MEDL01000056.1 GCA_001724785.1 Acidovorax sp. SCN 68-22 | reverse complement strand
CATGGTCTTCGTCCAGCGGCCGATCAGCGCGGTGCTGCTGGGCATTTCCACCATCGCCCTGCTGGTGGTCCTGAGCCCGGCGCTGCGCAAGAAGCGCGAAGTCGTGTTCGTGGAATAGGCGGATGCGGCCAAATTTCAAGCAAAAATGGCCGCTAGCGCTTTCCAGTCATAGGTTCATAGCTATCCATTTGATAGCTTGAAACCTCAGCCCACACTGCCCGTGATGGGCAATACGGTCCCGGTGATGTAGCTGGAGCACACCGGCGACGCCAGGAACACGTAGGCCGGCGCGATCTCCTCGGGCTGGGCCGGCCGGTCCAGGTCGGTGTCCTTGCCGAAATCGGCGATCTCCTCGGCCGGCTTGTCGGCCGGGTTGAGCGGCGTCCACACCGGGCCGGGCGCCACGGCGTTCACACGGATGCCGCGCGGCGCCAGGTTCTTGGCGAGCGACATGGAAAACGCGTGGATCGCCCCCTTGGTGGCCGAATAGTCGAGCAGGTGCGCGCTGCCCTGCAGGCCGGTGACCGAGCCGGTGTTGATGATGCTGCTGCCCCGGCGCAGGTGCGGCAGCGCCGCCTGGGCCATGTGGAAATAGCCGTAGATGTTGGTGCGGAAGGTCTCGTCCAAGCGCTCTTCGCTGAGGTCTTCCAGCTCCTCGGCGTGCAACTGGAAGGCGGCGTTGTTGACGAGCACGTCCAGCCGACCGAACGCGGCCACCACCTGGTCCACCGCGCTCCTGCAGAAGGCGGACGATTTCACGTCCCCGGGGATCAGCAGGCAGCGCTGGCCTTCGGCCTCGATGCAGCGGCGCGTTTCCTCGGCATCCTCGTGCTCGCTGAGGTAGAGCACGGCGACGTCCGCGCCCTCGCGGGCAAACAGCACCGCCACGGCGCGGCCTATGCCGGAGTCGCCCCCGGTCACGATGGCGCCAAAGCCCGCCAGCTTGCCGCTGCCGCGGTAGTGCGGCGCCTTGAAGCGGGGGGCAAGCTCCATGTCGGCCTCAATGCCGGGCTTTTTCAGGTGCTGGCGCGGCAGCGGCGTGGCGGGCTCGGGGTGGCCGGGGCCGGGCGCGGGCCGGCCCTTGTCCGGTGGGGCGGCTTTTCTGGCCTGGGCGTCCTGCGCGTCCTGGGCTTGCTGCAGTTGGCGCGCGTCGGCAGCCGCCGCGGCGCCTTGTGCGGCGTGCGGGCCGGTGGCCTGCGTGGGAGGAACAGGTTTTTCCATATCAATGCGCCGCTTTCTTCTCGGCATGGCGTTTGCGCGTTGCCGCCGCCTTCCTGGCCGACGCCGAGCGCGCGGCGGCGGGCCGCGCGGCCGAGGCCGCGCCGCCCTTCTCGCCCCCCTTGCGTGCCGATTCCTGGGTGTCGGGCCGGCCCCGGCCGGACCCGGAGCGGTTGCCGCCGCCCGAGTCCTGGTTGACGGTGGCCCAGGCGCGGCGCTCGGCCTCGTCCTGCGGCACGCCGCGCTCTTCGTAGGAGGCCTCGATGTGGCTGGCTTTGCGTTTTTGCTTGTCGGTGTAGGCCGATTTGTCTCCTTGGGGCATAAGGCGCTCCTGCAGTGGCTGAAACCCGCAGGCTAAGGACCATCCCCGCACCGCCCTGTCGGCCAGGCGGGCACGCCGGCGTAAGGCGAGGTCCCGCGCTGGTATCCAGCGGTATCTTTCATTGCAATGTCACCCAGCGGGCACAACAATGTTTTCTTGGAACAGGCTGAACACCCAGGAGAACCACGTGCCGATGGAATTGTTGCGGGAACTCGTTCGAAGACCCCTGCCGTGCACGCTGACCAGCGAGGCCGACATCGACCGCCTGCGCGTGCTGCGCGCGGCGGGGTACATCGTCGCCATGCTGCCCCGGCCTGGGTCCGGGAGCGAACTGGGGCGGGTCCTGGCGATCACGGCGCAGGGGCGGGAGCTGCTTGCCCAGCTGCAGGAAAACGCTTCCGCCTGATGCGCGCAGGACCGGTATTCCCCTACGGGCAAACGGGTCTTCCAGATAATTGCTTGCGCAATAGTTGTCGCAACAATTAAATTCCCGGGCATGGATCTGCCCGAACCATCCGCTTCATCCGCGCCGCCCGATGCGCCCGCGAATCCGGAGCGCACCGCCCCCCATTTCTATACCGCCAGCAGCCTCCGGCCCGAAGACAGCCTGGGCTATCTGCTGCGCAGCGTGCTGTCCTCCATTCGCAACGCGGTCGATACCCAGCTGCAAGGCCGGGGCCTCACCTTCGCCCAGTGCGTGCCGCTCTACAAGATCTCGCGCGCCCAGAACACGACCGTGGCGGCATTGGCGCGCACGCTGGAGGCCGACCCGGCCGCAGTGACGCGCCTGCTGGACCGGCTGGAGGCCAAGGAGCTGGTCGTGCGCGAGCGCTCCACCACCGACCGCCGCGTGGTGCACGTGCGCACCACGGCGCTCGGAACGGCCATGGCCGAGGAGCTGACCCCCGTGCTCGCCGAAACCCTCAACGCCCACCTGGCGGGGTTTTCCACGGACGAATGGCGGCAACTGGTCGGCCTGCTCCAACGCATGCTGGCCAACGGCGAAGCCGCCCGCCAATAACTTCCTCCCAAGGTCCGCCATGTCCGACATTTCGCGTCCGCGCTCCCGCGGCACCCTGCTTCGTGGCCCGCTGCTTCTGGCAGTTGCCGGCCTGCTCGCGGCCTGCGCCCACCCCGGCGCGCCGCACGCGCCGCTCGCGCGCACCGCCCCGTCGGCCCTGGGCCTGGCCGCGACGCCCGCCCGCCCAGCCGAATTGCCCACCGCCCAGTGGTGGCAGGCGCTGGGCGATGCAGAACTCGACGCCCTGATGGACGAGGCCCTGGCCCAACACCCGAGCCTCGCCGTGGCGCATGCGCGCGCCGCGCAGGCGGCTGCCCTGGCCGACGCCCGGCACGCAGCCAACGGACCCCAGGCGGGTTTCAGTGCCGATGTCACGCGCCAGCGCTACACCGCCAACGGGCTGGTGCCGCCACCGATTGCCGGCAACGTGCACGACAGTGCCAACCTGCAGGCCACGCTCAGCTGGTCGCCCGACTTCTTCGGCCTGCACCGCGCCGAACTGGACGCCGCGCTGGGCCAGGCCCGCGCCGCGCAGGCCGACGCCGCCGCGGCCGCCAACACCCTGGCCCTGCAGCTGGCGCGCGGCTGGGTGGGGCTGGCGCGCATCCTGGCCGACCAGCGGGTTGCAGAGCAGGCGCTGGAGCAGCGGCGTGCCATCGCGCGCCTGACCCGCGAGCGCGTCGGAGCCGGTCTCGACAGCCAGGTGGAGCGGACCCAGGCCGACGCCGCCGTGCCCGACGCCGCCACCCAGGTCGAAGCATTGGCCGAGCAGGCCACGCTGGCGCGCCGGCAGATCGCCGTGCTGGCGGGCAAAGCGCCCGACGCGCTGCCGGACCTCGCGCCGCGCCTCGACACGCTGGCGCGGCCGGACGTTCCCGCCGTGCTCGGCGCCGACCTGCTCGGCCGGCGCCCCGATGTGGTGGCGGCCCGCTGGCGCATCGAGGCGGCGACCCAGGGCGTGTCGGCGGCGCGCAGCGAGTTCTATCCCAACATCAACCTCTCGGCGTTCATCGGACTCAATGCCCTCGGGCTCGACAAGCTGTTCCAGGCCAGCTCGCGCCAGGTGGGCGTTGCGCCCGCGCTGCGCCTGCCGATCTTTGACGGCGGGCGCCTGCGCGCCCAACTGGGTGGCCGCCAGGCCGAGCTCGACGCCGCCATTGGCCAGTACAACGCCGCCGTGCTCGATGCCGTGAAGCAGGCCGGCGACGCCCTGGCGTCGGTGCAGTCCATCGACCGCCAGCAGGACTTGCAGCAGCAGGCGCAGGCGGGCTCGGAAAAAGCCTGGCGCTATGCCCAGGAGCGTTACGGCGCCGGCCTGGGCAATTACCTGGTGGTGCTGGGCGCCGAATCGCAGGTGCTGGCCCAGCGCCGCCAGGCCGTGGCGCTGCAGGCGCGCGCGCTGGACGTGCGCGTGGCGCTGATGCACGCGCTGGGCGGCGGCTGGAGCGACGACACGGCCGCCTTGCAGACCGCCTCCCGCTGATCCGCAGCGTTCCCGATTTTTCCGAATACCTCCGCAAGCGAGCCGACCATGAGCGAACCCCTGACCCCCCGCGAAACCAAGACCGCCCGCCGCCGCGGCCTCACCCTGATTGCCGCCGCCGTGGTGGTGGTGGGCGTGGGCTGGGGCGCGTGGGACTGGTTCAGCGGCCGCCACTTCGAATCCACCGACAACGCCTACGTGGCCGGCAACGTGGTGCAGATCACGCCGCAGGTCGCGGGCACCGTGGTGGCGATTGGCGCCGACGACACCGACCATGTGCAGACCGGGCAGACCCTGGTGCGCCTGGACCCGGCGGACGCGCGCATCGCGCTCGACCAGGCGCAGGCGCAGCTGGCGCAGACCGTGCGCGAGGTGCGCAGCCTGTACGCCAACAACGCCGCGCTCCAGGCGCAGATCAGCCTGCGCAGCGCCGACCTGGCGCGCGCCGAGGCCGAGGTCGCCCGCCTCGAGGACGACGTGCGCCGCCGCGCGCCCCTGATGGCGAGCGGCGCCGTCGGCAAGGAAGAGTTCCAGCACGCCAACGCCGTCGTGAACACGGCAAAAAGCAGCGCCACCGCGGCCCGCGCCGCGCTGCTGGCGGCCAAGGAGCAACTGGCCGCCAGCCAGACGCAGACCGAGGGCACGCGCGTGCAGGAGCATCCCAGCGTGCAGCGCGCCGCCGCCAAGGTGCGCGAGGCCTTCCTCGCCCTGCAGCGCACCGAGCTGGTGGCGCCGCTCTCGGGCTATGTCGCCAAGCGCGGCGTCCAGGTGGGCCAGCGCGTGGCCGCGGGTGCGCCGCTGATGACCGTGGTGGAACTCGACAAGCTCTGGGTCGACGCGAACTTCAAGGAAAGTCAGCTGCAAAAGCTGCGCATCGGCCAGAGCGTGGACCTGGTCGCCGACCTGTACGGCGACAAGGTGGCCTACCACGGCACGGTGGCCGGCCTGGGCGCCGGTACCGGCGCCGCCTTTGCGCTGCTGCCGGCGCAGAACGCCACCGGCAACTGGATCAAGGTGGTGCAGCGCGTGCCGGTGCGCATCGCGCTCGATGCCGCCCAGGTGGCGCAGCATCCGCTGCGGATCGGGCTGTCGATGGACGTGAAGGTCGATACCGACGACCAGAGCGGCCCGATGCTCTCGACGGCGCAGCGCAGCGCCCCGGTCGCGGCCACCAGCGTGTACGACGCGCAGCTCGAAGCCGCCGACGCCGCCGTGGAAAAAACCATTTCCGCCAACCTGGGCCGGGAGGCGACTGCCCGGGCCTCCTCGGCGGTGCTGGCGGCCGCCGCGCGCACGGCCAACCACTGACCCACGCCAGCCCACCATGACTGCTGCCCAAGCCGCCGCCGGCGTGCCCGACGCGCCGTCCCCGGCGCCCACCCCACCCGCGCCCGTGGCGCACCCACCGCTGCACGGCACCGCCCTGCTGCTGGGCACCTTGGCGCTGTCGCTCGCCACGTTCATGAACGTGCTCGATTCGTCGATCGCCAACGTTTCCATCCCCGCCATCGCCGGCGACGTCGGCGTCAGCCCCGCGCAGGGCACCTGGGTGATCACGAGCTTTGGCGTCGCGAATGCGATTTCGGTCCCGCTGACGGGCTGGCTGACGCAGCGCTTTGGCGCGGTGCGCCTGTTCACCACCAGCATCCTGCTGTTCGTGCTCACCTCCTGGCTGTGCGGTTTTGCCTCGTCGCTGGAAATGCTGGTGCTGTTCCGCGTGCTGCAGGGCGCGGTGGCCGGGCCGATGATCCCGCTCTCGCAGACCCTGCTGCTGGCGAGCTACCCGCGCGCGCGCGCCGGCATGGCGCTGGCGCTCTGGGGCGTGACCACGCTGGTGGCGCCGGTGGTCGGCCCGCTGCTCGGCGGCTGGATCACCGACAACATCTCCTGGCCGTGGATCTTCTACATCAACGTGCCCGTCGGCCTGGTGGCGGCGGCGGTGACGTGGAGCATCTACCGCCACCGCGAGACGCCGCGCAAGAAGCTGCCGATCGACACGCTGGGGCTGTCGCTGCTGGTGGTGTGGGTGGGCTGCGCGCAGCTCATGCTCGACAAGGGCAAGGAGCTCGACTGGTTTGCCTCGCCGGTCATCCTGGCGCTGGCGGTAGCGGCCGTCGTCGCCCTGGCGGTCTTCCTGGTCTGGGAGCTGACCGACGACCACCCGGTGGTGGACCTGCGGCTGTTTGGCAAGCGCAACTTTGCCTTTGGCGTGCTGGCGCTCTCGGTGGCCTACGCACTGTTCTTCGGCAACGTCGTGCTGCTGCCCTTGTGGCTGCAGCAATTCATGGGCTACACCGCGACCAATGCCGGCATGGCGCTGGCGCCGGTGGGCATCTTCGCCATCGTGCTGACGCCGCTGGTCGGGCGCAAGGTGGGCGACTGGGACCCGCGCCGCATGGCCACCGGCGCCTTCGTGGTGTTCGCGCTGGTGCTGTGGATGCGCGCGCAGTTCGATACGCAGACCGACTTCTGGCACATCCTGGTGCCCACGCTGATCCAGGGCGCCGCCATGGCGTTCTTCTTCATCCCGCTGACCACCATCACGCTGTCGGACCTGCCGCCGGAACGCATTCCCGCCGCCGCCGGGCTGAGCAACTTCGTGCGCATCATGGCCGGCGCCATGGGGGTCTCGATCTCGACGACGCTGTGGGACAGCCGCGCCTCGCTGCACCACGCCCACCTCACCGAAGGGCTGGTGGAGGGCCAGTGGGTGTTCGCGCAGACCATGCAGCAGCTCCAGAGCCTGGGACTGTCGCGCGAACAGGCGCTGGCGCAAGTCAACCGCCTGATTGACCAGCAGGCCTTCACGCGCGCGGCGGACGACATCTTCTACGGCTCGGCGGCCTTGTTCCTGGTGCTGATCGGTTTGATCTGGTTCACCCGCCGCCCGGGCGGCGCAGGGGCCGCGGGGGCCGCCTCCGGAGCGCATTGACGCGCTGATTTTTCAATAAAATCGGGCCCTGGCGCTTGCCTGCACTCACTTTTTAGCTATCTTTTTAGATAGCTTGTGAGGCCCCGCCCCGCCGCTCTTCAGGTCTGCGGGTGCTGCGCCACCAGCGCGGTGAATTCCCCGCCCGGCAGCGCCGGGCTGAGCAGGAAGCCCTGCCAGGCATGGCAATGCTGGCCCGCCAGGAACTGCTGCTGCTCGACCGTTTCCACGCCTTCGGCCACCACCTGCAGGCCCAGGCTCGCGCCCAGGGTAACGATGGCACGCACGATGGAGGCGTCGTTCGGGTCGGTGAGCACGTCGCGCACGAAGCTCTGGTCGATCTTGAGCTGGTCCAGCGGCAGGCGCTTGAGGTAGGCCAGGCTCGAATACCCGGTGCCGAAGTCGTCCAGCGAAAAGCCCACCCCGTAGGATTTGAGCTCCGTCATGCGCGTGGCCGATTCGCTCACGTCGTGCAGCAGCAGGCCTTCGGTCAGTTCGAGCTTCAGGCGCCGCGCCGCCGCGCCGGTGCTGGCCAGGGTCGAGAGCACCTGCTGCACGAAACCGGCCTGGCGGAACTGCCGGGGGCTCACATTGACCGCCAGCGTCAGCTCGGCCAGGCGCGGGTCGCACGCCCACTCCGCCAGGGTGCGGCAGGCCTGCTCCAGCACCCATTGGCCGAGCGGCAGGATCTGCCCCGATTCCTCGGCCAGGGGAATGAACACCCCTGGCGAGACGAAGCCGCGCACCGGGTGCCGCCAGCGCAGCAGCGCCTCGGCGCCGACGATGCGGCCGTGGTCCACCTGCGGCTGGAAATAGAGCTCGAACTGGCCCTCGGTCAGTCCGGCGCGCATGTCTTCCTCCAGGGCGGCGCGCTCGCTCGCCTGGGCCTGCATGCTCGGGTCGTAGAAGCGCAGCGTGTCGCGCCCGGCGGCCTTGGCCTGGTACATGGCCAGGTCCACGCGTTGCAGCAGTTCGTCGACGCTGTGCTCGCCCGAGGTGAACACGGCAATCCCCATGCTCAGGGTGCAGTGGTGCGCTTCGCCGTCGATCAGGTAGGGCAGGCGCAGCGCCGCCAGGATCTTCTGGCCGATCTGCTCGCAGTGCCGCTGGGCCTGCTCGGCGCTGTCGCCGACGTCCTCCAGCAGCACCGCGAACTCGTCGCCGCCCGGCCGCGCCACGGTGTCGTCGGTGCGCACGCAGGCAACGAGGCGCTCGGCCACCAGCTTGAGCAGCGCATCGCCCCGCTCGTGCCCCCGCGTGTCGTTGAGCACCTTGAAGTTGTCGACGTCGAGCATCATCAGCGCGCCGAACGCGCCCTGCGGCCGTTGCGCTGCGGCCTGTTCCACGCGCATGACCAGCAGGCGCCGGTTGGGCAGGCCGGTGAGCAGGTCGTAATAGGCCAGGGTGCGGATTTCGTGCTCCGCCGCCTTGCGCTGCGAGAGGTCGACGAAAGTCACGAGCAGCTGGGGGCCGACGCGCACGCCGGCCACTTCGAGCGTGCGCGGCCGGCCGTCCGCGCCCATCATCTCGACCTCGCGCTCGGGCAGCATGCCGTCCTTGCCGGCGTCGCGGTAGTCCTGAAACCATTCGGCCTGCAACTGGTTGCGGGTAGCGGCGTCCGGGTAGGCCTTGCGCCACCAGATCTCGGCCGTGGGCACGTCCGCCAGCGCGTAGCCCGTCACGTCGGTAAAGCGCTGGTTGCACAGCGCCGTGGTGCCGTCGCGCTCCATCAGCATCACCCCCACCGGCAGGCGGTGCAGCAGCGCGTGCAGGCGCGATTCGCTGCGTCGCAGGGCATCTTCCATGGCGCGGCGCGCGGTGATGTCGTGCAGCACGACGATGGCGTGGGTGGCCGGCCCATCGCCCGAGCGCATGGCGCAGACGGTGCGGGCCACCCAGCGCTGGGCCGGTGGGGTGCCGCGCGCGGGTATTGCGGGGCCGGCGGGCGGCGCGAGCGCCAGCTCCTGCGTCATTTCCGTGGCGCCGGGCGCGCGCAGGGCGTGCAGTTCGTTGGCGTTGCCCGCGCCGCGGCCGGGGTGCAGGAACAGCGCGCTCTGCGCCTGGCCGCGCAGCGCGTTTTCGTCCTGCCCGACGATGCTGCAAAAACGCGGGTTGACTTCGCTCAAGCGGCCGGTTTCGATGTCGGCCAGCGCCACCCCCACGCCCGCCTGGTTGAACAGGGCGCGAAAGCGCCCCTCGCTGCGCTCGCGCGCGGCATCCGCCCGGTAGGCGCGCAGCAGGGCCGTGCGGCGCTGGCGCATCAGCAGGCTGAGCAAGGCGGCGAGCAGCAGCGACACCACGGCGGCGGCGGCGGCGGAGTTGGCCGGCAGGCGGATCTCCTGCACGCTCAGGAAGCGCGCCGTCGGCTCGAAACCCAACTGCCAGTGCCGGTTGTGCACCGCAATATCGTGCACCGCCGGTCGCAGGTGCGTGAGCGGCGCGGCCGCGGCACTGCGGTAGAACACGCCGGCCGGCTGGCTGCCGGCGTCCTCGCCGAGCGTGCCCAGGTCGGCCAGCTCCACCGCCAGGCGCGCCTCGCCCACGCCCTGGACATGGCGCATGAGCGCCGAGACGTTCACCGTGGCGGCCACGGCGCCCAGGAAATGCTCCGGCGCCGGCGGGCGGCCGCCCTCCCCGGGCGCGTCGAACACCGGCACGCGGATGACGAAACCCTGCTGCGGCTCCACCGCCTGCACCAGCTCGAAGGGTTTGGACACCACCGCCTCACCGCTGGACCGGGCGCGCTGCATGGCCAGCAGGTTGGCCGGCTGCGAACCGATGTCCAGGCCCAGGATCTGCTCGTTGCCGGTCAGGGGCCAGAGGTAGTCGGCAACGAAGTATTCCTCGCGCTCGGCCTGCGGGTGCACGCCAAAACCGGCGATGCCGGCCGCCTGCAGGGCCGGGTCGCTGCGCGTGCGCTGCTCGAAGGCCGGCAGCTCGCCGGCGGCGACGCGGCGCGTGAAGGCCAGGTTGACCAGGCCGGGGGTGCGGGAGGCGGCGTCGAGCTCGTCGGCCGCGCGCTGGAACTGCGCGCGCGTCAGCTGCGGGTTGGCGATGAACAGCCCGCGCAGGCCGAACACCACCTCGGTGTAGCCGGCCAGGCGCTCGCGCAGCGCCACGCTCACCTCGGCCGCGTGCTGCTCGAAGCGCGCCTGTTCGATGGCGGTGAGCCGCCGGTCCTGCTCGACGTACAGAAAGCCGGCGAACACCAGTCCCGCCACCGCCAGCACGGCGCCTGGCAGCCAATACGGTAAGCGCGACGTGGACGGGCCCGACTCCATGCGGCAATGCTACCCGCTGATGGAGGGCGCGGTGGAAAGGCAAGGAAACCGGGGTTTGCGCAATACCCACATGCCTTCATAGCTACATAACAAATAGCAATCAGGCCGTGCGCGGGCTCCCCGACGCGCGCCCGCGCCTGACCCGGTGCAAAGCCCTGCGCCTACGCCGCAGCGCCTGCCGGCCGGCCAAGATGGCCCGGTCGCACAACAAGAAAGGAACACGCCATGTCCATTTCGCTCATCCTGCTGATCGTTCTGATTCTGCTGCTCATCGGTGTCCTGCCCACCTGGGGCCACAGCCGCGCCTGGGGCTACGGGCCGAGCGGCGGTATCGGCCTGGTGGTGCTGATCCTGGTCGTGCTGCTGCTCATGGGGCGGATCTAAGGAACCTCTGCACGAATCATCGCGCCGTGTGCATCTGCGGTCTCGGGCGGTCTGCCGCGTTGCAAATACTCGCAATAGCTACGGCTATTGCTGCGTTTTGCGCCTCGCATCCCATCCCGATCCGCAGCGCACACTTGCCGCTGGATTCATGCAGAGGTTCCCTGCGGGTCCTCCGACGCAGCGCCCGGCATGAGCAGCGCCTGCTGCCCGGCCACGGCGCTGCGCAGGAAGGCCCAGGTGGCCTGCATGCGGGCCACATGCTTGTTTTCTTCCGGCATGGACATCCAGAAGGTGCGCACGAAGCGCGCGCTGGCCGGCAGCACCGGTTGCAACTGCGCATCCTGCGCCGCCACGAAGGCCGGCAGCACCGCCAGGCCGGCGCCGGCGCGCACCGCCTCGTACTGCGCCAGCACGCTGGTGCTGCGCAATGAAAAATGCGCCGGGCGGTGCAGTTCGTCGAGGATCTGCAGCTCCTTGGTGAACAGCAGGTCGTCCACATAGCTCACGAAACTGTGGCCCGCCAGGTCGGCGGCGCTGCGGATCGGCGCGCGCGCCTCCAGGTAATGGCGCGCGCCATAGAGCTGCAGCAGATATTCGGCGAGCTTGACCACCAGCACCGCGCCGCGTGCCGGGCGCTCCAGGGAAATGACGATGTCGGCCTCGCGCCGCGAGAGGTGCACCAGGCGCGGCAGCGCCAGCAGGTCAATGACCAGGCCGGGGTGCTCGGACGCGAACTGCGCCAGGTGCGGTGCCAGCACCAGGTTGCCAAAGCCCTCGGTCGCGCCGATGCGCACCGCCCCGTGCAGCCCCTGGCGCACGCCGGGCGCGGCGCTTTCCACCGCCAGGAAGGCGGCCTCCATGCCCTCGACCTGCGGCAGCAGCGCCCGCCCGGCCTCGCTCAGCCGGTGGCCCGCGGCCTCGCGCGCGAAGAGCGGCGACCCGACCTGCTTTTCCAGCGCCGCGATGCGCCGCGCCACGGTGGTGTGGTCCACGCCCAGGCGCCGCGCCGCACCCACCAGCGTGCCGGCGCGGGCCAGCTCCAGGAAATAGCGCAGGTTGTCCCAATCCATCGGCTCTCCTCCAAGCACCCGCTTGCGCTGTGCAAATATGCAAAGGCGTTGCGCATGATTGTCTATTGTCTTGACAATTCTGCACAGCTAACATGGCCGGGTTTGGCTTCGCGCCCACCCCTTCCCCACCCTGGAGACCTTTCCCATGAACGCACCCACCCCCGTCGCCGCACTGGCACCGACCGTCAAGCTGCTCATTGGCGGCAAGTTCGTCGAATCCAAGACCACCGAGTGGCGCAACGTGGTGAACCCGGCGACGCAGGAGGTGCTGGCCCGCGTGCCCTTTGCCACGCCGGAAGAAATCGAAGCCGCCGTCGCCTCGGCCAAGCAGGCCTTCAAGACCTGGCGCAAGACGGCCATCGGCACGCGCGCGCGCATCTTCCTCAAGTACCAGCAGCTGATCCGTGAAAACATGGCCGAGTTGGCCGCGCTGCTGACGGCCGAACAGGGCAAGACCCTGCCCGACGCCGAAGGCGACGTGTTCCGTGGCCTGGAGGTGGTGGAGCACGCCGCCGGCATCGGCAACCTGCAGCTCGGCGAGCTGGCCAACAACGTCGCCAACGGCGTGGACACCTACACCGTGCTGCAGCCCCTGGGCGTGTGCGCCGGCATCACGCCGTTCAACTTCCCGGCCATGATCCCGCTGTGGATGTTCCCCATGGCGATCGCCACCGGCAACACCTTCATCTTGAAGCCCAGCGAGCAGGACCCGATGGTCACCATGCGCCTGTGCGAGCTGGCGCTGGAAGCCGGCATCCCGGCCGGCGTGCTGAACGTGGTGCACGGCGGCGAGGCCGCGGTGAACGCCATCTGCGACCACCCGGACATCAAGGCCGTCAGCTTCGTCGGCTCCACCAAGGTCGGCACGCACGTCTACCAGCGCGCCAGCCTGGCCGGCAAGCGCGTGCAATGCATGATGGGCGCGAAGAACCACGCCATCGTCATGCCCGACGCGAACAAGGAGCAATCCATCAACGCCATCGTCGGCGCATCGTTCGGCGCCGCCGGCCAGCGCTGCATGGCGATCTCGGTCGCCGTGCTGGTGGGCGAGGCGCAGAAGTGGGTGCCCGACTTCGTCGCCAAGGCCAAGGCGCTCAAGCTCTCGGCCGGCACCACGCCGGGCACCGACCTGGGCCCCGTCATCTCGTGCGCGGCGCGCGAACGCGTGGAAGGCCTGATCGAGCGCGGCGTCCAGGAAGGCGCCACGCTGGAACTCGACGGCCGCAAGCCCAACGTGCCCGGCTTCGAGAAGGGCAACTTCGTCGGCCCGACGGTGTTCAGCGGCGTCAAGCCCGGCATGAGCATCTACGACCAGGAAATCTTTGGCCCGGTGCTGTGCATCGCCGCCGCCGACGACCTGGAGCAGGCCATCGAGTTCATCAACGCCAACCCCAACGGCAACGGCACCGCCATCTTCACGCAGTCGGGCGCCGCAGCGCGCATGTTCCAGGAAGACATCGACGTCGGCCAGGTCGGCATCAACCTGCCGGTGCCGGTGCCCGTCCCGCTGTTCTCCTTCACCGGCAGCCGCGCCTCCAAGCTGGGCGACCTGGGCCCCTACGGCAAGCAGGTGGTGATGTTCTACACGCAGACCAAGACGGTGACGGCGCGCTGGTTCGACGACAGCACGCTGCACCATGGCGTGAATACCACCATCAGCCTGAAGTAAAGGGCATCCCCCTGAGGCGCTGCGCGCCTTCCCCCTTCTCTCGAATCGCTGCGCGACTCGGGAAGGGGGACGCCACCGGTGCGGCGGGGCGGCCCTTGCACGGTGGCCCTGGCCTGGGGAGCGCCCGTTGCATGCGATGTGCCAATAGGCACGAATTCTGGACAAAATTGGCGCCACCGCTTTCCAGGCAATCACAAATAGCTATAAAAACATGAGCATCGAGGAGACCCCTGCCCATGGACTTTGAACTCACCGAAGACCAGCGCGCCTTCGCCGAGTCGGCGCGGCAGTTTGCCGAGGGCGTGCTCGCGCCCGGCGCGGCGCAGTGGGACCAGGAAGCCATCTTCCCGCGCGAGGCCATCGCCCAGGCGGGCGAGCTGGGCTTTTGCGGCCTGTACGCGCCCGAAAGCGCGGGCGGCCTGGCGCTGCCCCGGCTCGACGCCACCCTGGTGTTCGAGGAAATGGCGGCCGTGGACCCCTCCACCACCGCCTTCATCACCATCCACAACATGGCGACCTGGATGCTGGGCACCTGGGCGACGGACGAAGTGCGCGAGCACTGGGGGCCGCTGCTCACCAGCGGGCAGAAGCTCGCCAGCTACTGCCTGACCGAGCCCGGCGCGGGCTCGGACGCCGCATCGCTCAAGACGCGCGCCGAATTGGTGGGCCAGGAATACGTCATCAACGGCGCCAAGGCCTTCATCAGCGGCGCCGGCAGTACCGACGTGCTGGTGCTCATGGCGCGCACGGGCGACGCGCAGTCCGGCGCGGCCGGCATCAGCGCGTTCGCCGTGCCGGCCGACGCCCCCGGCATCGGCTACGGCAAGAAGGAAGAAAAGATGGGCTGGAACAGCCAGCCCACGCGCACCATCAGCTTCGACAACGTGCGCATCCCCGCCAGCCACCTGCTCGGCCGCGAGGGCGAAGGCTTCAAGATCGCCATGAAGGGCCTGGACGGCGGGCGCATCAACATCGCCACCTGCTCGGTGGGCGCGGCGCA
>MEDL01000055.1 GCA_001724785.1 Acidovorax sp. SCN 68-22 | reverse complement strand
CTCTGACGCTCGGCTGTTCAAGAAGAGCCAGGGCGACAAGTCCCGCCTGTGCCACATGGGGCACATCCTCATGGAGAACCGCAACGGGATGATCATGGATGTCGAGATCACCCATGCCAACGGAACCGCCGAGCGCGAGGCGGCACTGGCGATGCTCAAACGCCGGGGCAACAAGAACAAGCGGGCCACGGTCGGGGCCGACAAGGGGTACGACAGCAAGGCCTTCATCAAGGGCTGCAGAAAGCTCAAAGTCACGCCGCACGTGGCGGCCAAGGACAAGCACTCGGCGGTGGACGGCCGCATCAAACGGCACGAAGGCTACAAAACCAGCCTGAAGGTGCGCAAGCGCATCGAAGAGGCCTTTGGCTGGATCAAGACGGTGGGCAGTCTGGCCAAGACCAAACTGATCGGTCAGGCCAAGCTCACGGGGCAGGCGCTGCTGTGCTTTGCCACCTACAACCTGGTGCGCATGGGCAGCATCGGCGGCTGGTGGGACGCGCATCATGCGTGATCCATGGGATAGGTGCGCCCGAAATGGGCAACGTGGCCTGCAAATGGGCCGAAACAAGCCCCGACATCGCCAGGCAACCGCCTCTGGACCACCCGAAACGTCGAATTCGATGCACACACCGTGTTCGATGTTCACTTTTTCAACGGCCTGTTAGGGCATTGCTCACGTACAGATCGCAGCCACTGTGCAGCAGCGAAGCCATCCTTCAATCTCGCCCACTCCCTACCCTCAACCCCTCCGCCGCAAATGGCACCAGGAACTGTTCACTATGCTCAGCCTTCGCCGTCAGCCACGCTTCATAGGCCGCCTCCGGCAGCACCACTACCATGCGTTTCTCATCGGTCGGCTTGTGGAACTGGTTCATCAGTTGGTGGGTATCTGCGTTGATCGTCCGCATTGTGTAGCTGTGCACCCATTCCCCCTGGGGAGACTTCCAGGCAGACCACAAACCCGCAATCCCCATGGGCCGACCGTCTTCTCGTTCGATGCGCGTGGGAATGGCCTTGCCGCTGCGCCAGTCCGGTTCGTAGATGGCTTGGGCCGGGATGATGCAGTGCTGCGCCCTCTTCCAAGCTTCCCGAAAACTCGGTTTGGTGGCCACCGTCTCGCTGCGGGCGTTGTAGGTACTGCGGCAGATCTTCAGGTCGGTCGCCCAGTGGGGTACCAGGCCAAACAGGCCGGGTAACGCTTCCCGATCTGGTGCTGCGTCATCGCCCGAGTCCTTCTCCCGGGGGCGGCGGATCAGCAGGCCGGGGTATCCCGGCCAGAGATCGGTTTTGCCCAAGTCGGCCGGTGGCTCCACCTGGAACACCTTTCGCAAGACCTGTGCGTCCCGCACGCCTTCGTAGTGACTGCACATGGTTCAATCCTATGCGCGGATTCGCGCCGGTTTTCTGTGAAGCATTCCCAAGGGATGGGCTTGGCTTCTATACTGTTGTTATGTCCAGTATTGTAGAAGATCACCTGTTATCAGCCCAGTTCCCTGGTGCAGCGTCAGGAAGCTGCAGCCCACCGAGGCCCTTGGTCGAATGCGCCCTTCCCGCCTTCCAACTTGAATCCCGGATTCGAGCGGGTTTTCCGTCGCCGGCGGAGGATTTCCAGGCCAAACGCATCGACGTGCTCGAACACCTGATCAAACATCCACAGGCCACCTACAGCATGACGGTGCGGGGTGAGTCCATGCGTGAGGCGGGCATCTTCGATGGGGATGTGCTGCTGGTGGACCGGGCAATCAAGCCCAGCCACGGCCAGATTGTGGTGGCGGTGGTCGATGGGGACTTCACCTGCAAGCAGCTCTGGCAACGCGGGGGGCGGCTCAAGCTAAAGGCTGCCAACCCAACCTTCGCCGACATCGTGCCCACCGAAGGCCAGACGGTCGAGGTCTGGGGCGTGGTGATCGCGGCGATCAAGCAGTTCAAGCGCTGACGCAGGCGAATCTGGTTGAGCGTGTTTCATGGCTTCTCCGCTGTATGCCCTGGTCGATGGCAACAATTTCTACGTCTCTTGCGAGCGTGTGTTCCGCCCCAGCCTGAACGCCAAACCGGTGGTGGTGCTTTCCAACGACGGTTGTGCGATTGCCCGTTCCAACGAGGCCAAGGCCTTGGGCATTGCCATGGGCGCACCCTGGTTCAAGATCCGGCACATGGCCGAATCCAACGGCTTGGTGGCCCTGTCGGCGAACTTCCCCCTGTATGGCGATCTGAGCGACCGGATGATGAGCCTGGTGGCCGGGCTCGGGCACCGGCAGGAGATCTATTCCATCGACGAGTCGTTTGTGGATCTCTCGGGCATCCGGGGTGACCTGGTCAAACGCAGTCGGGTGATCCGCGAAAGGGTGTTGCAGTGGGTGGGCATCCCCTGCTGTATCGGCATCGGGCAGACCAAGACCCTGGCCAAGCTGGCCAACCACATCGCCAAGACGGCCGAACGCAAACCCGGCAGCTACCCCGTCGAACTGGCTCAAATCTGCAACCTGGCTGCACTGGAACCAACAGCACGGGATGCGGTGCTGGCGGCCACGCCGGTCGAGGAAGTCTGGGGCGTGGGCCGTCGCATTGCGGCGCAGCTCAAAGAGGGTGGCATCCACACGGTGCTCGATCTCGCCCGCATGGACCTGGCCACGGTACGCCAGCGCTGGTCGGTGGTGCTGGAGCGCACGGTGCGTGAGTTGCAGGGGCAGTCCTGTGTGGTTCTGCAAGACACGGCACCAGACAAACAGGAAATCGCCTGCACCCGGTCGTTTGGTCGCCCGGTGACCGCACTGGAAGACCTCAGTGAAGCCGTCAGTGAGTTCGCCAGCCGGGCGGCCGAGAAGTTGCGGCGCCAAGAAGGGCTCGCCAACCAGGTGCTGACCTTTGTGCGGACCAGTCCGTTCCGGCCCGATCCTCAGTACAGCCGGTCCATCGTGGTGCCGACGTCCCCACCGCCGACAGTTCGCTGATCGCCGATGCGGCCCTGAACGGCCTGCGCTGCATTTACAAGCCTGACTTCCTGTACGCCAAGGCTGGGGTGATGCAGATGGAGCTTCAACCGGCTTCGGTGCACCAGGGTGAACTGCTGCTTGACGAGGAGCCTGGTGAGAGACGGGACAAAGGCCGGTTGATGGGCGCCCTGGATGGGCTCAACCGGCGCTATGGCCGGGGCACGGTGCTGCTGGGCAGTACCGGTCTGGAGGGAGATCGCAGGCGCTGGTCGATGAAACAGGAGCGGCGTACGCCGCAGTACACAACGCGATGGGAAGACATGCCCGTGGTGCGGACGTGAAGTACTCCCAATGAGGGGCACTGCTGTGCATCAGGCCGAATTTGTCGTAGGCGTTTCAAGCGACCTGAATCGATAATGGTTCCGAGTCGGCCTGAACAGTCGGCCCTCCTCCCTGAAAAGTCGTGTGACAGCGACTTTGCATTTGCCCGGCCTTCGCGCCGGGTTTCTTTTTTCGGCGTGCCCAGCAGACACCGACTGCGCATGGTGCGAATGTGCTGGAAAACAGCCCAAATCCAGCAGCAGCACAGGGGGTTTCAAGTCCTACATTGACCTCACGGTGTTCAGAGAAACGGCAAGCACTGCCACCTCACGAACAACGTCGAACCGAGGACTTGACCATGAACCATGCACCTCTCGCCAACACCCTGTGCTGGCATTCCACGAAAGCGGCAACCTTGCAGAGAAGCCTGGCGGCAACGCTGGCGAGCGCCGCCGCCAGCTTGTTGCTCACCTTGGGGCTCCTCGCACCATCGGCGGCGCGCGCCGTCGATGGCTGCCTGGTTTTACTGTGCTTTGCGGCACCGAGCTGGAAGTCGGTCCCTCAGTGTGTGCCACCGATCCGAAAGGTGCTTCGGGATCTGGCTCGGGGCAAGGCCTTTCCTACGTGCGGTATGTCTGGCGCAGGTAACTCGGCTCGGCATGTGTGGGCTCGGGCGCCGGGCAACTGCCCACCCCAGTACACCCGGGTGCATGAGTCCGAGAGCGGACCGATCTACACCTGCGACTACACCGGGGCGATCACGGTCACGATCGACGGCAAGCAGTTCACACGCACCTGGTGGGATATGGGTGGCGACACCGTGACGGACTTCAGCCCGGTCGCGAAGTCCCAGCTGGGCACTTGGGACACCCAGTACGACAACGACCACGCCACCTGGCTTCGCTCCCGTCCGTGAGGGCTGCGCCATGGAAGCATCCACCTTCGCGGCACTGGCCTTGGCCTGCGCGCCACAGGTCCACCTGACCACAGCACACGCGCTCGTCGCCGTCGAAAGCGCCTTCAACCCCTGGGCCATTGGCGTCGTAGGCGGTTCGCTGCAACGCCAACCCCGCCACCGCACCGAGGCATTGGCCACCGCGCTGGCTCTGCAGGCCGCTGGCCGCAACTTCAGCGTGGGCCTCGGCCAGATCAACATGGGCAACTTCCAGCGCCTGGGCCTGTCGCTGGAATCGGCCTTCGAACCTTGCTCCAACCTGGCCGCCATGCAGACGGTGTTGAGCGAGTGTTTCGAGCGGGCGCGACGCAAGTCACCCAGCAGATCGGGCGACCAGGTAGCCCTGCGCGCTGCGCTCTCCTGCTACTACAGCGGCAACTTCACCACCGGCTTTCGCCATGGCTACGTGGGCAAGGTGGTCGCCGCAGCCCGCAACCCTCTCCCCATCAGTCAACACACCCCCATTAAGGAGCCGTCATGACCCGCATTCGTCTCTTCGTACCACAGCGCCACCTCGCAACCGCCCTGCTGATGTTGGCTGCAGCCTCAAAGAGCTGGGCACAGGGCTTCGACAAGATCAACACCACGGTCACCAACGTCAACACCATCCTGGTGACGATATCGATTGCGGTGGTGACCATCGCGATCATCTGGGCGGGCTTCAAGATGATCTTCCAAGGCGCTCGCCTGGCCGATGTGGCCAATGTGCTGATTGGTGGCACGCTGGTGGGTGGAGCTGCGGCCTTCGCCAGCTACATCGTCAGCTGAAGGCTGAAGGTGCAGACCATGCAGGCCGAAGCCATCTACAAGGGCGCCACGCGCCCGGCCATGAAGCTGGGCATTCCGCTGGTGCCGCTGGTGATCCTGTTTGGCACCGGCATGTTGCTGATCATGTGGGGCGGCATCCTGGTGAGCTGGTGGCTTGCGCTGGGTGTGGTCCTTTCCATTGCACCGGTGTTGCTCTGGATGCGCTGGTTGACAGCCCGTGATGACCAGCGGTTCCGGCAGATCTTTGTGGTCCTCAAGCTGAAGCTGCACGACCGCAACCGGCGGTTCTGGCGCGCGCGCAGCTACTCGCCTACGCTCTACCGGGGAGGCTCCGATGTTTGGCATGTTTGACCGATCTGTCGGCGCGGGCCCTCGTCGCTCTGGGCGCCCTGCTACAGGTCAGCCACAACCGCGCCATTGGGCACAGGCGCTGAAGGAGAACCCGCTCACGCGGTTTGTGCCTTTCTCCTCACTGGTCAGCGAAAACGACGTCATCACGCGTGGGGGCGACTTCATGCGCGTGTGGCGCCTCGACGGCGTGGCCTTCGAATGCGCTGATGAACACCTGATCGCCGAACGGCATGAGGCCCTGTGCAGCCTGTTGCGCAACCTGGCCGGCGGCCAATGGGCCGTGTGGACTCATCGGCTCCACCGAAAGATCCACGACCAACTGGAAGACCCGCTGCAATCTGGCTTCGCACGGGACCTATCACAGGCCTACCAGGCCAGGCTGGGCAAGCACGCCATGATGAGCAACGAGCTGTACCTGACGCTCGTCTACCGGCCCAATGCCTCACGCCTCAGCCGGGCGCTGCAATCGACCCAGCGTTCAAAGACCGCCATTGCCGCAGCGCATGCCGAAGCCTTGCGCGTGATGGAAGAACGAACGGCTTTCGTGCGCCGGGTGCTGCGCGGCTTTGGCCCTCAACTGCTGGGGGCTCGCATGCAAGGTCCAAGGCGGTACTCCGAACTGGCCGAGTTTCTGGGCTACCTGGTCAACGGCAGCTGGAGGCCAGTGCCCCTTGCGGCAGGGCCGCTGTACCGCACCTTGCCCACCACCCGCCTGTCCTTCGGTGGTGACAAGCTGGAACTTCGACATGGCGAACAGCGCCGTTGCGCGGCCCTGGTGGACATCAAGGAATACGCCGACGCGGTGGAGCCGGGCATCCTGAACTCGCTGCTGTATGAAGACAGCGAATTCATCGAAACTCAGAGCTTCTCGATACTGCCCCGGCGCGAAGCCATGCGTGCGCTGGAGCTGCAACGCGACCAGCTGATCGCCAGCGACGATGTGGTGGCCAGCCAGATCGCCGACATGGACGAAGCGATGAACGAGCTGGGCGACGGTCAGTACTGCATGGGCGAGTACCACTACAGCCTGGTGGTGTTCGGTCAGCCAGGGGAAGACAGCCTGGCCGATGCCGGGCGACGGGCTGCACAGGCGATTGGCGCGGTGGGCGAAGCGTCCAGCCTGCAGATGTCGCCGGTGGATCTGGTGGCCGATGCCGCCTGGTTTGCCCAGATGCCCGGCAACTGGCAGTGGCGCCCGCGCGATGCCAAGCTGTCGTCCCGCGCTTTCGCGGCCCTGGCCAGCGGTCACAACTTTGCCCGGGGCAAGCGCGACGGCAATCCTTGGGGGGAGGCGTTGGCCTTGCTGCGCACCCCATCGGGCCAGCCCTTCTATTTGAACCTGCACAGCAGCCCGGAAGGCGAAGACTCTGCCGACAAGAAGCTGCCCGGCAACACCATCATCATCGGATCCACCGGCGTCGGTAAGACCACGCTGGAGATGTTCCTGCTCACGCTCACCCGCAAGTGGAACCCGGCTCCAAGGCTGGTGCTGTTTGACCTGGACCGGGGTTGCGAGATCGCGATACGGGCCTTGAACGGTCGGTACTTCACCCTTGAAGCGGGCAAGCCCACCCACCTGAACCCGCTGCAGCGCGACCCCACGCCAGCACGCATCCAGTTCTGGGAACAGCTGATCCGGATTTGCATCGCCACGCCCGCCCTGCCTTTGCTGCCGGCCGATGAGCGCGCGATTGCCGACGCCGTCAAGACGGTGGCCACGATGCCAACAGCTCTGCGCCGCTTCTCGACGGTTCGCCAAAACCTGCCGAAGTCGGGTGAAAACAGCCTATACGAGAGGCTCGGGCGCTGGTGTGAAAGTGGCGCCCTGGGCTGGGTGTTCGACCAAGCCAACGACCAGTTGGCGGACCTGGACGCGGCATCGGTGATTGCCTTCGACACCACCGAGTTCCTGGACCTGCCCGAGGTGCGCACGCCGGTCATGCTCTACCTGCTGCAGGTGATGGAAGAGCTGGTCAACGGCGAACGCCTGATCTATGTGATCTCGGAGTTCTGGAAAGCGCTGGGCCACGAGATCTTCAGCGACTTCGCCAAACAGAAGCAGAAGACCATCCGCAAGCAAAACGGCCTGGGCATTTTCGACACCCAGAGCCCGTCCGATGTGCTGCGCCACCCCATCGGGCGAACCATGGTCGAACAAAGCGTGACCAAGATATTCCTGGCCAACCCGGAGGCGATGCGCGAGGAGTATGTCGAAGGCTTTGGGCTCAGCGAGGCCGAATTCAGCATCGTGCGCAGCCTCGGCGCACAAGGCGGGCGCCGATTCCTCGTGAAACAAGGCCACAGCAGCGCCATCTGCGAGCTGGACCTCAGTGGCATGGACGATTTCATCACCGTGCTCTCGGCGACCACCGACAACGTGGCCCTGCTCGACACCGTTCGTGAACGGCACGGTAGCGATCCGTTTCTGTGGCTTCCCGAGCTGCTGCGCGAGGTTCAGGATCGCAAATCCCGTACTTCAAGGAGAACCCCATGAAACCCCACGCTCAATGGTTTGCGCTGATCGCCTTCGCGTTGGCCGCCAGCGCCGCCTCGGCCCAGTTCGTCAAAGGCAATGAGGCGGTCCGTGTCATGACCGATGGCACCCAAAAGGTGGAAGTGCCGCCGCTCCCGTCGGTGGCCTTAGGCTCGCCATGCCCAGCCGCCAAGCCTGGCTGCGCTGGCGGTGGCTGGAAGATGCTGGAGAGCAATTCGGGGCTGGTCGAGTGCACCGAAGTCTTTGCACGGCCCACGACCTGTCGACCCTCGACCTACGGGGTTGAAAAGCGATCACGCACGTGGATCGTGAAGATCAAAGGCCAATGGGTGCAGTGCGCGCAACCCGACATTTCGGGAAACTGCGTCAGCCTGAAAAGCCTCCCTGTCAGCGCTGTTCAATAGCCGAGGAGAAATCCCATGTTTGCCTGGGTCGGCTCACAGTTCGATGCGGTCCTGAGCACTTACGTGCTCGGCGTCGTGGGTTCGCTCATGACCGGGATCGCACCGATCGCACTGACGGCGATGACGATCTGGGTAGCGCTGTATGGATGGGCCGTTCTGCGCAACGAGGTTCCAGAGACGGTGCCCACCTTTCTCTGGAAGGTATTCAAGATCGGCCTGGTGCTGGCATTTGCTCTGCAATCGGCTTTTTACATCGCGAATGTGGCCGACACCGCCAATGCGCTGGCTACGGGGGTGGCCACCACGTTTCTACCGGCAGCCGCAGACCCCACCACGATCTCCTCTCCCTACGCGCTGTTGGACCGGTTCAATGACGGTGCCAGCCAATTGGTACTCGATCTGCTGAAGGACGCGGGAATCATGCGTCTGGACCTGCTCTTCGCTGCCGTGGTCTGCTCCATCGGCAACGTCGTCTTTCTTTGCATCGCCCTCTTCGTCGTCACGCTGGCCAAGCTCTTCCTCACGTTCGTGATCTCCGTAGGTCCACTGTTCGTCTTGTGCCTGGCCTGGCGCCCCACCGCACGCTTTTTCGACAGCTGGTTGTCGATGGTGTTGAATGCCGTCGTACTGACCTGGTTTGCATTTTTCGCCTTGGGTATCAGCGCGTTCATGGGCGATGCGATTGTGCAAACCGTTCAGGTCAACGGTGGATTTCAGGGCTCGACATTCAACGTCGTCGGGGAAAGCCTGAAGTACTGCGTCGTCATGGTCCTCATGGCGATCATCTGCTTTCAGGCGCCCAGTCTGGCCTCGGCCCTCACCGGAGGTGCCGCCATCCAGCAGGGCATCCAGATGATCCAGAACGCCATGATGGTTTCGGGCCTGCGTTCTGCGTCATCCGCCCGAAGCGCCAGCGCCGCCGCCGCTAGCGCTGGCGGCGTCATCCGCGCAGGCGCCGGTCTTCCACACACCGCCGCATCCATGGCCCGCCGAGGCGTCGGCGCTGCCCGCTCCGCCGCTTACAAACTCGCCGCCCAACGCGGCCGGTCCTGACCACCCCACCCACCAAGGAGTTCACCATGCACACCCGCCTCAAAGTTGCCGCTGCCGTCCTCATTGCTCTGGGCGCAACCCAGGCCCGAGCCACCGGCATCCCCGTGATCGACGTGGCCAACCTGGTTCAGACCGTCCAGCAGGTCATCAACGACATCACCAAGATCAACAACCAGATTCAACAGATTCGACAACTGCAAACCCAAATCGAGAGCATCAACGGCATCCGGAACCTGGGCGATGTGTTCAACAACCCACTGCTGAAGAACTACATCCCGGCCGAGGCCTTCACCTACCTCAACGCGGTCAACACGTCGGGCTACAGCGGGCTCAACGCCACGGCCAAGGTGCTGCGCGACGTGAGCATGATCTACAACTGCATGGACCTCACCGGCGACGCACGCACCCAATGCCAGGCCGCTCTGGCTCAGCCCTATCAACAAAAAGGGCTGCTGCAAGACGCCATGCAGACCGCGGCGGGCCGACTCACGCAGATCCAGTCGCTGATGTCACAGATCAACGCCACCACCGATCAGAAGTCGGTGCTGGAAATCCAGGCCCGCATCGGCGCTGAAAACGCCCTGCTGGCACACGAGGTGTCGCAAGTACAGATGCTGCAGGGCATGGCCGACAGCGAAGAGCGCATTGCCCGATCTCGCGAGCGCGAACGGCAGCTTCAGATGCTGGGTCGCACCGGCAAGGTGGCTGACTTTCTGCCGTAAACCCGCCTGAGTCCCGCCGCCACCCAGACCCACCGGAGAACCCCATGAGTGCCATCCTGTTGTCAGGTAAAGCCGCCGCATGGCCAAAACGCCCCCCTGAACCTTCCACCGAGGCCGAATCGGCGCCATTCAACGCGAACCGCGACTGGGAAATCGACCGTGCGCTGATGCTCGAACGCTCGGAGCGCAGGGCCTGGCGGGTCGCGGTGGCCGGTTTGATTCTGGGCCTGATCGGCATCGCTGCCGTGTTCGTGCAGGGACCGCTGCGCCGCGTGGTGGAGATTCCCATCGTGGTGGACCGCGTCACCGGCGAAACCACCATCCAGCAGCGGCTGAGCGAAGAAACCATCCCCGCCATGGAGGCGCTGGACAAGCACAACCTGGCCGCCTTCGTGCGTGCACGCGAAAGCTACAGCTGGATGTTCCTGCAGCGCGACTTTGACCAGGTGGCGCGCATGGCCGTGCCGGGCGTGTTCGCCGAATACAACCGGCAGTTCGAGGGCGAAGGCGCGCTGCAGAAGAAGATCGGCGCGGCTGAAGAATGGCGCATCAACATCGTGGGGGTGCGCTTGCGGGCTTCCGGGCGCAGCGGCAACCTGAGCGACGCCACCGTCACCTACGACAAAGTGGTCCGTCTGACCGACCGCAACTTGCCGGACGTCACAACCCGCCACGTGGCCAGCATCGTCTTCCAGTACCAGCCCAAGGTGCTCGCCAAAGAAGCCGACCGGCTGGAGAACCCTTTCGGCTTCGTGGTCACCGCCTACCGGTCAGACCCCGAAATCAACACCCAGGCAGCGGGAGCACGGCCATGAAGCGCACTGTCTTGACGCTGCTGGCAGCCTGCGCCGCGTCTTTGAGCCTGTTCGCTCAAGCGAATCCGAAATCCGCCGACCCGCGCCTGCGCGACGTGGTCTACGACCCAACGGCAGTGGTGACCGTCCCCGTCAAACGGGGCATGGTGACCCTGGTGGTGCTCGCCCAAGACGAAGTGATCACCGAAGTGGCCGCAGGCCAAGGCGGCGATTGCAGTAAGGCCGATGCCGTCTGGTGCGTGGCCGCTCAGCCAGGGGGCCGTAACCTCTTCGTCAAAGCCAAATCCGGTGCGGATGCGCCCAACAACCTGGCCGTGGTCACGGACCGTCGCACGCATGCGCTGCGCTTCGTGGTCCTGCCCGACGGCGATCGGCAACAGCCGGTCTACCGCTTGACCGTCAAGGCGCCGGCACAGCCCAAGCCCGCCTCGGGCCTGTCAGCTAAAGACCTCGCAGCACTCGCCACCCTGCCCCCTTTGCCATACCAGCCGACGCCCCAACAGGTGGTGGCTGAACGACTGCAGGCCAGTCACACGGTGATGAACACCCAGTATTCGCTGGCCGAAGGTGCGGGCTCGCAAGACATCGTGCCAACCCTGATCTACGACGACGGGCGATTCACCTACCTGCGCTTACCGGGCAACCGCGAAGTCCCTGCGGTCTTTCATGTGCTCGGCGATGGCAGTGAAACCCTGGTCAATGCCCGGATGGAAGACGACCTGCTGGTGGTGGACCGCGTCAGCCGGCAACTGATGCTGCGAGCGGGCAACGCGGTCGTGGGCATCTGGAACGAGGCCTTTGATCTGGATGGCACCCCGGCAGAAGGTGCGACCACCGTTCCGGGTGTGCAGCGGGTGCTCAAGGCTGCCAACGCCTCTCTCGACAACCGCCCCACCGGAGTCAGGCCATGAACGATCAAGCCAACGCCCACAACCCGTCGACTTCTGAGCCTTCGGACGGCAACACCATCACCCCCCTGCCGGGAGAGCCTGGCATCCCCCAGGTGACGGCGGCACGCAGCGTCAACTGGTCGCGCAAGGGCGCGCTGGGGCTCGGCATGATGGTGCTGACCCTGGTGTTGTTCGCGGGCTTTGCCATCAACCGCTATTTCACCAGCGGACCTGCAGCGGACGAAGGCGCCAAGCTGGTGCGCGACAAGCCCTCAGCCGCCAGCGCCGGTACACGCGCACTGGACATGACGGCCCCGCCCGCGCCGCGTGTGCCCGCTTTGCTACCAACCACTGAGGCGGCGGAGCCCATTGGGGTGCGCAGCGGTGGGCCTGCGACGCCCAAAGGCACCTCTGCAGACGATGCCCCGGTGCTGATCGTGTCTTCTCGTCCTGGAGGGCACTCCACCTCATCGGGCCTGCCCAACGCAGCGGTTCCAGGCGACACTTCGGCCAACCCGGACGATCCGGTGGCCAACACCGGCCGCAACCTGCAGGCCTACCAGCGCCAACTGCAGGGTCTGCTCGACAACCTGACCCAGAGCACGGCTGTGGCCAGTGGTCAAGGTGGCGATACGGTCAACCTCGGCGCCCTCGGCTCGATGGCTGGTGCCTCATCGAGCACGGGTCTGCCTGCGTCTTCTGCAGGCTTGTTCGGCGGTCAATTGCAAGGCTCGGCCACCCCCAAGGTCGCGGCCAGCACGCTGGGCGACCGCAGCCTCACACTGCCCAAGGGCACGGCCTTCACCTGCGCCCTCAAAACCAGGGCAATCAGCGCCACGTCAGGCCTGGTGGGCTGCCAGGTCCAGCGCAACGTGTACGGCGACAACGGGCGCGTGCTGCTGATCGAACGCGGCTCGCACCTGGACGGTGAATACCGCATTTCGTCGGTCCGCCCCGGCATGGTTCGCATCCCGGTGTTGTGGACCCGGGTGCGAACACCCCATGGCGTGACGGTGGACATCGAGTCGCCCGGTACCGGCCAGCTCGGCGAGTCCGGCATTGATGGCTACGTGGACAACCGTTGGGGTGAACGCATTGGCGCGGCCATGCTGCTCTCGCTGATCGACGACTCGGTCAAGCTGGTGATTCAGAACCAGACGCAAGACCAGCAGGCCGACACGATCGTGCTGCCTTCCACCACCGACAACACCAGCAAGCTGGCCGAAAAGGTGCTGGACAGCACCATCAACATCCCGCCCCTGCTGTACCAGAACCAGGGTGGCATCGTCGGCATCTACGTCGCCCGCGACGTGGACTTTTCATCGGTCTACGAACTCCAGCCGGTGCAGAGATGAACACCCTGCCTGGCATCGAAGAAGACCCGCTCAACGGCTGGTGCGGCGACGCCACCTCGGTGGTTGAATTCCTGCGCCCGCTGCGCGAACAGCTGGACGCCCCAGGCGTGCTGGAGGTCTGCGTGAACCGCCCCGGCGAGCTTCAGGTGGAAAACGTGAATGGTTGGCAAGCGGTCAACGCACCGGCCATGACGCAGGAGCGCTGCCTGTCCCTGGCCACGGCGCTGGCCACCTATTGCGATCAACAGATCAACCAGGAACGCCCGCTGCTGTCGGCCACACTGCCCACCGGCGAGCGCATCCAGTTCGCCATACCGCCCGCTGTGCCACGCGGCACCGTGTCCATCACCATCCGCAAGCCGTCGAATGTGGTGCTCCGGCTGAGTGACTTCGAGCAAGACGGCTTGTTCGGCCGCGTAGGCGAAAAAGCCGCACCGAACCCGGAGCACAACGACGGCCTGCAGCCCTTCGAGCGCGAACTGCTGGCCTTGAAAGCCGCTGGCCGGTACGCCGATTTCATGCGCCTGGCTGTGCGCCACCACCGCACCATCGTGGTCAGCGGCAAAACTGGCTCGGGCAAGACCACCTTCATGAAAGGCCTGGTCGAAGAAGTGCCGAAACACGAGCGCCTGATCACCATCCAGGACACGGCCGAACTGACCTTGCCCAACCACCCCAACGTGGTTCACCTTTTCTACAGCAAGGACGCCCAGGGTATGGCCCGGGTCACCGCCAAGTCTTTGCTCGAAGCCTGCCTGCGCCAGTGCCTGAGCAACGGTCCGGTCGTGGTCTGCGACGTCGCATTGGCCGAAGTGTGCAGCGCGTTGCGCGATGGCTCGGAGGCACTGAACGTGCTGGAAGAGATGAGCATCCGCTTCAACGCACTGGAAGCCAAGTCGGCCCTGCGTGCAGGCGAAATGCAGCGCCGCTACCGCCAGCGCGGCGGCACGCGCAGCCGCGCGGTTCCCGATTTCCTGATCGGCGCCCATGCGCTGTTGCAATGCGATGGCCTGATCACCCGCGACGACGGTTTCTATCGCGATTATTTCAAGGGGCTCAAGCTGATCGTTCCTGCGGCTTGAGTCTTATCCACCTTCACCCGATTTCCCCGGAGACGTAATCCATGTTGCAAGCCGACCGCCAACACGTTGCCGAACGCGCCGCGCTCGGAATCCCGCCGCTGCCGTTGTCGGCGCACCAGACCGCCGAGGTGATCGAACTGTTGAAGGCGCCGCCCGCGGGCGAGGAGTCCTTCCTGGTCGACCTGATCACCCATCGCGTGCCGGCCGGCGTGGACGATGCGGCGAAGGTGAAGGCGTCGTATCTGGCCGCGGTGGCTTTCGGCA
>MEDL01000054.1 GCA_001724785.1 Acidovorax sp. SCN 68-22 | reverse complement strand
GTCCCCACGGGCCCGCTGGAGCAGTGGAGCAGCGATCCCTTCGTGCCCACCGAGCGCGGCGGCAAGCTCTACGGGCGCGGCGCGAGCGACATGAAAACGTCCATCGCGGCCTTCGTCGTCGCGGTGGAGGAATTTCTCGCCGCCACGCCGGCGCCGCGCCTCGGCATCGCCTTCCTGCTCACCAGCGACGAAGAAGGCCCCTCGGTCGATGGCACCAAGGTGGTGGTCGAGCAGCTGCGCGCGCGTGGCGAGCGGCTCGACTGGTGCATCGTCGGCGAGCCCACGGCGGTGGCGCGCACCGGCGACATGATCAAGAACGGCCGCCGCGGCACGCTCAGCGGCAAGCTGGTGGTGCGCGGCATCCAGGGCCACATCGCCTACCCGCAACTGGCGCGCAACCCCATCCACCAGGCGGTTCCGGCGCTGGCCGAACTCGCCGCCCTGCGCTGGGACGAAGGCAACGCCTTCTTCCCGCCCACCAGCTGGCAGATGAGCAACATCCACGCCGGCACGGGCGCGAGCAACGTGATCCCGGGCGAGGTGGTGGTCGATTTCAACTTCCGCTTCTGTACCGAATCGAGCGCCGAGAGCCTCAAGCAGCGCGTGCATGCCGTGCTCGACCGCCACGAACTCGAATACGAACTGCTCTGGACGCTTGGCGGCCAGCCCTTCCTCACCACGCCGGGCGACCTGGTCGGCGCGGTGCAGCGCGCCATTGCCGATGAAACCGGCCTGGCCACCGAACTGTCCACCACCGGCGGCACCAGCGACGGGCGCTTCATCGCCACGCTGTGCCCGCAGGTCGTCGAACTCGGTCCGCCCAACGCCAGCATCCACAAGATCGACGAGCACATTGCGCTGGCCGATATCGAGCCGCTCAAGAACATCTACCGCCGCACGCTGGAGCACCTGAACGCGCTGGCGGCGAGCGCGGCATGAGCTTGGCCGGCCTGCCGCCCCTGGCCGGGGACACGCTGGGTGCGCTGGTCGATTCCGGCGCCGCCTTGCTGGAGGCCGCCGGCGTCGCCTTTGGCCACGGCACCACCAACGCGCGCGACGAAGCCGCCTGGCTGGTGCTCTGGCGCCTGGGTTTGCCGCTCGACACCCCGCTGGGCGAGGCCCCGGATTCCGAGGAAAAAAGGCCCGTAACGCAGGTGGAGCTTGCCCAGGTAGCTACACTTTTCGAAGAACGCATCGCCACCCGCAAGCCCGCCGCCTACCTGACGCGCGAGGCCTGGCTGCAAGGCGTGCCCTTCTACGTGGACGAGCGCGCCATCGTGCCGCGCAGCCTGATCGCCGAGCTCATCGCCGACGGCAGCATCGACCACTTCCTGGGCGAACACACCCGGCGCGTGCTCGACCTGTGCACCGGCAACGGCAGCCTGGCCGTGCTGGCGGCCATGGTCTGGCCGGAGATCGAAGTGACCGGCGCCGACATCTCGGCCGACGCCCTGGCCGTGGCGCGCACCAACGTCGAGCGGCACGGCCTGGCCGGGCGCATTGCACTGGTGCGCTCCGACGGCCTGCAAGCCGTGCCCGGCCCCTGGGACCTGATCCTGTGCAACCCGCCCTACGTGAACGCCGTGAGCATGCAGGCGCTGCCGCCCGAATACCGCGCCGAGCCGGAACTCGCCCTGGCCGGTGGCCAGGACGGCATGGACTTCGTCCGCGCCCTGCTGCACGCCCTGCCCGCCGCCCTGTCGCCCGAAGGCGTGCTGCTGCTGGAGATCGGCCACGAACGCGCGCACTTCGAAGCAGCGTTCCCCGATCTGCCGGTCTTCTGGCTCGACACCAGCGCCGGGGGGGACCAGGTGCTGCTGATCACGCAGAAAGCGGCGGCCGGCTTGCAAGCGCCCTAAAGACAGACGGCGCGCCGCCTGATTTCCATGGCACACAAACGCTTGTTCGGGCTGGACATGCTCCGGGCCTATGCCGTTTTGGCCGTGCTGTACGGCCACGCCTACGAGCTGATCGCCGGTCACCTCCCTCCGGGTGCAGCAGCACTGTACTGGCTGCCCGTCTGGGACGGGGTGACGTTGTTTTTCGTGCTCAGCGGTTTCCTGATTGGAAGAATCCTGTTCGTCTCATTCGATCGGCAGGGCCTGACGAAAAGCGATGTCCTGCATTTCTGGCTGCGCCGATGGACGCGGACCCTCCCGCCTTATTACGCGGTTCTGACGCTGACTACGGCGCTGTGGATGTGTGCGAAGCGGCCCATTCCGACCGACCTGTACCAGTACTACGTGTTCATGCAGAACTGGAATTGGCCCCACCCCGAATATTTTGCGGAGGCGTGGAGCCTGTCGGTCGAAGAATGGTTCTATTTGACGGTTCCGCTGGGGTTTTATGCCATTTTCTCCCTGCATTTCGGGCGCAGGCACCTGGCCGTGTGCGTGTACATCGTCCTGGTCATCGGGCTGACGCTGGCCTATCGCGCCTACGTGGGTCACCACCTCGGCGCCTTCACTTTCGAAGAATGGGACAGCGTGCTGCGCAAGCGGGTCACCACACGCATGGACAGCCTGATGCTCGGCGTACTGGGCGCCTACCTGAGCCTCTACCGGGCGCGGGCCTGGCAGAGGCTGAGGGTGCCGGCGCTGGCGCTGGGCTGCCTGCTGCTCCTGCTCGACAAGGCGGTGCTGGCGCATGCCGTGGGCACGCCAGCGGGCGACGCCTACCTCGCCCACGTGAACCTGCTGCTGACGCCACTGGCCTTCCTGCTGTTGTTTCCATTTTTCTCTACCTGGCAGCCCTTGCCGCGCAATGCGGTGATGGTGGCGGTCATGGCCGGCATTACATGGATCAGCACCATTTCGTATTCGCTGTATCTGGTGAATCACACCTTGGTACGCGAGCTGCTGTTCCGCAGCCGTGTATTCAGCGAAGGCCTGTTCCACGCCGCCCCTGGGCATCTGGCCGCTGCCCTGGCGCAATACACGCTGTACCTCGCGGTTTCGTTCGCCGCCGCCTATGTCGTTTGGCTGGCGGTCGAGAAACCCGTCATGGCTTATAGAGAAAAATGGTGGCGGTGAACGCGCCGCCCGCTCCCCCGGATAATTTTTTGCATGATCACTCTGAAGAACGTCACCCTGCGCCGCAGCGCCAAAGTCCTGCTGGACCGCGTCAACGCCACCATCAACCCCGGAGAACATGTCGGCCTTGTGGGCCGCAACGGCGCCGGCAAGTCCAGTTTGTTTGCCCTGTTCAATGGGGGCCTGCACGAGGACGGGGGCGACTTCTTCATCCCGCCGCAATGGCGCATGTCGCAAGTCGCGCAAAACATGCCCGAGACCGATGAACCGGCGACCGATTTCGTCGTCGCCGGCGACACGCGCCTGGCCGAGGTGCAGGCGCAGCTGGCCGCCGCCGAGGCGCAGGACGACGGCATGGCCATTGCCCACGCCTACACCGACCTGCACGACGCGGGCGCGCACGACGCGGTGCCGCGCGCGCAGGCGCTGATCCTGGGGCTCGGCTTCAAGGTCTCCGAACTGGACAAGCCCGTGAACAGCTTTTCCGGCGGCTGGCGCATGCGCCTGCAGCTGGCGCGCGCGCTGATGTGCCCGAGCGACCTGCTGCTGCTCGACGAACCCACCAACCACCTGGACCTGGACGCCCTGGTCTGGCTGGAAGCCTGGCTCAAGCGCTACGAGGGCACGATGATCGTCATCAGCCACGACCGCGAGTTCCTCGACGCCGTGACCGATGTCACCCTGCACATCGACCACGCGCAGCTCACGCGCTACGGTGGCAACTACAGCAAGTTCGAGGAGCTGCGCGCCCAGCAGCTTGAACTGCAGCAGGCGAGCTTTGCCAAGCAGCAGGACAAGATCGCCCACCTGCAGAAGTTCATCGCCCGCTTCAAGGCCAAGGCCAGCAAGGCCAAGCAGGCGCAAAGCCGCGTCAAGGCGCTCGAACGCATGGAGAAGATCGCGCCGGTGCTGGCCGACGCCGAATTCACCTTCGAATTCAAGGAACCGGCCAACCTGCCCAACCCCATGCTGGCCATCACCGACGCGTCGTTCGGCTACCTGGGCGAGGACGGCGTGGAAACCACCATCCTGCACAACGTCAACCGCAGCGTGCTGGCCGGCCAGCGCATCGGCATCCTGGGGGCCAACGGCCAGGGCAAGTCCACGTTGGTCAAGACGATCGCCCGCACCATGGCGCCGCTTGCCGGCACCATCACCGAAGGCAAGGGCCTGTCGATCGGCTACTTCGCCCAGCAGGAGCTGGACGTGCTGCGCCCGCAGGAGAACCCGCTGGAACACATGATCCGCCTCGCCAAGGAGCTGGGGCCGGCGAGCCGCGAACCCAGCCGCGAGCAGGATTTGCGCAGCTACCTGGGCAGCTTCAATTTCACCGGCGACATGGTCAAGCAAAGCGTGGGCAGCATGAGCGGGGGCGAAAAGGCCCGCCTGGTGCTGGCCATGATCGTCTGGCAGCGCCCCAACCTGCTGCTGCTCGACGAGCCCACCAACCACCTGGACCTGGCCACGCGCGAGGCGCTGTCCGTGGCACTCAACGAGTTCGAAGGCACCGTCATGCTGGTCAGCCACGACCGCGCCCTGCTGCGCGCCGTGTGCGACGAATTCTGGATGGTCGGGCGCGGCGCGGTCGGCCCGTTCGACGGCGACCTGGACGACTACCAGCGCTACCTCCTCGACGAGGCCAAGCGCCAGCGGGAACTGGCACGCGAGGAGAGCTCAAGGGCTACGGAAACAATAGCTGCAGCGCCAGCTCCAGCAAGCGCCAGACCCCAAAAAACGTCTGAAAAACCACCTGCCCCCGCCGCCGATGCGCGCGAGCTGCGCCGCCAGTCGGCCCAGGCGCGCGCGCAGCAGGCCGAGCAGTTGCGCCCGCTGCGCCAGGAGCTCGAGCGCACCGACCGGCGCCTGGCCGAACTGGGCCAGGAGTGCGCCGCGCTGCACGAGCGGCTCGCCGGCCCCCTGGCGCCGGCGGACATCGCCGAATGTGGGCGGCGGCTCAAGGGAGCGCAGGAAGAAACGCAGCGCCTGGAGGAGCGCTGGCTGGATCTGTCGGCGCAACTGGAGGCGGCCGCGCAAACCGCCTGATGCTGGGCCGGGCAGGAACCGGAAAATTTTTGGGCCAACGCCTCCGAAGGTTTTCGGCCTCTAGCGCCCGTGGAATATGGCCTGAATGCTATCCTTATTGATGTTGGCCATCAATTGCTTACCGGGTTAGTACCCAGTTGCATTTTTTCTTTCCGCGGTGTCAACGGCGCGGCGCAAGCCTCCGTTGTAGCTCCAATCTCAGGAGTTACCCCCCATGACCAACACCCACTTTGCCCTCTCCGCCTGGCCCGAAGACGAACGCGACCGCAAGCGCGCCCCGGCCCGTTTCTAAGGCGTCGTGCGGCCCGCTGGCCGCCGATTCGCTTCATCCAGGCACAAAAAACCCCGCCCAGTGCGACTGAGCGGGGTTTTCTTATGGGCGCTCGACCGGGAAATCACCCCATGTGCAAGCCGCCATTGACCGAGAAATCGGCGCCGGTGGCGTAGCCGCCCTCTTCCGAGGCCAGCCAGGCGATGATGGAGGCGATCTCGCTCGGCTCGCCCAGGCGTTTGACGGGCACGGTGGCGACGATCTTCTCCAGCACGTCGGGCCGGATGGCCTTGACCATGTCGGTGCCGATGTAGCCCGGGCTCACGGTGTTGACCGTAACGCCCTTGGTCGCCAGTTCCTGCGCGAGCGCCATGGAGAACCCGTGCATGCCGGCCTTGGCGGCCGAGTAGTTGGTTTGGCCGGCCTGGCCCTTCTCGCCGTTCACGCTGCTGATGTTGATGATGCGGCCCCACCCCTTTTCCACCATGTCGGCCACCACCTGCTTGGTGACATTGAACATGCTGTTCAAGTTGGTCTCGATGACGGCGTCCCAGTCCTCGCGCGACATCTTGAGGAACATGCGGTCGCGCGTGATGCCGGCGTTGTTCACCAGCACGTCGATGCTGCCGTGCTCGGCCTTGGCCTTGGTGAAGGCTTCCACCGTGGAATCCCAGTCGCCCACATTACCGACCGAGGCATGGAAGGTGTAGCCCTGCTCCTTTTGCTCGCCGATCCACTTCACATGGTCGCGCGTCGGGCCGCAGCCGGCGATGACCTTGAAGCCCTCCTTGTGCAGCCGTTGGCAAATGGCGGTACCGATACCGCCCATGCCGCCCGTGACGTACGCAACTTTCTGGCTCATGTTTTTCTTCCCTTTGGTTGTAGCTGGCGCCCGGCGCCCAAGGCTTCCACTCTAGCGACGATTGCCGCGCTTGGGGTGCAGGTAAACACCAAGGCTGTGCGCAAATTTGCGTGTTCGTCAGGCGTGCATCAGCGTTCGAGCGCCATCGCAACACCCATGCCGCCGCCGATGCACAGCGCGGCCAGGCCTTTCTTCGCGTCGCGGCGCTGCATTTCGTGCAGCAGCGTGACGAGAATGCGGCAGCCGGAGGCACCGATCGGGTGGCCGATGGCGATCGCACCACCGTTCACGTTCACCTTGGCCGGGTCGATGGCCAGTTCCTGGTTCACCGCGCAGGCCTGGGCGCCGAAGGCTTCGTTCAGCTCGAACAGGTCGATGTCGGCGGCGCTCCAGCCGGCGCGCGCGAGCGCCTTGCGCGTGGCGGACACCGGGCCCATGCCCATGATGGCCGGATCGAGCCCGCTGGTGCCGTAGGCGGCGATGCGCGCCAGGGGTTTGAGCCCCAGCGCGGCGGCCTTCTTGGCGCTCATCACCACCACCGCAGCGGCGCCGTCGTTCAGGCCCGAGGCGTTGCCGGCCGTGACGCTGCCGGCCTTGTCGAACGCCGGCCGCAGGCCCGCGAGCGCTTCCTGGCTGGTCTTGCGGTTCAGGTACTCGTCGGCGTTGAAAAGCACCGGGTCGCCCTTGCGCTGCGGAATGCTCACGCCGACGATTTCATCGACAAAGCGGCCCGCGTCCTGTGCGGCCGCCGCTTTTTGCTGGCTGGCCAGCGCCAGGGCGTCCTGCATCTCGCGCGTGATGCCGTATTGCTTGGCGACGTTTTCCGCCGTGATGCCCATGTGGTACTGGTTGTAGACGTCCCACAGGCCGTCGACGATCATCGTGTCGGTCATTTTCCAGTCGCCCATGCGCTGGCCGTCGCGCGAGCCATTGAGTACGTGCGGCGAGGCGCTCATGTTTTCCTGGCCGCCGGCGACGACGATCTCGCTGTCGCCCGTGGCGACGGCCTGCGCGGCCAGCATCACGGCCTTGAGGCCCGAGCCGCAGACGGCGTTGACGGTCAGGGCCGGCGTTTCCTTGGCCACGCCGGCCTTCATCAGCGCCTGGCGCGCCGGGTTCTGGCCGACGCCGGCCGTGAGCACCTGGCCCATGATGACCTCGCCGATCTGGTCCAGGCCGACGCCGGCGCGGGCGATGGCTTCGCGGATGACGATGCTGCCCAGCTCGGTGGCAGGGATCTTGGCGAGCGCGCCGCCGAACTTGCCGACGGCGGTGCGGGTGGCGGAAACGATGACGATGTCGTCCATGGGGATGTCCTCGTAGTGGAAATTAGGGGGGCTCAGGAAAACGGGTTCAGGCCTTTTGCTTCACGTAGCGGCCCGGCGCAGGCTCGATGGCCTTGAACTTCGTGCCCTTGCCATAGCGTTTTGGCGCGGCGACCTGCTTGCCGGCGTGGCTGGCCAGCCAGCCGGACCAATCGCCCCACCAGCTGCCCTTGTGTTCGGTGGCGCCTTCGAGCCAGGCGTCCAGCGTCGCGGGGAACTTGCCGTCTTCCCGCGTCCAGTGCGCGCGCTTGTTCGCCGCCGGCGGGTTGATGACGCCGGCGATGTGGCCCGAGGCGCCCATGACGAAGCGCTTCTTGCCCGGGAGCACCTGCGTGCTGGCATAGGCGGCGTTGATGGGCACGATGTGGTCCTCGCGCGAGCCGTAGATGTACACCGGCAGCTTGAGCTTGCGCAGGTCGATCTTTTCGCCGCACACCGTCAGCTTGCCCGGCTTGACCATGTTGTTTTCCAGGTAGGTGTTGCGCAGGTACCAGGCGTAGAAGGGGCCCGGCAGGTTGGTGCTGTCGCTGTTCCAGTAGAGCAGGTCGAAGGGCGGCGGCGTCTCGCCCTTGAGGTAGTTGCCCACCACGTAGTTCCACACCAGGTCGTTGGGCCGCAGGAAGCTGAAGGTGGAAGCCAGGTCCTTGCCGCTCATCAGGCCGCCCTGGCCCATCTGCAGCTCGCGCACGCGCACGAAGGCCTCGTTGATGAACACGTCGAGGATGCCGGTGTCGGTGAAATCGATCAGCGTGGTGAGGAAGGTGGCGCTCGCCGCCGGGTGCTCGCCGCGCGCCGCGTGCACCGCCAGCGCGTTGCTGAGGATGGTGCCGCCCACGCAGAAGCCGAGCGCGTTGACCTGCTCCGCGCCCGTGATCTGCCGCACCACCGCCATGGCCTGCATGGCGCCGTGCTCGACGTAGTCGTCCCAGGTCTTGTGCGCCAGGCTCTGGTCGGGGTTGCGCCAGCTCACCACGAAGGTGTGGTGGCCTTCGGCCACGCTGTAGCGGATGAGCGAGTTCTCCGGCTGCAGGTCGAGGATGTAGAACTTGTTGATGCACGGCGGCACCAGCACGAAGGGGAGCTGGTACACCTTGTCGGTGAGCGGCTTGTATTCGATGAGCTGGAACAGCTCGTTCTCGTAGACCACCGCGCCTTCGGTGGTGGCGACGTTGCGGCCGACCTCGAACAGGCTCTCGTCGGTCATGGACACATGGCCCTGGCGCACGTCGTGCATCAGGTTGAGCATGCCCTTGGCAATGCTCTCGCCCTTGGTCTCGATGGCCTTGCGCTGTGCCTCGGCGTTGAAGGCGAGGAAGTTGCTCGGCGCCATCGCCGCCACCCACTGCTCGACGCCGAAACGCACCTGCGCCCGGGTCTTCTCGTCGCCCTCGATGGCATCGGCCAGCGCCATGAGCGTGCGCGCGTTCAGGAGGTAGGCCGCCGCCGAGAACGCGGCCACCGGGTTCTGCGCCCAGCCCTCGCCGGCAAAGCGCCTGTCGGCGGCCGGAGGCGGCGCCTGCAGGCCCTCGGCCCAGAGCTTGCCGGCCTCTTCCAGGTACTGCTTTTGCAGCCCCTGCAATTTTTCCGGCGCCAGGCGGATCGGCACCACGGGGGGAGCTCCCGGCACCGGTGGCGTCTCGATCTGCGTGAATGCCTGAAGCGCCCGCTGCCAGCTCTCGCCGAAAATCTCCTGGAATTGCTGGGCGCTGTGCGCCCAGAGCGAATCGGAACCCGTGCTCATGCAGTCTCCTCCTGGGCAGACGGCCCGTTGCGGCGGGCGCTCCGTGCGCCTGCCGGCTGCTATCGTAACCCCCCATGACCCATGTTTTGCTGACGTCGGAGTGCCCATGTATCTGGTAGTGATTGCCTGGCTGTACGTGGTCGTGCTCATGGCCATGGCCGAAGCGGCGAACCCGAATGGCAGCCTGCTCGGCGCGGCCATCACCCTGCTGCTCTATGGTCTGCTGCCGCTGTCCATCGTGGTCTACATCCTGGGCACGCCGGGCCGGCGCCGCAAGATCCGCGCGCGCGCGATGCAGGAGCGCGCCGCGGCAGCCGGGCCGGCCGCGCAGGCCTCAGCCGAGCCAGATGCAGGCGGCCATGCGCCCGGTGCCACCGGCCCCGCCGTCGCGCCGGTGCGAAAAGAACCGTGAGGGCTGGGCCACCGTGCACCAGGCCGCGCTGCCGTCGTTGCCGTAGACCTGCGCCACGCCCAGGGCCGCCAGGCGCTGGCGCGCCAGCGCTGGCAGGTTGGCCAGGAACTTGCCGCCCGCCTGCGCAGCGAAATGCCGGCCGGCATCGGCATCGGCCGCACAGAAGGCAGCGCGCACCTCGGGCCCGACTTCGAACGCCTGCGGCCCGATGCAGGGGCCGAGCCAGGCCAGCATGTCGCGGGCCTCGATAGCTTCCGAATTCGGAGCATCCAAGCCATATGGGGTAAGCGCTGGAGCCCGAAAACACTGGAAAACCGCCTCCAGCACGCCCCCCGCCAGCCCGCGCCAGCCGGCATGCGCCGCCGCGACACGCCGACCGGCGCGGTCGGTGAACAGCACCGGCAGGCAGTCGGCCACCAGCACCGTGCAGGCCACGCCCCTCTCGGCCGTCCAGGCGCCATCGGCCGCCGTCCTGTCCGGCGTGCCGGGGTCGAGCTGCACCACCGCCGCACCGTGGACCTGGTCGAGAAATACCGGCCGCGCCGCCCCGCCGGGGCCGCGCAGTGCCGCGGCGAGGCGTGCCCGGTTGGCCGCGACGGCCTGCGGCGCATCGCCTACGTGGTCGCCCAGGTTCATACTGGCGTAGGCACCGGTGCCCACGCCGCCGGCGCGCGTGGTGCACAGCGCCTGCACGTGGGCGGGGGCGGGCCAGTCGGGCCGCAGCCAGGCTGCGGGCACGCCCTGCAGCGCCTCTGCGGGCGCGGGGTGACAATGGGTGCTGTCGGCCATGGCGGCGAGTGTATCGGCGCCCCGGCCGCTCCCCACAACCCCTTGCAAGGCAACGCATGAGCTACGTCTTTCCCCCGCCCCCCACCGTCAGCGTGCCCGTGATCGGCAGCGCGGCGCGTTTTCCGGTGCACCGCATCTATTGCGTGGGCCGCAACTACGAGGAACACGCCAAGGAAATGGGCTTTTCCGGGCGCGAGCCGCCGTTCTTCTTCCTCAAGCCGGCCGACGCCCTGGTGCTCGCCGCCGGCGAAGAGCCGACGCTGCTGCCCTACCCCAGCCTGACGCAGGACCTGCACCACGAGATCGAACTGGTGGTGGCCATCGGCCAGGGCGGGCGCGACATCGCCGCGGCCGATGCGGCCGGGCATGTCTTCGGCTACGCCGTCGGCCTGGACATGACGCGGCGCGACCTGCAGGGCGACATGAAGAAGCAGGGCCGGCCCTGGTGCATCGGCAAGGGGTTCGATGCCAGCGCGCCCATAACGCCCATCACGCCGGCGGCGCAGGCCGGCGAAGTGCACCAGGCGGGCATCTGGCTGCGGGTGAACGGCCAGGAGCGCCAGCGCAGCAGCGTCGCCCAGCTGATCTGGAAGGTGGGCGAAATCATCGAGCACCTCTCGCGCGCCTGGGAGCTGGCGCCCGGCGACCTGATCTACACCGGCACGCCGGCCGGCGTCGGCCCGGTGCAGCACGGGGACCTGCTGGAGGGCGGTGTGGACGGCCTCGCGGCGCTCCGCTTGCGCGTCCTCTGACGCTACTCTAAAGATAGCTTCAACCCCAATAGGGACAAGCGCCAGAGCCTGTTTTCATGCATATTTCATGATTGTGTCCACCCCGATTCAACATTGCCGCGACTGCGGCACCGCCGTGGTCTACCGCCTGCCCGACGACGGCGACACGCGCCAGCGCGCGGTGTGCCCGGCCTGCGGGCGGGTGCACTACGAGAACCCGCTGAACGTCGTCGGCACCATCCCGGCGCTGCCCGACGGGCGCGTACTGCTGTGCCGGCGCGCCATCGAGCCGCGGCGCGGCAAGTGGACTCTGCCCGCCGGCTTCATGGAGCTGGGCGAAACCACCGCGCAGGGCGCGGCGCGCGAGACGGACGAGGAAGCCGGCGCGCAGATCGTGCTCGGCCCCCTGTTCTCAGTGCTCAACGTGCCGCGTGTCGGCCAGGTGCATTTGTTCTACCGCGCCGACCTGCTGTCCGAACACCTGCACCCTGGCCATGAAACCCTGGAGGCGGATTTCTTCACCGAGGAATCGCTGCCCTGGGACGAACTCGCCTTCCGCACCGTACGCGAAACCCTGCTGCGCTGGTTTGCCGACCGGCGCGTCGGGCAGTTCGGCGTGCACTGCGTGGACATCGAATAGCGGCGCACCCAGCACTTGGAACGTGTCTGATCTCTCAGGGGCGTGTTTCCCCGAAAAACGGCGCGTTGTTTTGCTCCGATGGGGGCCCAGGCACCACCACGCCGCGCTGCACCGGCCGGGAGACCACGGTACCCGGCTCGGGCAGTGGCTGCGCCTGAGGGGGCGTTGACAGCACAATGCCCGGCTGCGGCTGCGGCTGCGGCTGCGGCAACGGGGGCGTGGAGATCACGACGCCCGGCTGCGGCGCAGGCGCCATCTCCGGGCCAGTGGCCTCCGGCTCCTCGTCGTACGTGACGGGCGGCCAGGGCTGCGCCCGAGGCGTCGCGTTTTCCAGCGGCACCAGCGGGGCTTCGGTGATCTCGGGCCGCTCCGCTTCGGCGAGGGCCGACGCGGCGGGCGCTGTGCCGGGCACGGGCACGCGATCCGGGCCATCCGGCCCGCCGGTGCGGCGGCCGAACAGGTCGTACACCCAGTTGCGCACGCCGGCCACGGCGGTGCCGACCCAGCTGGACTCGTTCTCGTCGATGAAGCGCTGGCTGCCGTCGATCACCTTGGCGCGCAGCGCCTGTTGGAACACCTCGCCCACCATGGGCAGCGCGCTGTGCGCGCCCTGGCCCCAGTAGTCGCTGCGCAAGGTGATGCGCCCGTCGTTGAAGCCCACCCACGCGCCGGCCACCAGTTGGGGATGCATCAGGATGAACCAGCCGTCGGTGTTGTCCTGCGTGGTGCCGGTTTTGCCGGCCACGTCGGCGCTGATGCCGTAGCGGCTGCGAATGGCCACGCCCGTGCCCTTGTCCGCCACGCCGCGCATGGCGTCGCGCAGCTGCTGGGCGGCCGCCAGGCCCAGCACGCGCTCGGGCGCGGCGGGGGCGAATTCTTCCAGCAGCTTGCCGTTCTTGTCCTCGATGCGCGTGATGACGCGGGGCGCGCGGTAGCTGCCGCCGCTGGCGATGGCGCCGTAGGCCGCCACCATCTCCTTGAGGCTGACCGGGCTGGTGCCCAGGGCCAGCGAGGGCACCACGTCCAGCTTGGATTCGCGCACGCCCATGGCGCGCGCCAGTTGCGCCACGCGCAGCGGGCCCACCTGTTGCATGAGCTGCGCGGTGATGGTGTTCTTGGAATACGCCAGGCCGTCGCTCAGCGTCATGGGCATGTCGCTGGGCGGCTTGTTGCCGTCCGTGGGGCGCCACACCTGCTTGTTGCCCAGCGGGATCTCCACCGCGGCGTCCATCAGCGTGTCGGTGGGCAGCAGGCCCTGGTCGAACGCGGCTCCGTACACGAAGGGCTTGAACGTGGAGCCCGGCTGGCGGCGCGCGGCCTGCACATGGTCGAACGGGTCTTGCGCGAAGTCGCGGCTGCCCACCCAGGCGCGCACCTCGCCCGTGCGCGGGTCCATGGCCATGAAGCCGGCCTGCACGCGCGTCTTCTCCTGGCGCAGCGTGCGCAGGAAGGCTCCGTCGGCCAGCAGGTCCTTCAGGGCGTCCTCGGGCGCGGCACCCTTGGCCACGGCGGCTTCATAGCGCGCCGACTCGCGCACCAGCTGCTGCACCAGCGGGTTCTTGGCGTTCCAGGCGTTGCGCGCGGCCCAGGCCCCGTCGGCCACGCCCTGCAGCGCCCTGCCCTGGCGCGCCACGGCCTGGTTGGCGAGCTGCTGCAGGCGGGAATCGATGGTGGTGCGGATCACCAGGCCGTCGGCATACAGGCTGTAGCCATTTCGGTCGGCCCAGTCGATGAGCTGCTTGCGCAGCTGCTGCGCCAGGTGCGGCGCGGGTCCGGCCGTTTCCACCTGCCGCTCGAAGCGGATGCGCAGCGGGCGCTTGCTGAGCGCGGCGTACTCCGCCTCGCCCAGCTTGCCGCGCTTCTTCATCTGCGACAGCACGGTGTTGCGCCGTGCCTGGGCGCGCTCGGGGTTGAGCACCGGGTTGTAGTAGGCCGTGCCCTTGAGCATGCCGATGAGCGTGGCGCTCTCCAGCACGTTGAGCTGGTCGGCCGACTTGTCGAAGTAGGTGCGCGCCGCCATCTCGATGCCATAGGCGTTGTAGAGGAAGGGCACGGTGTTGAGGTAGGTCTCCAGGATCTCGTCCTTGGAGTACAGCGCCTCGATCTTCAGCGCCGTGATGGCCTCCTTGATCTTGCGCGTGAGCGTGGGCGCGCGGCCAATGTCCTCGGGGTACAGGTTGCGCGCCAGCTGCTGCGTGATGGTGGAGCCGCCCTGCTTGTCGCCCCCCAGCGTGCGCACCAGCGCCGAAGCCGTGCGGCGCCAGTCCAGGCCCCAGTGGCCATAGAAACGGTGGTCCTCGGTGGCGATCAGCGCGTCCACCACCGGCGGGGCGATTTCAGAGAGCGGCACCCAGGCGCGGTTCACCCAGCGGTATTCGGCCAACAGCTTGCCGTCGGCCGCCACCAACTGCGCCGGCTGCTCCGTCTTGGCCTTGCGGATGTCGCGGATGCCCGGCGTGAACGGAATCAGCACCAGCACATACAGCACCATCGCCAGCCCTGCGGCGATAACCGCCCAGAGCAGGCTGTGCAGCGACAGCAGCTTTTCCGGCCGCTGCAGCACACGCGCCCACACCGGCCGCAGCGCGGCCCAGCGCGTGCGCAGGGATGCAGGGAAAGACATGGGAATTTTTTTGGTAAAAAGTGGCTCTAGCGCCTGATAGGTAAGCGCTAGCAGCTATGAATTCGGGAGTTTTGCAGGCGGGGGCTTGGCTTACAGACCGGCCATGGAGGGCGGAAGGTGGGCAGTGATATCGCCAATTGTCGGAGATTGCGGTTTGGGGTTGTGGCAGGCTAGGCCGTTGCAGGGTGCTTGATAGCAATGGGCCGTAGTGCAGTTATCGACCTACAGCAGTCTTTGCGGGCGGCAGCTGCTGTGACTGCTTAAATGGTCAATCGAGACGCCTGGGATGCTGGTGGCGATGATGAATGTCTGGGTAATGCGGATGGCTGTGGGTCATAGCCACATGCTGATGCTGATGGGCATGGGGCTCGACACCATCCCAGGCGAAGTCATGGATGTGTTGATGGTGCTCGTCATGCCGATGACGGTGGCTGTGCACTAAAGGCTCATGCGTGTGCACATGCTCATGGCGCTCACGAATGTGCAGCCACGTACCGATGCCCATCAACAATGCGGCCAACCAGAACAGCAGCCCAGGCATGCTGGGCCAGATGGCAAACGAGATGATGACGCCAAAGAGAGGGG
>MEDL01000053.1 GCA_001724785.1 Acidovorax sp. SCN 68-22 | reverse complement strand
ATGGCCGTCATCGTCGACGCCGGCATGCGCGAGATGGTGACCGAGCAGCGCGACGTTTTCTACTACGTCACGCTGATGAACGAGAACTACGCCCAGCCCGACCTGCCGCCCGAGGCGCACGAAGGTGTATTGCGTGGATGCTATCTATTCAATAGCTATGAGCGCTCACTGGACGGGCGCGAGGGGCCAATTTCATCCAAAAGAGTGACCCTGCTCGGTTCGGGCGCCATCCTGACCGAAGTGGTCAAGGCGGCCGAATTGCTGGCGGCCGAGGGCATCGCGGCCACCGTGCTCAGCGTGACGAGCTGGAGCGAACTGGCGCGCGACGGCCAGGCCTGCGAGCAGCGCGCCCTGGCGGGCGATACCGCGCCCGGCGTGCCGTGGCTGGCGCAGCAGCTGGCTGGCACGCACGGGCCAGTCATCGCCGCCACCGACTACGTGCGCGCGGTGCCCGAAACAGTGCGCGCCTTTGTGCCAGCGGGGCGCCGCTACCTCACCCTGGGCACGGACGGCTTCGGCCGCAGCGACACGCGCGCCGCGCTGCGCAGTTACTTCGGGGTGGACGCGGAGCACATTGCCCGCGTGGCCCGCCAGCTCATGGCATGAGGTGGGCGGTCCGCATCGTCGTGCGAACGGTGTGCCGCGCGGGGCGAGGTGTCTCTGCCGAAAGCCGGGCGGTGACGAAGGGCCGCTGTTGGCACGTTCACCGCGCGGCGGTTGCGCTCACGGAAGCTTGACCTGCACCACGGCGTTGGGCACCGCGAGGTACATCATGCTGTCGCGCACGGCGATACCGGTAGGGCGGTTGATGATGCCCGGCAGGTCCCCTGGTGCAAAGCCGTACTTCCAGGCCTGACCTACCGGTGTGCTGACCTGGCCATCGGTGCCAATCTTGCGAACCACGCTGTTGAAGGGGTCCGTGACATACACGTTTCCTTGGCTGTCCACGTCGAGGCTGGATGTCGGGCCAGGCCAGTTCACGCCCTGGTGCACGGTCAACCGTGCGGCAGCCGCGGCGCCATCCGCATAGCCGGGCGCGGCAGCAGGGTCGCCCGCCAGGGTGCTGACCAGTCCGGACGGCGTGATCTTGCGAATGGTGGGGCCCACCTTGTTGATGTCGTGGAACAGACCGTCGATGACGTACACATTGCCGGCTGCATCGGTGGTCATGTGGCCAAGCGCAGAAAACTGTGCCGCTGCGCCTTGGCCATCCACGTGTCCCACGGTGCCCAGGCTGCCCGCAAATTGCGTGACTTCGCCCTTGGTATCGATCTTGAAGATGGCGCCTTTGAGGCTGGCGACGTACACGTTGCCGGTGGTGTCGGCCGTGATCCCGGATGCCACGCCGAGGAACGCCGTGGGCACCTTGTCCAGCCACGGTGCCAGGTCTGCCAGAAGCACGGCCTGGCAGTTGGCGGTCTTGAAGATGCGCGCACCATCAAAGGTGTAGAGGTTGCCCGCGCCATCGGTGGCCAAGGGGGCCGTGGCGCTGGACAGTACTGCGTCGCCCTGGCCGGTGAGCGCGGTGCAATGCCCATCCGGCTTGCCCAGGGTGCGCACCAGCCCGTCGGTCTGCACGGTGCGGATGCTGCGGTTGCCGCTGTCGCGCACGTACATCGTGCCGGCCGGATTCATGGCGATCGCGTCGGGCGCGTTGAAGCGCGCGTTGCTGCCCTGGCCGTCGTCCGCGCCTTCCGCAGAGGGTATTCCGGCCACCGCAGTGGAAGCGCCTTGCGGCGTGTAGCTGCGCAACTGCGCGTACTTGATGGCCGAGTTGCGCATCCCGTACTCGGCAACAAGGAGCCGGCCGTCGGGCGTGACAGTCATCTGGTCCGCGGTGCATAACGTGCCTGGCCCGGCCCCACTGCCGTCTCCACCGAAGGCGCAGGTCGAGGCGCGAACCAGGGTCGTCACGCTGCCGTCGCTGCCAATCTGGCGGATGGCCGGGTGGGCGTACCAGTCCAGGACGAACATGCGATTCGCGGCGTCGAAGGCAATGGCCTTGAGATCGCCGAACTTGGCCCCGGACGCGGCGCCATCCGTATTGCCACCGTTGTTGGGAGCCGGAACGCCGGACACCACGGTGGCCTGGCCGTTCGCTGCATACCTGCGGATGACATGGTCATTGGGGTCTGCCGCATACAGCACGCCTGCCGAGTCGGTGGCCAGGAGCACGGGCCGGTAGATCTCTATGGGCGGGCCGGAAATGAATACCGACGTAGGGTACTGGCTGGCCTTGCTGGTGAGCGTGGTCACTTCTCCCGTCGGAGCAATCTTGCGGATGGGGTTGGCGACGGGATTTGGTGTCCCCGACCGCTTGACCTCGGAGACGTATACGTTGCCAGCTTTGTCCACGGCAATGCCCGTGGGGCTGCACAAGGTTGCGGAGGCGCCCGTGCCGTCCTGGTTACCGCAGACACCGGCCTTGCCCGCCAGGGTGGTCACCGCACCCGCCGTGCTGATCTTGCGCACCAGATGGTTATCGGTGTCCGCCACATAAGTGTTCCCCGTCGCATCGACGGCCACGCCCATGGGGCGGTAAAACCGCGCTGCAGACCCATTGCCATCGGCGTGGTTGGATGGGACGTTCGCCACCCAGCCTCCACCGCCCGCCAAGGTGCTGATCTGTCCGTGGTCGGCGCTGAGTTTGCGAATCTGATTGTTGCCGCTGTCCAGGATGACGACTTCGCCCGCGCTGCTCACGGCCATCCCACCCAGGTACGCGCTGAGGCGTGCGGTGGAGGGCGCTGCGCCATCCTGGTTGCCCGCACCGTCGGTGTTGCCGGCAAGCAGCGACAGGGCCGCCCCGGGAGCAGGTGGGGGAGGCACCGGGGCAGCGGAGCCGCCACCCCCGCATGCGTTGAGCAGCGGGACGACCAATGCGGCAAGAATGCCCACGCGTTGGAACGGAATCGTGGAGACAACACCTGTCATGAAGCGCTCTCAAAGGAAGAAGGTTGGATAGCGCCGCCGTGGTGCCATCTGCGGACGGGAAGGCGGCATGGCGGCTTGAGCGCTCCGAGGATAGAGCACAATTTCGACGCGCCGGCACAGGTTTCGATTGGTAGCCTGTTCGGAAGATGGGCCCGTCAGCGCCACAGCGTTGGTCGCCCGTCTGTGGTGCCACCGCAGACCTTTGAAGCCGCTTCGATCCCCAGGATGCTCTTCACGAATCGCCCCGTGGCGCATCCGCGCAGCTGATGGGCCCATCGGCACAGGGCGTTACGAACTTGTGCGGCCTTGTGGTTTCCAATAGGCGTTTTTCAGACACCGCACCGGGAGGCGCCCATGACCGAAGCAGAACCATCCAGACTCCGTCCCCAGCAGGAGCGCGCGCACTTGGGCCTGGTGGTGCTGTGGGCGGTCGTCCTGGCCGTAGCCGGGGGCGCCTGGTGGTGGTGGCAGGGGCGCGCCGCGGCGCCGACCCCGGCGGCGCCCGCCGTCGCTCCCGCGGCTGCGCCGAGCGCTGCGCCGGCGTCCGAGCCCGCCTCGGGGCCGCAGAACCCGGTGGACGCGCTGGCGCCGCCCGATGCCGCGCTGCCTGCGCTCACCGCCGCCGACGGCTACGTGGCGGACGCGCTGGCCGAGCTGCTGGGCCAAACCCAGGTCGCGCGCTTCCTGCGCACCGACGGCCTGGTGCGCCGCTTCGTCGCCACGGTGGACAACCTGGCGCGCGACCAGGCGCCGGTCGGCATGTGGCCGCTCCAGCCGACGCCGGAGCGCTTCACCGTGCGGGGCGAAGGCGCAGCGCAGGCCATCGCCCCGGACAACGCGGCGCGTTACCACGCCGTGGTGGCTTGGGCCGAGGGCGTGGACCTGCAGCGCGCGGTGGCGCTCTATGCGCGCCTGTACCCCCTGTTCCAGCAGGCCTACGAAGAACTGGGCTATCCCGGCCGCTACTTCAATGACCGCGTGGTGGCCGTCATCGACCATCTGTTGCGGGCGCCCGAGCCCGCCGGGCCGCTTGCCGTGCAGCTCACCGAAGTCAAGGGCGAATGGAGCGCGGCCCGCCCCTGGGTGCGCTACGAGTTCGCCGACCCGCAGCTGCAGGCCTTGTCGAGCGGGCAAAAGATCATGGTGCGCGTGGGCCTGGAGAACGAACGCCGGCTCAAGGCCCGGCTGAAGGCGCTGCGCGCGCTGCTGGCCACGGGCGAGGTGGCCAGGGGCAAGCCTTAGGAAAAGTTCCTAGCCTGGGTGGCGAAAGAAGGCGTCGAGCGCCGGCATCAGGGTCGGGAACTCCTGCGCGAAGCGCTCCCGGTTCACGAAATACGCCTCGCACGCCACGGCGAAGAATTCCGCTGGGGCCGTGGCGCCATACGCGTCCAGCCAGGGCGGTTCGGCGCCGAAGCGCTCGGCCTTGGCCACGGCCTCGCGAAAGTGGGCGTAGGCCGGCTGCCACGCCGCCTGCCATGCGGCGAGCGCCGCACGCGGGCCGCGCGCGCCGAGCAGGTTGGCCGGCAGGGGCGGGCAGCCGTTGGCATGGCCGTTTTGCATGTCCAGCTTGTGCACGAATTCGTGCACCACCACATTGCTGCCTTGCCCGGCGCTGGCAGCGCCGTCCGCGACGTGGCGCCAGCTGAGCATCACCGGCCCGCGCTCCATGGCCTCGCCGGCCAGCACTTCGGTGTAGCGGTGCACCACGCCGGCTTCGTCGGTGTGCTCGCGCCGCGCCACGGCTTCGCCCGGGTGGACAACGATGGTGACGAAGTCGTCGTACCAGGCCAGCGCCTTGTGCGGTTCGCCCCAGTGCAGCAGCGGCAGGCAGGCCTGCGCGGCGATGTCGATGGCCATGGCGTCGGTGACCACCAGGCCGTGCGCACCGTGGAACTCCTTGCGGTCCAGGAATAGGGCGGCCAGGGCGCGCAGCTTGGCCTGCTGGGCCAGTGGCAGCGCCGCGAGGAAGGGGTAGCGCCCGAGGGTCTGCAGCCACAGCTCGGCGGAAATGTCGGGCACCGGGGCCAGGGTGGCGCGCAGGCTGCTGCGCAAACGGTTCCAGAAGGGCATCGACTCTACATGAGGGCGATGGCGATGCGTTCCAAGCCCGCCGGCGTGAGGCGCAGCACGTCGGCCCGGGGCGGCGCCGCGGCGGCGTCCCAGTCGCTGAGCACCACGCGGCGGTAGCCGGGGGCCAAGGTATGTTCGGCCGGCCGGTGCGTGTGGCCGTGGATGAGGGTGTGGGCGCGCGCGGCCTGCAGCCAGGCGAGCGCGGCCGGGCCGTCCACGTCGGCGTAGGCGGCGCCCGATTGCTTGCGTGCCTCGCTCTCTGCGCGGATGCCGCGCGCCTGCGTGCGCCGCACGGCCAGCGGCTGCGCGAGGAACTGCTGCTGCCAGGCGCTGCTGCGCGCCAGGACGCGGAAACGCTGGTAGTCCACATCGTCCAGGCAGAGCAGGTCGCCGTGGCTGAGCAGCAGGCGCTGCCCGTGGAAGTCGAGCAGCGCTGGGTCGGCGAGGCCGGCCACGCCGGTGCGCCGGAAGAACGCCGCGCCGACCAGAAAATCGCGGTTGCCGTGCAGGAAATAGACGGGCCGCTGGCGTGCCGCGGCCGCGAGCACCTGGGCCAGCGCGGCTTCAAAGCTGCCAGGCTCGTCGCAGGCGTCGTCGCCGACCCAGACCTCGAACAGGTCGCCCAGGAGGAAGAGCGCGTCGGCCGGGCTGTGCGCGAGGTAGCGCTGGAACAACGCCAGCGTTTCCGGCTCCGCCGCCTGCAAGTGCAGGTCGGACAAAAAATCGACCGTGCGCCAGTGCGCGGGAGCGATGAGTTCCTGCGCCTGGGGCACGGCCATGGTCATGGCGCGAAGCGGTTCGATCAGAGGGCCACGGCCTTCTCGATCACCACGTCGTCCTTGGGCACGTCGTCGTGGAAGCCCTTGCGGCCGGTCTTCACGGCCTTGATCTTGTCGACCACCTCGGTGCCGCCGACCACCTTGCCGAACACGGCGTAGCCCCAGCCCTGCGCCGTGGGCGCGGTGTGGTTGAGAAAGCCGTTGTCGGCGACGTTGATGAAGAACTGGGCGCTGGCCGAGTGCGGGTCGCTGGTGCGCGCCATGGCCACGGTGTAGTTGTCGTTCTTCAGGCCGTTCTGGGCTTCGTTCTCGACCGGCGCGTCGGTGTTCTTCTGCACCATGCCGGGCGCGAAACCGCCGCCCTGGACCATGAAGCCGGGGATGACGCGGTGGAAGATGGTGCCGTCGTAGTGGCCCTTTTGCACGTAGGCGAGGAAATTGGCGACCGTCTTGGGCGCCTTCTCCTGGTCGAGTTCGAGGGTGACGACGCCGTAGCCGGCAATGTGGAGTTCGACTTGGGGGTTGCTCATGGCGGGCTTTCTTAGGGCAGCACGGTGGCCGACTGGATGGTGATGGGGGTGTTGGGCACGTTCTGGTACGGGCCCTTGTTGCCGGTGGCGACGGCCTTGATCTTGTCGACCACGTCCTGGCCTTCGACGACCTTGCCGAAGACGGCGTAACCGTGGCCGTCGGGCTGGGGCGCGTTGAGCATGGCGTTGTCCTTCACGTTGATGAAGAACTGGGCCGTGGCCGAATCGGGTGCGCTGGTGCGCGCCATGGCGAGCGTGTACTTGTCGTTCTTCAGGCCGTTGGCGGCCTCCAGGGGAATCGGCGCGCGCATGGGCTTTTGCACCATGTCGGCGGTAAAGCCGCCGCCCTGGATCATGAAGCCGTCGATCACGCGGTGGAAGATGGTGCCGTCGTAGTGCTTCTCGCGCACGTACTGCAGGAAGTTGGCGACCGACTTGGGCGCCTTGTCCGGGTTCAGTTCGACGACGATGTCGCCCATCGATGTGGCCAGCTTCACCTTCGGGGCCGGGTCTGCTGCGGTCGCCGGGTTCGCTACTGAAAACATAGCTGTCATGGCAAGCACATTAAGCGCCAGAGCCACTTTTCGTCTGGAAATCATCCGATCACTCCTTCAAAAAATATCTGCCAGCGCTGGCCTTGGCGGCGCCAGTACTGGCGCTTGACGGGGCCGCTGCGCGCGCCCGCCGGCACCTCGGCGAAGGTCACCACCATGGTGTCGCTGCTGTCGCGCCAGTGCAGGGCGGACTTGTCCTTGAGCGTCACGTCGCGCCCGCGCAGCGTGCGCAATTCGTCCTGCAGGGCACTGCGCCATTCGGCCAGGGATTGCGTGCGCGGGTTCTGGAAATCGTAGGTGTAGAACCCCAGCACGCGCCCGAGGTCGCCGTCCGACTTGGCTTTGCTCCAGGCTTCCAGCGCCTGGTTGAACGCCTGGCGCTCGCCCACCACGCCCTGCGGCGCGACCCACGACAGCTGCCGCGCGATCACCACCGGCGTGCTGCGCGGCTCGACGGTGCGCAGTATGCGCTCGAGGTCGGGGTTGGCGATGGCGACGCAGCCGTCCGTCGCCTGCGGCGCGCGCGAGAACTGGCCGCTCGGCACGCCGTGCAGCCAGATGCCGCTGCCCGTCTTGCCGCGCCGCAGGTCCAGGGCGTTCGGGTAGTTCAGCGGCAGGGCGCCCGCGCCGTACAGGTCGGCAAGCTGCTTGGCGTCCAGCCGGCTGGTGATGTAGTACACGCCCAGGGGTGTGCGCTGGTCGCCTTCGAATTCCTTCTCGATGCCCAGCTTGCCGACGGACGCGTAGTAGTCGGCGACGAGCTTGAGCCCCTGCTTGGTGTTCTCGAACAGGTACAGGCGCGAACGCGAGGCGTCCACGGCGATGGCGTGGCGCGTGCGCTCGGCCAGCTCCACGAAGGCGCTGGGGATCGTGCCCGGCGGCGGGCGCAGGCGCTCGGCGGCAACGCGCTGGTGCGATTCCTGGCGCAGTTCGGTCAGCACCGGTTCGGCCTGGGCGCCGGGCACGTCGCCCAGGCGGGTGATCGGGCGCGCGCGCGCCGCCAGCAGGTCGCCCAGGGCGAGCTGGGCCAACTGGAAATGCGGGAAATCGCGCACCAGGCCGCGGGCCCGTGCCAGGGCTTCGTCCGCCCGGCCCTGGGCCGTGAGGGTGTAGATGGCCAGCAGGCGCTTTTCCGCCGGGTCGGCCTGGGACGCAGGCGTCTGCGGCGCAGGCGCCGCCTTGGCGGGTTTGTCCTTGTGCTTGCGCGCCCAGGCGGGCTCCACCCAGGTACCGGCGCACAGCACGGCCAGAGCCAAAAGTGCGGCGCTGCGCGTGGCCCGTGCGCCGTGGGAGCCCGGCGCGCTCAATGCGGGAAAGCGGTGCCGCTGTGGCACCGCAGGAGGTCATGCACCTGCATCAGCTGCCAGTGGATTCGCGCACGATGAGCCAGCGCCCCTGGTTGCGCACCAGTTCAAGGGTCTTGCGGCTGGCCACGTTCAGCGAGTCGGCGCTGTAGGCCTGGTGGAAGCGGGCGGTGGCGCGGTCCCCCTTGACGTTGACCGAGAGGTCGGACAGCGTCACCTGGATGCGCGATTTGCCGACGATGCGGGCTTCGCGTTCCTTCTCCCAGTCGGCGCGGCTGGTCTTGCCCGGCGGATCGAACTGCTTGCCATAGGCGGCCAGGTAGGCCTTCATGTCGCGCGCCGACCAGGCCGCGGCCCAGGCCTTCACGGCGGCTTCCACATCCTGTTCGGCGGCGGTTTCGGCGCCCGACGCCTTGGCCACGTCGGCAGGCGGGGTGGTGGGCTCGGCGGCCGGGGCACGCGCGGCCGGCGCCACGGGCGCGGCGGCGGGCGGGGCCTTGGGTTCCGGAGCGGCGGCCGCTGCGGGTGCGGGCGTTGCTGCGGGGGCAGGCGCGGCCGCCGGAGCGTTGACCGGCGCCGGGGCAGTGGGAGCGGCGGGCGGTGCGGTGGGCGTGGGCGCCGCAGCGACCACGGTGGGCTTGGCCGGCCGGGCGGCGGCGCTCGCGGCAGCCGGGCCCGACGGGAACAGGCTGCGGATCAATGCCAGCTTGGGGCTGAGCGCTGCGCTGTTGCCGGCGTCGAGCTGCAGCGCCTTGTTGTAGGCCTGGGCGGCGAGCTTGGCGTAGATGTCGCCCAGGTTTTCGTGCGCGGTGGAATAGCTCGGGTTGGTGCGGATCGCCATTTCCAGCGCGGTGCGCGCCCGGTCGAGCTGGTTCTGCCCGGCGTACAGCACGGCCAGGTTGTTGTACGGCTCGGGCAGCTCGGGGTAGTCCTGCGTGAGCTGCGTGAAGGTGGCGATGGCGTCGCCCTGTTTGCCCGAATCGGCCTGTGCGACGCCGCGCAGAAAGCGCAGTTGCGGGTCTTTGGGCGTGGCGGCGAGGCGCTGGTCGGCCTTGGTCAGGGCCTCGGCCGGCTTGCCGGCCTTGAGAAGTCCCGTGATGTCCGAGTAGTCGTCCGCATGGACTGCGCCCACGCCCAGCAATGCCGAAAATGCCACGAGGCGCGCCATGCGCGCGAGCGGGGTAAGGGGGCGGCGTGATGAGGTCATGAAGGTCCGTGATGTGGTCAGCCGGGGCCCGGACGGGCGCTTATACTGCGTCGAATTGTAGCTGAGGGGGTTGCCATGGCGGAAGCGCGTGCCCACGTTGCGGGCCCGCTGTGGCAAGGCATTTGGGCTTATGCGCGGCGGGTCTGCCGTGCGCCGGATCGGCGGGCGGCTCGGCGCGCCCACATCGCTTCGCCCCACCCTCGGCCGGACCGCCTCCACCCATTTCCATGAGCCTGCGCATATACAACACGCTCTCGCGTGCCCTTGAGCCATTCACCCCGCTGGAGCCCGGCCACGTGCGCATGTACGTGTGCGGCATGACCATCTACGACCTGTGCCACATCGGCCACGCCCGCATGATGATGGCCTTCGACGTGGTCCAGCGCTGGCTGCGCGCCAGCGGCTACCGCGTCACCTACGTGCGCAACATCACCGACATCGACGACAAGATCATCCGCCGCGCGCTTGAGCGCGGCATCACCATCCGCCAGCTGACCGACGAGATGATCGGCGCCATGCACACCGACATCGGCAAGCTCGGCATCGAGCCGCCCGACGTGGAGCCGCGCGCCACCGAGTACGTGCCGCAGATGCTCGCCCTCATCGGCACGCTGGAGGGCAAGGGCCTGGCCTACCGCGCCGAGGGCGGCGACGTGAACTACGCGGTGCGCAAGTTCCCCGGTTACGGCAAGCTCTCGGGCAAGTCGCTCGACGAGCTGCGCGCCGGCGAGCGCGTGGCGGTGGGCGATGGCAAGAACGATCCGCTCGATTTCGTGCTCTGGAAGGCCGCCAAGCCCGAGGAGCCACCGGAGGCCCGGTTCGACGGAGCGTACGGCCCCGGCCGCCCCGGCTGGCACATCGAGTGCTCGGCCATGAGCTGCGCCACGCTGGGCGAGAGCTTCGACATCCACGGCGGCGGGGCCGACCTGCAGTTTCCGCACCACGAGAACGAAATCGCGCAAAGCGAGGGCGCCACGGGCCAGCCGCTGGCGCGCTTCTGGATGCACAACGGCTTCGTGCGCGTGGACAACGAGAAGATGAGCAAGTCGCTCGGCAACTTCTTCACCATCCGCGACGTGCTCGCCGAGTACCAGGCGGAGACGCTGCGCTTCTTCATGGTGCGCAGCCACTACCGCAGTGCGCTCAACTACAGCGACGCCCACCTGGACGACGCGCACCAGGCGCTCAAGCGCCTGTACACCGCGCTCGACCTGGTGCCGCCCCAGGACGTGGTCATTGATTGGCAGGAGCCGCACGCCGCGCGCTTCAAGGCGGCCATGGACGAGGACTTTGGCACGCCCGACGCCGTGGCCGTGCTGTTCGACCTGGCCGGCGAGGTCAACCGCAGCCGTTCGCCGCAGGCGGCGGGCCTGCTCAAGGCGCTGGGCAACTGCCTGGGCCTGCTGCAGGCCGCGCCGGTCGCGTTCCTCCAGGCCGGGGCGCACCGCGACGCCGCCGGCATCGAGGCGCAGATCGCCGCGCGCGCCGCCGCCAAGGCGAACAAGAACTTCGCCGAGGCCGACCGCATCCGCGCCGCCTTGCTGGCCCAGGGCATCGTCCTCAAGGACAGCGCCGCCGGCACCACCTGGGAAGCGGCTTCGTGAATCAAAATATCAGTCAAATTGGCCTCCAGCGCAATAGGTACGGTAGGTGAGTGCTTCTAAAGTAATAGCGGTTGCGAGTGCGCCCGACCTGTCCGTGCCCGCCTACTGGGCCCAGGCCCGCACCCACCTGATGAAGAAGGACCGGGTGATGAAGCGCCTCATTCCGCAGTTCGGCGAGGCCAGCCTGCAGACGCGCGGCGACGCCTTCGTCACGCTGGCGCGCAGCATCGTCGGCCAGCAGATCTCGGTGAAGGCCGCGCAGACCGTGTGGGACCGCTTCGCCCTGCTCGCGCCGGCGCTGACGCCGTCCGAGGTGCTGCGCCTGAAGATCGACGACATGCGCGCGGCGGGCCTGTCGGCGCGCAAGGTCGAATACCTGGTCGACCTGGCGCTGCACTTCGACGGCAACCGGTTGCACGTCGACGCCTGGCAGGGCATGGAGGACGAGGCCATCATCGCCGAGCTGGTGGCGATCCGCGGCATCGGCCGCTGGACGGCCGAGATGTTCCTCATCTTCCACCTGATGCGCCCGAACGTGCTGCCGCTGGACGACGTCGGCCTGCTCAACGGCATCAGCCGGAACTACTTCTCGGGCGACCCGGTCAGCCGCAGCGATGCGCGCGAAGTCGCCCAGGCCTGGCGCCCCTGGTGCAGCGTGGCCACTTGGTATATTTGGCGATCGCTGGATCCGCTGCCCGTTGCTTACTGAGCACACCGGCCGCCCGATCCCGCACCATGCGCCCGAGCGCGCGAGGAACCACACCATGGGTAAAAAGACATTCCTGGACTTCGAGAGCCCGATTGCGGAACTCGAAGCGAAGATCGAAGAACTGCGCTACGTGCAGACCGAAAGCGCGGTCGACATCTCCGACGAGATCGACCAGCTCAGCAAGAAGAGCCAGCAGCTCACCAAGGACATCTACTCCGAGCTGACGCCCTGGCAGATCACGAAGATCGCGCGCCATTCCGAGCGCCCGATGACGCTGGACTACATCCGCGAGGTGTTCACCGGCTTCGTCGAACTGCACGGCGACCGCCACTACGCCGACGACCTGAGCCTGGTCGGCGGCCTGGCGCGCTTCAACGGCAACCCCTGCATGGTGCTGGGCCACCAGCGCGGCGGCGACACCAAGGAGCGCATGCTGCGCAACTACGGCATGTGCAAGCCCGAGGGCTACCGCAAGGCGCTGCGCCTCATGAAACTGGCGGAGAAATTCAAGCTCCCGGTGTTCACCTTCGTCGACACCATGGGCGCCTACCCCGGCATCGACGCCGAGGAGCGCGGCCAGAGCGAGGCCATCGGCCGCAACATCTACGAGATGGCGCAGCTCGAAGTGCCCATCATCACCACCGTCATCGGCGAAGGCGGCTCGGGCGGGGCGCTGGCCATTGCCGTGGCCGACCAGCTTCTGATGCTGCAGTACGCCATGTATTCGGTGATCAGCCCGGAAGGCTGCGCCTCCATCCTGTGGAAGACGAGCGAGCGCGCGCAGGACGCCGCCGAGGCCCTGGGCATCACCGCGCACCGGCTCAAGGCCCTGGGCGTGGTGGACAAGATCGTCACCGAGCCCGTGGGTGGCGCGCACCGCGACCACAAACAGATGGCAGCGTTCCTCAAGCGCGCGCTGGGCGAGGCCTACCGCCAGCTCGCCGACCTCAAGGTCAAGGAGCTGATCGAACGCCGCTACGCCCGGCTGCAAAGCTACGGGCGCTTTTCCGACACCAAGGCCGAGAGCCGCTGAGCGCGGCGCGGCCTGCTCCCGGCGCGGCCCCGAGGCGCGGCATGGCGCAATCGTTCGAACAGGCGCTGGCCGGGTTTCACCCCACGCTGCCGCTGGCCGTGGGGCTGAGCGGCGGCGCCGACTCCAGCGCGCTCCTGCTCGCCTGCGCCGAGCGCTGGCCCGGCCAGGTGGGCGCGGTCCACGTGCACCATGGGCTGCAGGCGGCGGCGGACGTTTTTGCCCAGCACTGCGAAGCGCTGTGCGCGCGCCTGGCGGTGCCCCTGCGGGTGGCGCGCGTGCATGCCGGCGCGGCCAGCGGGCAAAGCCCGGAAGACGCGGCGCGCATCGCCAGATACAAGGTTTTTGACGCCCTGGCGCTTACTGGTATTGATAAGTTAGCTATTAAATCGGTAGCTTTTGCGCACCACGCGGACGACCAGGCCGAAACGCTGTTGCTGGCGCTCTCGCGCGGCGCCGGCCTGCCGGGCCTGGCCGCCATGCCGGCCCACTGGCAGCGTGCCGGCGTCGATTGGCACCGGCCGCTGCTGCGCGTGCCGGGCCGCACGGTGCGCGACTGGCTGCGCGCGCGCGGCGAATGCTGGGTGGAAGACCCGAGCAATGCCGACCCGCGCTTCACGCGCAACCGCATCCGCGCCGAACTGCTGCCGGCCCTGGAGCGGTGCTTCCCGGCCTTCCGCGACACCTTTGCGCGCAGCAGCGCGCACGCCGCGCAGGCGCAGCAGCTGCTCACCGAAGTGGCCGAGCAGGACCTGGCGGCCGTCGGCACACCGCCGGCCATCGCCCGGCTGCAGCAGCTCAGCCACGCGCGCCAGGCCAATGTGCTGCGCCACTGGCTGGCCAGCGTCCACCACTGCCGGCCGAGCGCCGCGCAGCTGGCGGAGCTGCAGCGCCAGATCGGCGCCTGCACCACGCGCGGCCACGGCATCGAGATCAAGCTCGGCGGCGGTTTTGTGCGGCGCAGCAATGCCTGCCTGCATTGGTACAATCCGGCGGTTTTGGCACCCTAGCAAGAGAACCGGCGGCGCTACCCAAAACGCCTTGCAACCCGCGCCGCGCATTCCGGTTCCCGTCGCACCCCGAGTTCCCCATGTCCCTGATAGTTCACAAATACGGCGGCACCTCCATGGGCTCGCCCGAGCGCATCCGCAACGTGGCCCGGCGCGTCACCAAATGGGCGCGCGCCGGACACCAGATCGTCGTCGTGCCCAGCGCCATGAGCGGCGAGACCAACCGCCTGCTGGCCCTGGCGGCCGAATTGGCGCCGCAGCGCACCACCGCCGCCTACCACCGCGAACTCGACATGCTGGCCGCCACCGGCGAGCAGGCCTCGTCCGCCTTGCTGGCCATCGCGCTGCAGGCCGAGGGCATGGATTCGGTCAGCTACGCCGGCTGGCAGGTGCCGGTGCGCACCGACAGCAGCCACACCAAGGCGCGCATCGAATCCATCGACGGCCAGCGCGTGCGCGCCGACCTGGACGCCGGCCGCGTGGTCATCGTCACCGGCTTTCAGGGCATCGACGAACTGGGCAACATCACCACGCTCGGGCGCGGCGGCTCGGACACCTCGGCGGTGGCGATCGCGGCCGCCATGGGCGCCGACGAATGCCTGATCTACACCGATGTCGACGGCGTCTACACCACCGACCCGCGCGTCGTGCCCGCGGCGCGCCGCCTGCACACCGTCAGTTTCGAGGAAATGCTGGAAATGGCCAGCCTGGGCAGCAAGGTGCTGCAGATCCGCTCGGTCGAATTCGCCGGCAAGTACCGCGTGCCGATCCGCGTGCTGTCGAGCTTCACGCCCTGGGACATCGACCTCGCCGAGGAAATGCAGTCGGGCACTTTGATCACTTTTGAGGAAGACGAAAAAATGGAACAAGCCGTCGTATCCGGCATCGCATTCAACCGCGGCGAGGCCAAGGTCTCGGTGCTCGGCGTTCCCGACAGCCCCGGCGTCGCCTACCGCATCCTGGGGCCGGTGGCGGACGCGAACATCGAGGTCGACGTCATCATCCAGAACATCAGCAAGGAGGGCCGGGCGGATTTCAGCTTTACCGTCGGCCAGGGCGACTTCGCCCGCACCCTGGACCTGCTGCGCGAAACCGTGGTGCCGCAGATTGGCGCGCAGGAAGTCGTTGGCGACCCGAACATCTGCAAGGTCAGCATCGTCGGCATCGGCATGCGCAGCCACGTGGGCGTGGCGAGCAAGATGTTCCGCGTGCTTTCGGAGGAAGGCATCAATATCCAGATGATCTCCACGTCCGAAATCAAGACCTCGGTGGTGATCGACGAGAAGTACCTGGAACTGGCCGTGCGCGCCCTGCACACCGCCTTCGGCCTCGA
>MEDL01000052.1 GCA_001724785.1 Acidovorax sp. SCN 68-22 | reverse complement strand
GCCCAGGGCCTGTTCGCCGGCCTGAACGCCGCGCTGCAGTGCCGGGGCGAGTCGCCCTGGCTGCCCGGCCGCGACGAGGCCTACCTGGGCGTGCTGGTGGACGACCTCATCACCAAGGGCGTGACCGAGCCCTACCGCATGTTCACCAGCCGCGCCGAGTTCCGCCTGCAGCTGCGCGAAGACAACGCCGACATGCGCCTGACGGAAGCCGGGCGACGCATGGGCCTGGTCGACGATGCGCGCTGGGACGCCTTCAGCCGCAAGCGCGACGCTGTTTCACGTGAAACAGAGCGCCTCAAGAGCGTCTGGGTGAACCCGCGCAACCTGCCGGAGGCGGAATCCGAGCGCGTGCTCGGCAAGCGCATCGAGCACGAATACAGCCTGTTCGAGCTGCTGCGTCGGCCCGGCGTGGGGTATGCCGACCTGGTGGGCCTGGATGGCGGCCGCCATGCCTCGCCGGAGGTTGCATCCGAAACCCTGGGCGCGCTGCACGGCCCGGTGGTCGAGCAGGTGGAAATTGCCGCCAAGTACGCCGGCTACATCGACCGCCAGCGGGACGAGGTGGAACGCGCGGCGCATTTCGAAAAGCTGCGCCTGCCGCCCGAGCTGGACTACATGCAGGTGTCGGCGCTGAGCATCGAGGCGCGCCAGGCGCTCAGCCGGCACCGGCCGGAAACGCTGGGCCAGGCGTCCCGCATCACCGGCATCACGCCGGCGTCGATTTCCCTGCTGATGGTGCATCTGAAAAAGGGCGGGTTCAAGGAGTTCGCCGCGGCCCGGCCCCAGGACCTGGTGCCATGAGCGGTAGCGTGGATGCCGTGCTGCGCGAGCGCCTGCTGGCCGGCACGCAAGCCCTGGGCGTGGCGCTGAGCGAAGCGCAGGCTGCCCAGTTACTGGACTACCTGGCGCTGCTGCAAAAGTGGAACCGGGTCTACAACCTGACCGCCGTGCGCGACCCGCAGGAAATGCTGACACAGCACCTGCTCGACAGCCTGGCGGCCGTGCCGCCCCTGCAGCGCTGGCTGGCGCGCGCCGGCCGCGCGCAGCCCCGGCTGCTGGACGTGGGCTCGGGCGGCGGCCTGCCGGGCGTGGTGTTCGCGGTCTGCTGCCCGGCGCTGGACGTGAGCTGCGTCGATACGGTGGGAAAAAAGGCGGCCTTCGTCCAGCAGGCGGCGCTGGCGCTCAAGCTTCCCAATCTGCACGGCCTGCACGCGCGCGTGGAAACCCTGGCCACGCCCTTCGATGTGGTGAGTTGCCGCGCCTTTGCCGCGCTCGCCGACTTCACCGCCTGGTCGCGCGGCGCGCTGGCCCCGGACGGTGTCTGGCTGGCCATGAAGGGCAAGCACCCGAGCGAAGAGCTGGCCGCGCTGCCGGCCGGTGTGCAGGTGTTCCACGTGGAACCGTTGCAGGTGCCGGGTCTGGCGGCGGAGCGTTGCATTGTGTGGATGCGACCGGCAGAGGTGCGGTCCGCATAGATACGGCGGATCGCGGGCTCCTGTGCGCCGGCGGCGTTGCCGGGCAAGGGGTCGCTTAAACTCGGCAGGCATGTGGCGGCAGGCGCTGCATCCCCTTGGAGCTTCCATGTTCGGCATTGCAGACTACGGCGCGTTCGTCGCCGCCATCGTCCTCTTCCTCGCCATTCCGGGGCCGGGCAACCTGGCGCTCATCACCTCGACCAGCAAGGGCGGCGTGCGCGGCGGCCTGGCGGCCACCCTGGGCGTGATCGCCGGCGACCAGGTGCTGATGTGGGCTGCGGTGGCCGGGTTGGCCGCGCTGCTGCTGGCCTCGCCCGCGCTGTTCGCCGCCGTGCAATGGCTGGGCGCCGCCTACCTCGCCTGGCTGGGCGTGCAGATGCTGCGCGCCAAGCCGGGCGCCAAGCCGGTGCTGCACATCGAGCCGCACCACTACCTGCGCCAGGCGGCGCTCATCACGCTGCTCAACCCCAAGGCCATCGTGTTCTACATGGCGTTCTTCCCGCTGTTCGTGGACCCGGCGCGCCAGCAGGGGTTGCTGACCTTCGCCGCCATGGCGGCCACCATTGCCGTGCTGACGCTGGCCTATGGCGCCATCGTGGTGCTGCTGACCTACCGGCTGGCCGAGCGCATGCGCGCCCAGCCGCGCATCGCGCGCGCGCTGGAGAAGCTCGCCGGCGTCTTTCTCATCGGTTTCGGCATCAAGCTGGCCGTCTCCAAATAACCGGTAGCTGTCCACATGGCCAAGATTTTCTGCGTTGCCAACCAGAAGGGTGGGGTCGGCAAGACCACCACCAGCGTCAACCTGGCGGCCGGCCTGGCGAAGATCGGCCAGCGGGTGCTCATGGTCGACCTGGACCCGCAGGGCAACGCCACCATGGGGTCGGGCGTGGACAAGCGCAGCCTGGAGCTCTCGGTGTACGACGTGCTGCTCGAATCCGCGTCCATCAAGGAGGCGGCGGTGCTGGCCGAGAAGTGCGGCTACTGGGTGCTGGGCGCCAACCGCGAGCTGGCCGGCGCCGAGGTGGAACTGGTTGAGCTGGAGCGCCGGGAAAAGCGCCTCAAGGCGGCGCTGGCCGAGGTGCAGGCGGATTACGACTTCGTGCTCATCGACTGCCCGCCGTCCCTCTCCATGCTCACGCTCAACGGCCTGTGCTCGGCGCACGGCGTCATCGTGCCCATGCAGTGCGAATACTTCGCGCTCGAAGGCCTGACGGACCTGGTCAACACCATCAAGCAGGTGCACGCCAACCTCAACGGCGACCTGCAGATCATCGGCCTGCTGCGCGTCATGTTCGACCCGCGCATCACCCTGCAGCAGCAGGTGAGCGACCAGCTCAAGGGCCATTTCGGCGACAAGGTGTTCAACACCGTCATCCCGCGCAACGTGCGCCTGGCCGAGGCGCCGAGCTACGGGCTGCCCGGCGTGGTGTTCGACCCGGCGGCCAAGGGCAGCCAGGCCTTCGTCGAGTTCGCGCGCGAAATGGTCGAGCGCGTGCAGCACATGCCCGATACCCAAAAAATACCCGCAAAAATGGCCTCTAGCGCTTGATGGGCAAGGGTTTATAGCTATTTATTTGGAAGTTATGGAGGCCTCTCGCATACTGCTCCTGCCCGGCTGGCAGAACTCCGGCGAAGGCCACTGGCAGAGCCTGTGGGAGTCGCGCAGCGGCTACCGGCGCGTCGAGCAGCACGACTGGATGCACCCGCTGCGCGGCGACTGGTCGGCACGGCTGGAGGAGGTCGTGGTCGATGCCGATGGCCCCGTCGTGCTCGTCGCGCACAGCCTGGGCTGCATCCTCAGCGCCTGGTGGGCCGCACATTCCCAGCACACCGGCAAGGTGCGCGGCGCGCTGCTGGTGGCGCCGGGCGACGTCGAGCGCCCCGACCTGGCCGAGCAGATTCCCGGCTGGGCGCCCATCGCGCGCCGGCGGCTGCCCTTTCCCAGCGTGCTGGTGGGCAGCCAGGACGACCCGTATTGCGGCTTCGATCGCGCGCAGCACCTGGCGCAGGCCTGGGGCGCGCGCTTCGTCGACCTCGGCGCGCGCGGGCACATCAACGCCGAGTCCGGCCTGGGCGACTGGCCCGAAGGCCGGGCGCTGCTCGACACACTTTGCAAGGATTGAACAAGCACATGGTCACCAAGAAACCCAAGGGCCTCGGCCGCGGACTCGAAGCATTGCTGGGCCCCAAGGTGGCCGAGGCGGTGGAGCAATCCCGGGGCGCCGAGCCCGGCCTGCCCAGCACCTTGCGCCTTGACGAGATGGTGCCCGGCATGTACCAGCCGCGCACGCGCATGGACGAGGGCGCGCTGTACGAGCTGGCCGAATCCATCAAGGCCCAGGGCATCATGCAACCCATCCTCGTGCGCCGGCTGGCCGAGGGCGCGCATGCCGGCAAGTACGAAATCATCGCCGGCGAGCGGCGCTTCCGCGCGGCGCGCCTGGCGGGGCTGGAGAGCGTCCCGGTGCTGGTGCGCGACGTGCCCAACGAGGCGGCGGCCGCCATGGCGCTGATCGAGAACATCCAGCGCGAGGACCTCAACCCGCTCGAAGAGGCGCAGGGCCTGCAGCGCCTGATCCGCGAATTCGGCCTGACGCACGAGCTCGCCGCGCAGGCCGTGGGCCGCTCGCGCAGCGCGGCGAGCAACCTGCTGCGCTTATTGAACCTCGCCGAGCCGGTGCAGACCATGCTCATGGCCGGCGACATCGACATGGGCCATGCGCGCGCGCTGCTCGCGCTCGACCGCGCTGCGCAGATCACCGCGGGCAACCAGATCGCCGCCAAGAAGCTTTCGGTGCGCGAGGCCGAATCGCTGGTGCGGCGCATCGGCGCCGACTTCAACCTGGTGCCGCAAAAACCCAAGAAGGAAAAGTCGCGCGACATCAAGCGCGTGGAGGACGAACTGTCCGATCTGCTGATGGCCGAGGTCGAGGTGCGCGTCAAGCGCCGCGTCAAGCGCGCCGGCCGGGTGGAGGACGTGGGCGAACTGGCAATCCAGTTCGGCTCGCTCGACGCGCTCAACGGGCTGATCGAGCGCCTGCGCGGGCATTGAGCCCATGAACACGCCCGGAGCGTGCGCTTGCGCACGCTCCGGGCGGCCGCGGGTGTTTCAGCGGGGTGGCAATGCGCCGCCGCCGGCTTATATTGCACCGTTACCGCCGGGCGCGGCGCGCACAGGGCGCGTCGCCTCCCGCGCACCACCGGAGCCACCTGCCATGACCCCTCGCCCCGCCCCCATTCGCCCGGTGGTAATTGCCGCCGGTCTGTGCCTCCTGGGCCTGGCCGCCAGCGCGCAGACCGCCAAGGCGCCCAAGACCCAGCTGTGGATCGACCTGTCCACCGGCAGCATGGCCGGCATGCCCGAGATGGACCTGCCCATGGGCGGCGGCCTCATGGGCATGGTGGGCGGCGGCCGCGCTGCGGGTGCGGGCAGCAACACGCATTACGGCATGGCACGCACCATGGGCATCATGCCGCCGCGCGTCATCGACATCGCCTTGCACAACAGCCTGCGCCCGGGGGTCGAGGCGCGCCAGGCCATTCCGCCGGGCATGCGCATGGGCGAGAGCCTGCCGCTCGTGCCGCCCAAGGCCCAGCCGGCGTCGCCTTCCGAGCCGGGCGACGTACCGCAGGAATACCAGCAGCACCAACCCAAGGGCCGCATCCTCGTCTACTGGGGCTGCGGCAGCACGGTGCGCGCCGGCCAGCCGCGCGTGATCGACCTGGCGCGCGCCCAACCCGCCGACTTCGCCGTGGCCTTCGCCGGCCGCGCCGTACCCGACCGGGGCGCGCGCGTCGGGCCGGCGTACGCGCTCTATCCGAACGAGCGCAACCAGGTGCAGCTTGCGCGGGGCAGCTCGCTCGTGGGCGAGCACCAGGTGCTCGGCGAGGGCGTCCCGGCATCCATGAGATTCACGCTGGGCAGCGGGCAAGACCTCATGCCGGCCATCGACCTGCGCACCACCGGTCGGCCGCAGGACAGCATGGGCACGGCCTGGCAGCCAGTGCGCAATGCGCGCGCCTACTACCTGCACGCCATGTCGCAGAACGGCGACGACATGGTGATGTGGTCCAGCGCCGAGACGCCCGACACCGGCATGGGCCTGTTCGACTACCTGCCCAATGCCACGATCGAGCGCTGGGTGAAGGAGCGCGTGCTGCTGCCCGCAGACGCCACGCAGTGCGCCATTCCCAAGGGCATCTTCGCCGCTGGCGCGGGGCGCGAGTCCACGCCCATGCTGCGCATGGTGGCCTACGGCGGCGAAAGCTACATCGTGCACCCGCCGCGGCCCGCCGACCCCAAGGCGCCCTGGGAGCCCGAATGGTCCGTGCGCGTGCGCGCCAAGGCCCACACCATGGCCATGCTGGGCGAGGACCAGGGCGGCATGCCCGGCGCCCGGGAAGCAGACCCGGATGCCGAAGACGAGCGCGCGCCGGGCGGCGGCGCCCAGCCGGGCGTCCCGGTGAACCCCATGAACCTGCTGCGCGGCGTACTCGGGCGCTGAGCAATGGAATGACCGAACCAGGGCCATGCATTGGATCGCCCGCGTTCCCTGGCCGCTGCCCGCGCTGCTGGCCTGGGGCGCGGCGTGGCTGCTGTTCAGCGGCGCGCAGCGCGTGGCCCCCGTGGGCTGGGCGCTGCTGCTGGCCTGCGCCCTGGGGGTGGCGGCCAGTGTGCTCGGCAGCACCTGGTGGCGGCGCCTGCTGATCGCGGCCGGCTTTCCGCTGGCGCTCTGGCTCACTGGTGCGGTGGCCGTGTCGGCCTGGTGGTGGCTCGCGCCGCTGGTGCTGCTGCTGTGCGTGTACCCGCTCAACGCCTGGCGCGACGCGCCGCTGTTTCCCACGCCGCACCAGGCGCTGCAGGGCCTGGCGGCACTGGTTCCGCTCGCCCCCGGCGCGCGTGTCCTTGATGCGGGCTGCGGCCTGGGCGACGGCCTGATCGCGCTCTCCCGCGCCTACCCGCAGGCGCGCATCGATGGCGTGGAGCAGAGCCGCTTGCTGCGCCTTGCGTGCCAATTGCGCTGCCCGTGGGCCAAGGTGCGCCAGGGCGACATGTGGGGCACCGGCTGGGACGGCTACGCGCTGGTGTACCTGTTCCAGCGGCCCGAAAGCATGGAGCGCGCCCTGGCCAAGGCGCGCGCCGACATGGCGCCCGGCGCCTGGCTGGCGAGCCTGGAGTTCGCCGTGCCCGGCGTGCCGCCCGACGGGGCGCTCCGGATCGGGCCGGAGCGCAGCGTGTGGCTCTACCGCGTGGCAGCGCGTGACAAAGCGCACGCCGCCCCGGCCGAATTGCCGGACGGCACCGCCGCAGGCTCCCGAGGGCGCAGATACTTCGGCCGGTGACGGCGCCATTTGCTACATTCTCGCGGCTGGATGTGCGCCCACCGCGCCATCCGGCATAAGCAGAGCGCGCTCCCAGAATGGCGCGCCTGCACAAGAGGGGGGAGGAATGCCATGCCCGGCGCAGCGTGCGCGGGCAGCGCCTCTGGCCCGCCAACGAACCTGAGGACAACATGGCTTTTTCTCTTCCCGCGCGCATGCGCACCCTGGCGCCGCTGGCCGTCGTGCTCGCACTGGCCGGCTGCGCCAACATGCAGAGCCACGACAAGCTGGCGACCGAAATGCAGACCGCCGGCAGCAGCGCCGGCATTCCCGCCGCGCTCGCACGGCTGGAAGCCTCGGCCACGACCGAGGCCGAGCGCAGCGAGCTGCTCTACAACCTCGAGCGCGGCGAACTGCTGCGCATGGACCACCGCTACGAGGACAGCACCAAGGCCTTCCTGCTCGCGGACGCACGCGTCAAGGACTGGGAAGAAGCGGCCAAGACCGATCCGCAAAAGCTGATGGGCACACTGGGCGCGGCCCTGATCAGCGAGCGGCTCAAGGTCTACGAGGGCCAGGACTATGAAAAGGTCTGGCTGACGACGACGCTCGCGCTCAACCGCGTGGCGTTGGGCGACCTGGAAAACGCGCGCGTGGACATCAAGCGCACGCACGAGCGCGAGGCCGTGATCGCCGAGTTCCGCGCCAAGGAACTGCTGGCGGCCGAGGAGGAGGCCAAATCCAAGGGCGCCACCTCCGCGGGCAAGGAAATCAGCGGCTATCCGGTCGAAACGCTCAACGACCCCGAAGTGTTGGAACTGAGGAACGGCTACTCCAACGCGCTGTCGCATTACCTGGCCGGCTACCTGTACGAAGTGCTGGGCGAATCCGGCCTGGCCGCTCCCGGCTACCGCAAGGCCATCGAGCTCAAGCCCAACACCGGCGTCCTGGAAGAAGGCCTGCGCGGCCTGGACAGCCGCACCAGCTTCACCTGGAAACGCCGCCAGCGCATGACCGACGTGCTGTTCCTCATCGAAGCGGGCGACGCACCGGCACGCAAGCCCAAGGCGTTCACGCTGCCCGTGCCCACCGGGCGCGGCCTGGTCACGGTGAGCATTTCCTACCCGGTCATCGAGCCGTCGACCGACGCGGCCCTGGGCCAGGTATCGGCCGCCGGCTACGACTTCAAGCTGGAGAAGATCGTCGACGTCAACGTCATGGCGCGGCGCGCGCTGAAGGACGAAATGCCCGGCATGGTGCTGCGCGGCGTGACCCGCGCCGTCGCCAAGGGCGTGCTCCAGGACCAGCTGCAGAAGAACGGCGGCCTGATCGGCGGGCTGCTTGGCGCCGCCGCGTCGATTGCCACCGAACAGGCCGACGACCGCATGTGGCGCATGCTGCCGGGACGGGTGTACGTCGCGCGTGGCTACCTGCCGCCCGGCTCGCACCAGTTGAGCATCAACGGCCGGGCGCTCCCCGAGCCGGTGCAGATCGACGGCCAGTACGCGCTGGTGCCCATGCGCCTGTACCACAACAGCGTGCTGATGGGCAAGGTGGCCAGCATTGGCGCTCTGCCCGCCGTAGCCGCCCCGGCCGCCGCACCGGCGCCTGCTGCCACCCCGCCGGCACCCGCCAAGGGCCCGGTCAAGCCGCGCCGCGCCAAGCCGGCCCCCAAGGCCGCGCAATAGTCCCCCGACCCGTTTCCCAGACCACCCACGGAGCACGCGCCATGCACGCACGCACCCTCATCGCCGCCACGGCGGCTTTCCTGGCGCTCTCGGGCGCTGTCCACGCCCAGATGCACGACCCGGCCACGCCGCTTGCGGTGGCCGGCAAGGTCGCGCTGCGCGGCGAAGCCAACGGCATCGCCGTGCGCGAGATCCGCATCGTGCGCAAGAACGACGTCCTCGTGGTCCAGGCCGACATGGCCAACATGGGCCGCAGCGACCGCACCGTGTTCTACCGCTTCCGCTGGCTCGACGGTGTCGGCAACCAGGTCGGCGATGGCGAATCGTGGAAGCAGATGGCGGTGCTGGGCCTCGGCCAGCAGACCGTGAAAAGCGTCGCGCCGAGCAGCGCTGCGCAGGATTTCCGCATTGAAATGAACGTCGAGACGCGCTGAGCACAGCGCCCCAAGGAGAACCCCATGACCCCCATCATCCGCCGCCCCATCGCCCTGGGCCTGGCCGCCGCCGCGCTGCTGCTGGCCGGCTGCCAGAACCTCTCGTCCCCCGTGATCCGCTTCGACCGCCAGGTCAACTATGGCGACGCCAAGGGCGTGGAGCTGGTGACCAACGAATTCGGCTCCACCGACCTGCAGATGATCGCCGAGAAGATGACCGGCAGCCTGCTGGAGACCGGCATCTTCCAGGGCCGCCCGACGGTGACCATCTCGACGGTGAAGAACAAGACCAGCGAGTACATCGACACCACCAACGTGATGAACTCGATCCAGACCGCGCTCGTGAAGTCGGGCAAGGTGCGCTTCGTGCGCTCCATCAAGGAAATGCAGGCCGGTGTGGACGAGCTGCAGCGCCAGAACCAGAGCGGCCTGTACAAGCAGAGCAGTACCGCCAAGATCGGCAACATGACGGCGGCCAAGTACAGCATGGAAGGCGAGCTGACCAGCATCGTCAAGCAAAGCGCCTCGACCAAGGACGTGTTCTACAAGTTCACGCTCAAGCTGTTCGATGTGGAGGAGGGCACGATCGAATGGCAGGACGAAAAGGAAATCCGCAAGACCAGCACGCGATGAGGTACCAACCCCCTGAGCGGCGGCGGGGCGGCCCTTGCGCGGTGGCCGCTGGCCTGCCCCGCGCCAGTTTCCAATTTCTGTTAGCTCATAAGGAGCGCACCATGCAACGCAGAACCACCTTGAACACGGCCCTGGCCGTGATCGCCGCCACGGCCTTTACCTGGGGCGTCGCCGCGCACGCGCAGAACGCGCCGCCGCGCATCGCCGTCACCGACCTGGCCTACGCCGAGCGCGTGTCCGAGTACTTCATGGCCGGTCAGTACCAGCGCAGCAGCCAGATGAGCGCGCAGGGCAGCCATGGCGGCGGCTACAGCCAGGGGCCCTACGGCGGTTCGGGCTCGCACTACGGCCAGGGCTCCATGCAGGCGTCCGAGCAGGCGAGCGGCACCTACGTCGCCGGCCGCTACAGCTACATCGAGATGCGCGAGCTCGGCGGCTACACCAACGACATCAAGGGCGCGCTGCTCCAGGGCACCTACTTCCAGCTGGTGCAGGGCCGAGGTTTCGACGCCGGCGCGCCGCAGAACTCCAAGGCCGAGCAGGTGCTCAACCAGGTGCAGGGCGGCAAGATGGCCAAGCCGGTGCGCCAGAACGACGTCACGCGCGTCATCGAGCGCATCAAGAAGGGCGAATTCAAGGGCGCCGACTACGTGCTGTTCGGCGTCGTCTCCAGCATCGAATTCACCGACGCGCTCTCGCCGCTGCAGGGCACGACCAGCGCCACGCGCCAGTACGGCCTGCAGCTGCTGGCGGATTTTTCCCTCATCAACACCAAGACCTACGAGATCAAGGCGGCGTTCTCGGCGCAGGGCGAGGGCAACGACACCAAGATCTTGTCCAACCGGGGCGACATCGCGCCGCCCAACCGCTCCAAGGTCATGAAGGAAACCTCCATGAGCCTGGCGCAGGACGTGTACCAGCAGCTCGCCGGGCAGCTCGGCTACACCGACGCCAACCTCTCGCGCGGCGTGCGCCGTGGCCAGCCCATGCCCATGCAGCCCGCGGGCGAACCGGTGCGCCAGGCCCCGCCAGAGCAGGTCATCATTCTGAAGTGAGCGCGCGCTTCTTTCTGGGCGCTGGCGCCGGCTGACATGGCCCGCTGGGCAAGGCCCGCCGCGTGGGTGCTGGCCGGCGCCGCGCTGCAGGGCTGTGCGGGCGCTCCCAGCCCGGGCGAGGCGCCCCTGCCAGTGGTGGCGGGCGGCTTTCGCGCGCACACCTTGCCCGCGGCGCACGGCCTGGCGCTGAGCGCCCTCGAACGCCCGGCGCGCGCCGCGCCGGCGCGCTACCGTGTCATCGTGGTTCCGGGCTCGGGCTGCGCCGGCATGGCGCCCCTGGCCGAGCGCTACTTCGCCGGCCTGCTGCACGCCGAGGTGCTGGTGCTGCACAAGCCCTGGGTGGACGCCGCCGCGCGCACGCCGCCCGGCGACTGCCCGCCGCAGTTCGTGGCGGCCGACGCACTCCAGGACTGGCAGGAGCACGCCGTGGCCGCGCTGCGGGCCGACGCGCGGCGCCGGGCGGCGGCTGGTGCGCCCGCACTGCCGCAGTTGCTGCTGGGTATCTCCGAAGGGGCAGAGCTCCTGCCGGCCCTGGCGCCCGAGGTGCCCCGGCTGGCCGGCCTGGTGCTGCTCTCCGCGAGCGGCCTGGACCCGCGCGACGCCCTGGCGCTGCAGGCCGAGCGCCTGGGCGCCGGCGCCGCGTGGCGCGCCCTGGACGCGGCCCAGGCGGGCCCCTTGCCCGACGCGGCGCTGCGTGAAGGCCGCAGCCTGCGCTACTGGCGCGGCCTGTGGCACTGGCCGCTGGCGCGCCCGCTGATCGAAGCGCCTTGGCCGCTGCTGCAGGTCTGGGGCACGGACGATGCGCTGGTGCCGCAAAGTGCTTACGCCCGCTTCGCCGAGCTGGCCGCAGGCCGCGCCGCGCCCTGGTGCGCGCGCGCGCTGCCGGGCGCGGACCACGGCCTGCAGGGGCCGGGCGGGGACGGCGTGCAGCAGCTCTGGCGCTGGCTGGAAGACTGGGCGCGTGCCCCGGCGCAGGGCCTGTGCGCCCCGGTCATTGCCGCCGAGAAACTACAGAATCAATAGCTGCTAGTGCCCGATGCATAAGCGCTGGAGGCCAAAAACACTTGAAATCTGGCGCCCCCGGTGCCAGAGCGCGAACGGGCTTAGGGCAGTGCCAGCCGGCGCCCCGCGCCGCGCCGGGACGGCGGGGCCGAGGTCGGGGTCGCCGGCGCACCGTCGTCCAGGCGGAACACGCCCACGGCAGCCACCAGCTGGCGCGCATGCTGGTTGAGGTTGTCCGCAGCGCCGGCCGATTCCTCCACCAGCGCGGCGTTCTGCTGCGTCACCTGGTCGAGCTGGTCGACCGCGGCGCTCATCTGCGCAATCCCCTGCGTCTGCTCGGCCGTCGCCAGGCTGATGCCGCTGATCAGGCTGCTCACCTGCTGCACCTGGGTGACGATGTCGGTGATGGTGCGGCCGGCTTCGTGCACCAGCTGGCCGCCGGCGTCCACCTTGCCGACGCTGTCGGCGATCAAGGCCTTGATCTCGCGCGCCGCCTCGGCGCTGCGGCCGGCGAGGCTGCGTACCTCGCTCGCCACCACGGCAAAGCCCCGGCCCTGCTCGCCGGCGCGCGCCGCCTCGACGGCCGCGTTCAGCGCCAGGATGTTGGTCTGGAAGGCGATGCCGTCGATGACGCCGATGATGTCGCCGATGCGGCGCGAGGCGGCGTTGATGCCGTCCATGGTCGTGACCACGTCGCCAACCACCTGGCCGCCGCGCGCTGCGACTTCGCTGGCGGTGCGCGCGAGCTGCGCCGCCTGGCGCGCCACGTCGGCGTTGCTTTGCACGGTGCTGTTCAGCTGCTCCATGGCGGCCGCCGTCTGCTCCAGGTTGGCCGCCTGCTCCTCGGTGCGCTGCGACAGGTCCAGGCTGCCGGCGGCGACCTGGCTGGCGCCGCTGGCAATGCTGTCGCTGCTGGCACGCACGGCCGCAACGATGCCGCGCAAGCCGGTGTTCATGCTGGCCAGGGCCGCCAGCAGTTGGCCCATTTCGTCCTTGCCGGAGGGGGCGACTTCGCCCGCCAGGTCGCCGGCGGCGATGCGCTGCGCCAGTTGCAGCGCGCGGTCCACCGAGCGCGTCGTGCTGAGGCGCACCAGCCACAGCACCCAGCCGGCCAGCGCCGCGGCGGCGGCCGAGGCGAGGGCGACCAGCAGCAGCAGCTGGCGCGTATCCGCGGCCCGGGTGGCGACTTCGCCGGACATCACCTGCATGGCCTGGTCGAGCAGGTCCACCTGGGCATCGATGTGCGCCGTGAGCGCGGTGAAGAACTCCTGGCTGGGGGCATCCAGCGCGGGCGCCGCGACGATCTTCTGGGTGATCAGCGCGAAGGCCGCGTCCGCCGCCTTCTGCGCGCGCGCAGAAGGCTCTGCCAGCGCGCGCTGCGCCTGGGCGTCGGCCGCCGTGGCGCGGGTGAGGGCGGCCTGCGCCTGGCGCGCGGCGACGCGGGCTTCCTGCACCAGGGCGGCCACGCGGGCCTGGCCGGCCGGGTTGGCTTCCTTGGTATTGAGCAGCGCCGAACCGACCGCGCGTGCCTGGCCCAGGCTTTCCGTCAGGCGCGGCAGGTGCTGCAGCGCGGCCGTCACCAGGTAGTAGCTGCTGGCCGGCGCGTGCAGCGCGAGGCCGGCGCTGTCGGACACGCCGAGCACGATGTCCAGTTGTTCGTCGATCAGCTGCGATTGCTGGGCGAAGCTCTCGCCGACCGCCAGGCTGCGCTCGCCGACCGCGCGCCCGACCTCGGTCCAGCGCTTTTGCACCGCCTCGGCCCGCGCCACCAGCGGTGCGTCGCCGAACTGGCGCAGGGCCGCCACCTGCTTCTGCAACGCCTCGGCCGAGCGCGCCTGCAGCGCCTCGCGCGGAGCGCGCGCGGCGTCGTTGCCCGAGAGGAAGCTGGCCGACTGGCCGCGGTGCTGCTGCATGAGCTGCACCGTATGCACGACGCTGATGGCCGGCGCCGTGCCCGAGAGAGCGCTGCCGGAGCGGGCGATGTCGCGCAGCCCCCCCGAGATCAGCAGCCACATGGGCAGCGACAGGGCGATGAGCCCCAGAACGCCGACCAGGAAAAATTTGCCCGAAAGTCGCAGGCTGTCGATAAATGTCTGCACTTGCCGCCCTATGGCAACCGAAGCGGCTGCCCAACCCGCATTATTTTCCCGAACGGCGCGCCTGCGGCGGTTTCGATATGACCTAAGTCAAGAGACAGGGCAATGCCGCGGTGGGCACGGTTCAGGGGCGCGGGTCGCGCGGCGGCTCGTTCATCTTGCGCCGCACCACCACAACGAAGGCCGTGATCCCGATCAGCATCATGGCGATCCCGACCACGCTCATCAGGCCGTAGTCGGTGGAGAAAAGGTCGGTCAGCGCTTTCATGGAGGACTCCCGTCAATCACACAATGTTTGTAAGGACATTGTCGGTCGGGGGGTGCGGCGTGTGTTGATGCACCTCAAGGAGCGCGCCGCGCAACGCCGGGCGCCGGGCGCGCGGCGCGGCCCAGGAAGTGCCCGGCCGTCTGGCCGACGCTGCGCCGCACCATGGCGCTGAAAGCGCTCGGACCGTAGCCCAGTTCGGCCGCGATCTGCGCGATCGGCAGTTCGCGTGCCGCAAGCGACACCGCCTGCGCCAGCACGACCTGCTGGCGCCATTGGGCGAAGCTGGTGGCGAGCTCCTGGCGGAACAGGCGCGCGACGGTGCGCGGGCTGGCGCCGGTGCCGCGAGCCCAGTCGGCGAGCGTCGCGTGGCGCGCCGGGTCGGCCAGTACCGCTTCGCACAGCTGGCGCAGGCGTTTGTCGCGCGGCAGGTCCACACCCAGGCGGCGCGTGGGTGCGCGGGCGAGCTCCTGGCGCACCAGCGCGCTCAGGTGGCGCTCGCGCGCCCGTTCGCCTGCGGGTTGCGGCGCGCCATCGGCATCGGTGGGAAGCTCCTGCACCAGCGCCCGCAGCAGGGGCGAAACTTCCAGCATGCGTGCACCGCGCCAGGCCTCGGCCTGCGCGGCCGGCGCCGCCGCCGGGCCGCAGCGCCCGCGCGGCACGTACAGGTAGAGCGTGCGCAGATCGGCGTCGTCCACCATGGTGACGGCATGCACCATCCCCGGGGGAATCCACAGCGCGTGCGAGGGCGGCACCAGGAAGCTGCCACCGTCGACACGCAAGCGCACCACGCCCTGGTCGGCCATGGCCACCTGCGCCCACGGATGGGCGTGCGGGGCGACCCGCGTGCTGGCCGCGAGGCGCCGCAGCTTGGCGCGCACCGGACGCTGGGCCGTGGGCACGAAGAGGTGCGGCGTGAGCGAATCCACGACCGGGTGCGCGGCGTTCGCTGCGGGGGCGGGGCTGTTTGGCACGATATCGATAGAAATTGGCTGGCTGTCGCCATGCGGACGGCCCCCGCAAGCCTACCATCGGCGCATGACCACCGCCACGTCTCCGGCCGCACCGGGCGCTCCGCTGCGCCAGGACGCGCGCACCATCGCCCTCATCGGCATGGCGCACGCCACCTCGCACTTCTTCCACATGCTGCTGCCGCCGC
>MEDL01000051.1 GCA_001724785.1 Acidovorax sp. SCN 68-22 | reverse complement strand
GCTGGTTGTGCTCGGCGCCCGAGATGGCGAACTCCTTGGCCGCGATGCGCCAGTTGAGCAAATGCCAGGTCCAGGGCTGCTCCTGCTCGGCGACGCGCTGGCACAGCCAGTGGGTGTCGAAACCCGTCACCAGCGGCGCGGGGCCGATGCGCTCGCCCCGGTGGTTGAGCCACAGCGCGGATTTGCAGGGGATGGTCGACAGGCCGTGCCCCTCGAAATGGGGAAAAGGGTGCGGAAAACCCGCCGCGTAGTTCCACATTTCGCCGGCGTGGGTGATGCGCCCCCCCAGCGCACCGGCCACCCAGTGGTGCATCTTGCCGTCGGCAAACGGGTGCGCGCCGTTGAGCATGCGGCTGGGGCAGGGGCGGTTCTTCGGCCAGTTGGCACGCGTTTCGGCATGGCTGCCGTTGATGCCGCCCATGGCCAGCACCACGGCGGGGGCGGCCAGGCGCACTTCCGCGCCCGTGGCTTCATGGATCGCAATGGCACCCGAAACCTGGCCCGCGCGGTGCTCCAGCGCCTCCACGCGGTGGCGGTGCAGCAGGGTCAGCCGGCCGCCCGCACCCGCCGTGCGCAGTGCGGCGATCATGCGCCGTGTGAGTTCGCGCGAGGTGCCCCAGACGATGTGGTAGCGCGGCACGCTGTTGCCGTCGCCGTTCAGGCCGCGTTCCACCCAGTTCACGGCGGGCATGAACTTGACGCCCTCCTGCAGCAGCCAGTCGTACACCTGGCGGGCCGAATGCTCCACATAGTGCTCGGCCCATTGGCGGGGCTGCACGTCGCCCTCGCCCAACTCCCCGAAGCGCAACCAGTCGCGCAACGCCAGCTCGGGGGTATCGGGAATCTTCATCTTGGCCTGCAAGGCCGTGCCGACCAGCGCCATGCCGCCAAAGGCCCACAGCGCCAGGCCGCCGAAGCGCTCGGGCGTGTCGCGGTCCACCAGGGCGACGCGCTGGCCCGCGCGCAGGCATTCCAGCGCGGTGACGATACCGGCCAGCCCGCCGCCGACCACCACCACGTCGTGCGCTTGTGATTGCATGGCTTGTCTCCTCGTTTTTGTCGCCAGACCATAGCGCCTTATCATGCAGACGCCCTTGACCTTGGAGCCGCCGCATGTTGACTTCAGCGCCCAGCGTGTCCCTCAGCTGGGTCAACACCGTGATTGCCGGGGCCGAGCGCCAGGGCGTGGCCGGCACCGCGCTGCTGGCGCGTGCCGGCATCCGGGAGGAACGCCTGGCCGATGCGCGCTGGCCGGTGGACGACATCACGCGCCTGTGGCGCGCCGCCGTCGATCTGACGGGCGACGCCGCCTTTGGCCTGAACACCGGCCGCGAGGTCGGGCCGGGCAGCTTCAACGTGGTCAGCTTCATCGTGCTGTCGTCCGCCACGCTGCGCAGCGCCATCGCGCAGCTGCAGGAATACCAGCGCCTGATCAGCGACGGCGGGCGCTTCCAGACCTTGGCGGGCGCGCAGAGCAGCTGGCTCGTCTACCACCCGCAGCAGGGCAGCCTGGCGTTCAGCCCGCACCAGGTCGAAGCCGTGCTGGCGGCCGCCGTGTGCTTCAGCCGCTGGGCAACCGGGTGCGCCGTCCAGCCCCAGCGTGTGCAGTTCATCCATGCACAAATCGGCCCGCTGGCCGCCTACACCCAGGCGCTGGGCGCCCCGGTGCTGTTCGAACAGGCTTTCAATGGCCTGCTGCTCGACAACGCCGTGCTCGACCGCCCCCTGCCCCAGGCCGACGCGGCGCTGGCGCAGCTGCACCGCGCGCACGCCGCCGCGCAGCTCGCCGCGCTGTCGCAGCCGGTGCTGCTGCGCCAGCGTGTGGCCGAGTGGCTGGTGGGTGCCGTGGAGGGCAGCGTGCCGGGGCGTGCCGAGGCGGCGCGGCAGTTCGGGCTGGGGGAGCGGGCGTTCGCGCGCCGGCTGCAGGAGGAGGGGGTGTGCTACGGCGAACTGGTCGACGGCGTGCGCCAGGCGCTGGCCTGCCAGGCCGTGGCCGGCGGCGCCGAGCCCTTTGCCCATATCGCGCGGCGGCTCGGGTTCTCGGAGGCCAGCGCCTTCAACCGGGCGTTTCGCCGCTGGACGGGCCGGGCGCCGGGGGAGTGGCAGGCGCAGGCGCCTGGGCGGCCAGCAGCGCGTGGAAGCCCGAGCGCTCCATCAGCGAATGCGGCTGCGCCTGTGCCCCCGAAATCGTCAGCCGCCCGCCGCGCTCGGCCACGGCCTTGAGGATCTCCTCCAGGCCCTCCAGGCCGGTGGTGTCCAGGGCAAACAGGTCGCGCAGGTCCAGGTGCACCTGCACGCCGGCAGGCGCTGCCTCGATGGCCGCCACCAGCGGATCGATGCGCGTGGTCGCGCCGAAGAACAGCGCGCCGTGCAGCTGCCAGGTCAGGCGCGCCGGTTCGCCCTCCGGCGCAGCCTGCGGGTCGGCGCGGAACAGCTCGCTCATGCGCCGCACGAAAAGCGCGCAGGCCAGCACCAGGCCCACCTCCACCGCCACGGTGAGGTCGAACACCACGGTGAGCAAGAAGGTGCCCAGCAGCAGCAGCCGGTAGTGGTTGGAAAAATGCTTGAGGCGCCGGAATTCGTGCCACTCGCCCATGTTCCAGGCCACGTGCAGCAGGATGCCGGCCAGCACGGCGAGCGGAATGTGCAGCGCCAAGGGCGCCGCGAGCAGCACGATGACGCCCAGCGTGACGGCGTGCACTATGCCCGCCACGGGCGAGGTCGCGCCGGCGCGCAGGTTGGTCACCGTGCGCGCGATGGTGCCCGTCACCGGCATGCCGCCGAAGAAGGGCACGACGAAATTGGCCACGCCCTGGGCCATCAGCTCCTGGTTGGGGTCGTGCTTGCGCAGGTAGGGGCTGGTGGCGAGCTGGTCGGCCACGCGCGCGCAGAGCAGCGATTCGATGGCACCCAGCAGGGCGATGGTGATCGTGGGCGCCACCAGCAGCCGCACCGTTTCCCAGGAAAACTCGGGCAAGGCGAACACCGGCAGGCTTTGCGGAATGCCGCCGAAGCGCGTGCCGAGCGTCTCCACCGGGTAGCCCATGCTGTGCGAGAGGGCGGTCAGCGTGATGAGCGCCACCACCGGCGCCGGGATGCGCGCGAAGGAGCGCACCGAATAGCCTGCGGGCAAACGCAGCACGGGCGAATCGTGCATGAACAGGCGCGGCCACAGGAACAGGCCGCCGAGACAGGCCGCCCCCAGGCCGAGGGCGTAGGGGTTCACGCTGCCGATGTGCAGCGCCATCACGTGCACCTGCGAGAAGAAGTTGCCCGGCATCTTCTCGATCGCCAGGCCGAGGAAATCCTTGAGCTGCGAGACGGCGATCAGCACCGCGATGCCGTTGGTGAAACCGATGACGATGCTCACCGGCACGAAGCGCACCAGGCTGCCCAGGCGCAGCAGACCGAGCGCGAACAGCAGCACGCCGGCGCAGGCGGTCGAAATGAGCAGGTTGGCGACCCCGTAGCGCTCGACGATTCCGTAGACGATGACGATGAAGGCCCCCGCCGGCCCGCCGATCTGCACGCTCGTGCCACCCAGCAGCGCCACCAGGAAGCCCCCGATGATGGCCGTCCACAGCCCCGCCTGTGGCGGCAGCCCGCTGGCGATGGCAAACGCCATGGCCAGCGGCAGGGCGACCACGCCCACCGTGACCCCAGCGCCCAGGTCCGCGAGCAGCCGGGTCTGGTTGTAGTTGTGCAGGGCGTCGAGGGTGCGGGGGCGGAACGGAGAGAGGGGCATGGCGTTACGAAGTGTAGTACTTCGTTTTTTTGGAACTCATTGGAATCTGACCCCAATTACTCAAAAACAGGAGCTACCCAACGAACACCAACAAGCGCCAGACCCGAAAAAGACTAAAAACTCACCGCACCCGCATCCCCGGCACCGCCCCCGGCCACGGGTTGAGCACGTACACACCGGGGGTGGCCTTCTCGTCGGCGGCGCTGGCCGCCAGCACCATGCCCTCGGACACGCCGAACTTCATCTTGCGCGGTGCGAGGTTGGCGACCACCACCGTGAGTTTGTCCACCAGGTCGGCCGGCTGGTAGCTGGCGGCGATGCCGCTGAACACGTTGCGCGTGCGGCCCTCGCCCACGTCGAGCGTCAGGCGCAGCAGCTTGGTCGAACCCTCCACCGCTTCGCACTGCACGATGCGGGCGATGCGCAGATCGATCTTGGCGAAATCGTCGATGGTGATGGTGGGGACCAGTTCCTCGCCGCCCGGTGCCGCAGTTTCCGTAGCTGCGGGCGCTTGCTCCGCCTGCGCTGGGGCCTCGAAAAGCGCATCGAGCTGCTTGGCGTCGACGCGCTGCATCAGGTGCTGGTAGGTGCCGATGACGTGGCCCGCGCCCAGGCGCTGCTGCGCGCTCGCGAAGGAAAACGGCGCCACCTTCAGGAAGGCTTCGACCTGCGCGGCCAGGGCTGGCAGCACCGGTTTCATGACGATGGTGAGCAGGCGGAAGGCCTCGATGCAGGTGCTGCAGACGTCCTGCAGGCGCGCGTCCATGCCTTCCTGCTTGGCCAGTTCCCAGGGCTTGTTCTGGTCCACGTAGGCGTTCACCCGGTCGGCCAGCAGCATGGTCTCGCGCAGCGCCTTGCCGTATTCGCGCTCGGCGAGCAGTTCGATGATGCCCGGCGCCACGTCCTTCATGTGCTCCAGCAGCGCGTCGCCGTCGGCCGAGACCTCGGCCAGCTGACCGCCGAAGCGCTTGGCGAGGAAGCCCGCCGCGCGCGAGGCGATGTTGATGTACTTGCCGACCAGGTCGCTGTTGACGCGCGCCATGAAGTCCGTGGCGTTGAAGTCGATGTCTTCGTTGCGCGCCGAGAGCTTGGCCGCCAGGTAGTAGCGCAACCACTCGGGGTTCATGCCGAGTTCCAGGTACTTGAGCGGGTCCAGCCCGGTGCCGCGGCTCTTGCTCATCTTCTCGCCGTTGTTGACGGTGAGGAAGCCGTGCACGAAGACGTTGTCGGGCACCTTGCGACCGCTGAACTTCAGCGTCGCCGGCCAGAACAGGGTGTGGAAGGTGACGATGTCCTTGCCGATGAAGTGCACCTGTTCGAGCTGCGGGTCGGCCATATAGGCCTCGTAGTCCTGGCCGCGCTGGGTCAAGAGGTTCTTCAGTGAGGCCAGGTAGCCGATGGGGGCGTCGAGCCACACATAGAAGTACTTGCCCGGCGCGTCCGGGATCTCGATGCCGAAGTACGGCGCGTCGCGCGAGATGTCCCAGTCGCCCAGGCCTTCGCTGGTCGTGCCGTCGGGGTTGGTGCGCACGCTGAACCATTCGCGCACCTTGTTGGCCACCTCGGGCTGCAGGCGGCCGTCCTGCGTCCAGTCTTCCAGGAAGGCGACGCAGCGCGGGTCGGACAGCTTGAAGAAGAAATGCTCGGACGACTTGAGCACCGGCTTGGCGCCCGACAGCGTGGAATAGGGCTCGATCAGGTCGGTCGGCGCGTAGACCGAGCCGCAGACCTCGCAGTTGTCGCCGTACTGGTCCTTGGCGTGGCAGCGCGGGCATTCGCCCTTGATGTAGCGGTCGGGCAGGAACATCGACTTCTCGGGGTCGAAGAACTGGTCGATGGTGCGCGTCTCGATCAGGCCGTTGGCCTTGAGGTCGCGGTAGATGTCCTGTGCCAGCTGGTGGTTTTCGGGCGCGTCGGTGCTGTGCCAGTTGTCGAACGCGATGTGAAAGCCGTCGAGGTACTGCTTGCGGCCCGCCGCGATGCCGGCGACGAACTGCTGCGGCGTCAGGCCCGCCTTTTCGGCCGCGATCATGATGGGCGCGCCGTGCGTGTCGTCGGCGCCGACGAAGTTCACTTCGTTGCCCAGCATGCGCTGGGTGCGCACCCAGATGTCGGCCTGGATGTACTCCATGATGTGGCCGATGTGGAACTTGCCGTTGGCGTAGGGCAGGGCGGTGGTGACGAAGAGTTTGCGGGGCATGGGCAAAAAAAGCGGGTCGGGGGGCGCCGCGCGGCGGGCGGCGCAACCGGCCATTTTAGGCGCGGCCTATACCGTGGCCGCCACGGGTGCGCCGCTGTCCTGCCAGCCGAAGAAGCGGCACACCTCGGCGCGCCGGGCCAGGGTGTCGGCGCGGCCGAGCGCCATGAGGTCGCGCGTGTAGGAGGCCTCGAACAACAGGTAGCTGGCGAGCGCCGCGCCGCGCACGTCCTGCATGTTGGCGGTGACGCCCAGCGCCCCGAGCATGGTGCGCACCGCGGTCGGCAGGTCGCCCACGTGGCGTGCGGCCATGGCGTCGATGCGCTGGGAAGGGGAAATCACCAGCAGCTCGATGGGACGCAGCAGGCTGCCGCTGCGGGACGCCTGGGGAATGAGCGCGATCGTCTGGTTGATGCGCTGCATGCGCTCGATGTCCACGGCCAGCGCGTCGAGGAAGATGTTCGACAGCGCATGCCCGGCGATCTGCGCGAGCGACGGGTAGGCCGGCAGCGCCTGCTGCGGCGGCAGCTCCTTGGGCTCGTGCATGCGGCCTGCGCCGATCACCAGGATGCGCTCGGCGCCCAGGTGGATGGCGGCGGCGATCGGCGCCGACTGGCGCATGGACCCGTCGCCGAAATACTCGGTGCGGTCCTGCACCTCGATCGCCGTGGCCGGGAAGATGAAGGGAATCGCCGCCGAGGCCAGCAGATGCTCGTGCGTGATGCGGTCGCGCACTGCGCGCCGCTGCGAGCGCACCCAGGGGTCGAGCCGCTCGCCCACCTCGAAGAAGGTGACGTGGTCGCCCACCGTGTAGCTCGACGCCGTCACCGCGAGCGCGTGCAGGTGGCCCTTGCGGATGACCTGGGGCAGGCGCACCAGCGGCACCATCTTGACCAGCAGCTTGGCCAGCGGCGCGTTGTCCAGCAGCGAACGCGGGCGCATGCGGCGCCAGCGTGCCAGCACCCAGCCGAGCGAGAGCAGGGTCAGCCAGCGCGCGCCGCTCTGCGCCACGCTGAGCGAATCGGCCCGGTACACCTGCTGCGCCTGGAAGTTGCGCCACACGCGGGCGATGCGGCGCACGGTGCGGTCGAACTGGTCGGCGCCGCAGGCCAGCGCGGCCGCGTTGATGGCGCCGGCCGAGGTGCCGGTGATGATGGGGAAGGGGTTGGGCGCCTTGCCGGCGCCACAGGCCAGGCGCAAATCGGCAATGGCTTCGAGCACGCCCACCTGGTAGGCGGCGCGGGCGCCGCCGCCGGTCAGCAGCAGACCGGTGTGGCCGGCAAGCGCGGCGGGCGTGTCGTCGGGCGGGAGTGCTGCCTGGGCCATCGGGTGGGGCGGGGCCCTGCGGGGGCAGGGCACGCTGTGCGCCGCGCCCAGTGTGCAGCAGCTGCGCGCGCCGGGCGCCACGGGGAAACCCGGTGGCGCGGGACAGGTTCTTAGCGCGGCGGCAGCAGCAGGCGCGCCAGGGCATCGCCCTCGACCAGCACCACGCCTTCGTCGCGCGCCAGGGTGCGCGCGGCATCGCTCACCGTGCCGTGGGCCACCAGGTACTGGCCCTCGTGCAGCCCGCGCTTGCGCATGGCGGCCACCAGATGGCCGATGGCGTCGGCCCCATGGCTGGCGGCTTTCCAGCGCCGCGCACTGACCAGGATGGTGCGGCCGCCCGCCTGCACGCAGAAATCGGCCTCCAGCCCGGTAATGCGCTGCACGCTGGCGCCGCGCGCCTGCCAGGCCTGTTCCAGCGCCGCCGAAAACTCGCGCCAGGCCATGGCGCGCAAGGCCGTGCCCTGCGCCGCGAGCGCGGCGGCGGAAGGCGCGTGCCACTGGCGCCAGGCGGCGACGCAGCCCACGCCGTACAGGGGCAGGGCGCCGAACGCGCCCAGGTATTTGAATTCGCTGGGGGCCAGCAGGGCCACGACCGCCGTGATGCTGCCCGCCAGGAGCATGCTGACCCACCAGGGCGAGCGCAGCAGGATGGCAAACAGCGAGTTCTCGGCCATTTTCAGTTTCACGACAGCGGTTTCCTCAGGTATGGGGTGAAAAGGGGCAGCTGCCCCACTGCCTCCATTGTCATTGTTCCGGGCAATAGACTTGCGGCTCTTACAGGAGAGATTTGAATGGCTGTTTCCGAACAGGACCTGCTGGCCGCGCTGGCCAAGGTGCAGGATCCGCACACGGGCAAGGACTTCGTCGGCACCAAGGCGCTGCGCAATCTCCAGATTTCCGGGGGCGACGTCGCCTTCGAGGTGGAATTGGGCTACCCCGCCAAGAGCCTGATCCCGGGCCTGCGCACCCAGCTCGTGGCGGCGGCGCGCGGCGTGCCCGGCGTGGCCAATGTGTCGGTGCACATCGTCAGCAAGATTGCCGCGCATGCCGTGCAGCGCGGCGTGCAGCTGCTGCCGCAGGTGAAGAACATCATCGCCGTCGCGTCCGGCAAGGGCGGCGTCGGCAAGAGCACCACCGCCGCCAACCTGGCCCTGGCCCTGGCGGCCGAGGGCGCCAGCGTCGGCGTGCTCGACGCCGACATCTACGGCCCCAGCCAGCCCATGATGCTGGGCATCCAGCGCCGGCCCGAGAGCCTCGACGGCAAGAACATGGAGCCGCTGGAAAACTACGGCGTGCAGGTGATGTCCATCGGCTTCCTGGTGGACCAGGACGAAGCCATGATCTGGCGCGGCCCCATGGCCACGCAGGCGCTGGAGCAACTGCTGCGCCAGACCAATTGGCGGGGCCTCGACTACCTCATCGTCGACATGCCGCCCGGCACGGGCGACATCCAGCTCACGCTGTGCCAGCGCGTGCCCATGACGGGCGGCGTCATCGTCACCACGCCGCAGGACATCGCCCTGCTGGACGCCAAGCGCGGCATCAAGATGTTCGAGAAGGTGGGCGTACCCATCCTGGGCATCGTCGAGAACATGGCGGTGCACGTGTGCAGCAACTGCGGCCACGTGGAGCATATTTTCGGCGCCGACGGCGGCAAGAAGATGGCGCACGACTACGGCATGGACTACCTCGGCGCGCTGCCGCTCGACATGCAGATCCGCCTGCAGGCCGACAGCGGCAAGCCTACCGTGGTGGCCGACCCGGACGGCGAGGTGGCGCAGATCTACAAGCAGGTCGCGCGCAGCGTGGCGGTGAAGATCGCCCAGCAGGCCAAGGACTTTTCGGCCAAGTTCCCGACGATTTCGGTCAGCAAGAACACCTGAGAAGCTCGGCGCGCGCCCAACGCGCCGGGCGCAGCGGTCCCCCTTCGCACGGGGGCGCCGCCATGCCATAGTGCGGCATGCCGTTTTCCACCCCAGACGCCGCCAGCGCAACGCGCCCGCTGGCCACGGCGGACGAAATGCGCGCGCGCCTGCGCCGCCACAGCCAGCCCAAGGGGCGCCAGGTGGATGCCACGTCCACCGCCGAAGTGCGCGCGCTCATCGGCGCGCGCCCCCCCCAAGGCCACCGCCGCGATCTGCTGATCGAGTACCTGCACCGCCTGAACGACGCCTGGCGCTGCTTGCACGAGCGCCACCTGGTGGCGCTGGCGCGCGAGATGAACCTGCCCCTGGCCGAGGTGTTCGAGGTGGCGAGCTTCTACCACCACTTCGAGGTGGTACGTGGCGGGGCCGAGGCGCCGGCGCTCACGGTGCGCGTCTGCGATTCGCTCTCCTGCCAGCTGGCGGGTGCGCAGGCGCTGCTGGAGCGGTTGCCCCGGCTGTTCGCCGGGCAGGACGTGCGCGTCGTGCCCGTGCCCTGCGTCGGCCGCTGTGAGCAGGCGCCCGTGGCCGTGGTGCACCACACGCCGGTGCCGCACGCCACCCCGGAGGCAGTCGTTCAAGCCTCCAATGACCCGCCAGCGCTTGCTGATATTGGCCTGGCAGCTACGCCTTTCATAGCTGCGGACTGGGCTGAAAAAAGTCTGCCGCCCAGCCCCGGCGTGACCGATTACGCCTGCTACCGCGCCCACGGCGGCTATGGCCTGGCGGCGGCGCTGGTGCAGTGCGAGATGGATCCCGAAGCGGTGCTGGCCCAGCTGGACGCCGCCGGCCTGCGCGGCCTGGGTGGGGCAGGCTTTCCCGCCGGGCGCAAGTGGCGCGCCGTGCGCGGCCACGCCGAGCGCCTGGGCGGCGCGCTCATGGCCGTGAACATCGACGAAGGCGAGCCCGGCACCTTCAAGGACCGCAGCTACCTGGAGCGCGACCCGCACCGCTTCCTCGAAGGCGTGCTGATCGCCGCGCAGGTGGTCGGCACGGAGGCCGTCTACCTGTACATGCGCGACGAATACCACGGCTGCCGGGCGCTGCTGCAGGCCGAGCTGGCCAAGCTGCAGGCCGACCCGCCGTGCCCGCTGCCGCACATCGAGCTGCGCCGTGGCGCCGGCGCCTACATCTGCGGCGAAGAGTCGGCCATGATCGAGAGCATCGAGGGCAAGCGCGGCCTGCCGCGCCTGCGGCCGCCCTACATCGCCGAGCGCGGCCTGTTCGGCCGGCCGACGCTGGAGCACAACTTCGAGACGCTGTACTGGGTGCGCGACATCGTCGAGCGCGGCGCAGAGTGGTTCGCCGGCTTCGGCCGCCATGGGCGCAGCGGCCTGCGCAGTTTCAGCGTCAGCGGGCGCGTCCGATTCCCTGGCGTGAAGCTCGCGCCCGCCGGCATCACGGCGCGCGAACTCATAGACGAATACTGCGGCGGCATGCAGGAGGGGCACGGGTTCTACGCCTACCTGCCGGGCGGCGCGTCCGGCGGCATCCTGCCGGCGCGCCTGGCCGACCTGCCACTCGATTTCGACACCCTGCAGCCGCACGGCTGCTTCATCGGTTCGGCCGCGCTCATCGTGCTCGGCCACCGCGACCGGGCGCGCGACGCGGCGCTGGGCATGGCGCGTTTCTTCGCCCACGAGAGCTGCGGCCAGTGCACGCCCTGCCGCGTCGGCACGGCCAAGGCGGCGCAGCTGATGGCCGCGCCGCAGTGGGACGCCGGTTTGCTCGGCGACCTGGCGCAGCTCATGCAGGACGCGTCGATCTGCGGCCTCGGCCAGGCGGCGCCGAACCCGATGCGCTGCGTGCAGCAGTATTTCGCGCACGAGCTGGGCGAAGCGCCGGCTTCCGGGGGTGGCCAATGAATGCGCCGGACGCCATCGAATTCGATCTGGACGGCACGCCGGTGCGCGCGCTGCCGGGCGAGAGCCTGTGGCAGGCGGCGCGGCGCCACGGCGTGGACATTCCGCACCTGTGCCATACCGACGGCCTGCGGCCCGACGGCAACTGCCGCGCCTGCGTGGTCGAGATCGACGGCGAGCGCACGCTCGCACCGAGCTGCTGCCGCGCCCCCGCGCCCGGCATGCAGGTGCGCGCGCAGAGCCCGCGCGCCCGCGCAGCGCAGCGCATGGTGGTCGAGTTGCTGCTTGCCGACATGCCCGATGCGGGCTACCAATGGCTCGATGGGCCAGGGGACGAACATACTCCTGAAAAAATAGCTGCTAGCGTAGATGGGATAAGCGCTGGTGGCCAAAAAGACCTGAAAAACCCGGCCCAGCACGGCGAACTCAGCCGCTGGGCCGAACGCCTGGGTGTGCAGGTTCGCCCGGCGCTCGCCGCGCTGCGCCGCGCGCCGCTGGCGCCCGACCTCAGCCACCCGGCGATGGCGGTGCAGCTCGACGCCTGCATCCAGTGCGGGCGCTGCGTGCGCGCCTGCCGCGAAGAACAGGCCAACGGCGTCATCGGCATGGCCCTGCGCGGCGCGGGCACGCGGCCGGTGTTCGACCTGGACGACCCCATGGGCGCGAGCAGCTGCGTCGGCTGCGGCGAATGCGTGCAGGCCTGCCCGACGGGCGCGCTCAGCGCGAAGGCGCTGGTCGGCTCGCAGGCGGTGGATCGCACCGTGGATTCGGTCTGCCCCTTCTGCGGTGTCGGCTGCCAGCTGACCTGGCAGGTGCGCGGCGAGAAAGTCGTCGGTGTGCAAGGCCGGGACGGCCCGGCCAACGCCGGGCGGCTGTGCGTCAAGGGGCGCTTCGGCTACGACTACATCCACCACGCCGACCGGCTCACCACGCCGCTGGTGCGCAAGCCCGGCGTGCCCAAGCAGATGCCCGAAGCCGGGGCCGACTGGCGTGCCACCTTCCGCGAGGTGGGTTGGGACGAAGCCCTGCAACTGGCCGCCGGCGGGCTGGCCCGGTTGCGCGACGCGCACGGCCCCAAGGCGCTGGCGGGCTTTGGCTCGGCCAAGGGCAGCAACGAAGAGGCCTACCTGTTCCAGAAGCTGGTGCGCACGGGATTCGGCAGCAACAACGTGGACCACTGCACGCGGCTGTGCCACGCCTCCAGCGTGGCGGCGCTGCTCGAAGGCGTGGGCTCGGGCGCGGTCAGCAACCCGGTGCGCGACGTGGAAGTGGCGGAGCTGATCTTCGTCATCGGCTCCAACCCCACGGCCAACCACCCGGTGGCCGCCACCTGGATGAAGAACGCCGCCGCGCGCGGCGCGAAGATCGTGCTCGCCGACCCGCGCACCACCGACCTCGCGGCGCACGCCTGGCGCACCCTGCCGTTCCGCGCCGACAGCGACGTGGCGCTGCTCAACGCCCTGCTGCATGCGGTGATCGACGAGGGCCTGGTGAACGAGGCCTTCGTGCGCGAACGCGTCGATGGGTTCGACGCGCTGCGCACGCACCTGGCGGCCTTCAGTCCGGAGGCCATGGCGCCCCTCTGCGGCATCCCCGCGCCGCTGCTGCGCGAGGTGGCACGGGCCTTCGCCACGGCCAGGAGCGCCATGATCCTGTGGGGCATGGGGGTGAGCCAGCATGTGCACGGCACCGACAACGTGCGCTGCCTGATCGCGCTGGCCGCCATCACCGGGCAGATCGGCCGCCCCGGCACCGGCCTGCACCCGCTGCGCGGCCAGAACAACGTGCAGGGCGCCAGCGACGCGGGCCTCATCCCCATGATGCTGCCCAACTACCAGCGCGTGGACGACCCGGCGGCGCGCGCCTGGTTCGAAGCCTTCTGGGGGCAGGCGCTGGACCCCGAGCCCGGCTACACCGTGGTCGAAATCATGCACCAGGCGCTGGCGCCGGATGCCGACCCGCACAAGGTGCGCGGCATGTACATCATGGGCGAGAACCCGGCCATGAGCGACCCCGACCTGAACCACGCGCGGCACGCACTCGCCAGCCTCTCGCACCTGGTGGTGCAGGACATTTTCCTGACCGAAACCGCCTGGCTCGCCGACGTCGTGCTGCCGGCCAGCAGCTGGATGGAAAAGACCGGTACCGCCAGCAACACCGACCGCATGGTGCAGCTGGGCCGCCGCGCCGTGGCGCCACCGGGCGACGCGCGCGCCGACCTGTGGATCCTGCAGCGCATGGCGGCCGGCATGGGCCTTTGCTGGCACTATCCCGGGGCCCACGATGGTGTGGCCGCGGTGTACGAGGAAATGCGCCGCGCCATGCACGCCTCGCACGCCGGCATCACCTGGGAGCGGCTGGAACGCGAGGGCAGCGTCACCTACCCCTGCCTGTCGGAGGACGACCCCGGCCAGCCCATTGTCTTTACCGAAAATTTTCCGACCGCGAGCACCCGTGTGCGCCTGGTGCCCGCCGGCCTGCTGCCCGGCGACGAGCAGCCCGACGCGGACTTCCCGCTGGTACTCATCACCGGGCGGCTGCTGGAGCACTGGCACACCGGCAGCATGACGCGCCGCAGCCAGGTGCTGGACGCCCTCGAACCGGTGGCCACCGCCGCCATGAACGGCGCCGAGATGGCGCGGCTGGGCTTGGTGGCGGGCGAGCGCGTGGCCGTGTCCTCGCGCCGCGGCCGGGTTGCGCTGGTGCTGCGCCGCGACGATGGCACGCCCGACGGGACCGTATTCCTGCCCTTTGCCTACCGCGAGGCCGCTGCCAACCTGCTGACCAACGCCGCGCTCGACCCGTTCGGCAAGATCCCCGAGTTCAAGTACTGCGCGGTGGCGGTGGCGAAGGCGTAGGCCCTTCCGCGCTGCCGGCCTCGGCCGATTCCGACAGCGGCTCGGCATACGCCACCACGGCGTCGCGCCCGGCTTCCTTGGCGGCATACAGCGCCTGGTCGGCCCGGTGCAACAGCTCCTCGCATTCGCGCTCCGCGCCCACCTGCGTGCCCGGGCGCACGCGCCCGTCGCTGCGCACCTGGAGGGTGGCGACGCCGACACTGATGGTGACCACCGACGCCACGCCGGAGGCGGCATGCACGAGGGCGAGCTTGCGTACCGCCAGGCGCAGCTTGTCGGCGATGGCCAGGGCCTCGGCGCGGCCGGTGCCGGGCAGAAGCACCGCGAACTCCTCGCCGCCGTAGCGCGCCACCAGGTCCGTGGCGCGCGTGGCGGTTCGCGTCAACGCCTTGGCCACCTTGCGCAGGCAATCGTCCCCCGCCAGGTGGCCGTAGCGGTCGTTGAAGGCCTTGAAATGGTCCACGTCGATCATCAGCACCGACAGCGGGTCGTTGCTGCGCGCCGCACGCTGCCATTCGGACGCCAGCGCCTCCGTCAGCGCGCGCCGGTTCGCCACCCCCGTCATCGGGTCCTGGCGCACCAGCGCTTCGAGCGCCGCGCGGTAGCGGCCGAGCTTGGCCTCGGCGAGCTGGCGCTCGGTGATGTCCTGGACCGTGCCGGTCATGCGCGCATTCACGCTGGGCGCGTCGTGCTCGCCCCACATGTCCAGCCAGCGCTCGTTCCTGCCGTCGACGACGCGGTACTGCACGCGCAGCGCCTTGCGTGCGCGCAAGGCATCGTCCAGGGCCGCCAGCACCTGGGGGCGGTCTTCCGGGTGCACCTGGGCGAGCCATTGCACGCGCGCCACGGGGGTCTCGGCCGGCAGGCCGAACAGCTCGCCCGCCATGGGCGAGAGGGTGAAGGCATCGCCCGCACGTTCGTACACGTAATAGCCGACCAGGGCCGCCTTCTGCGCGCTCTCCAGCCATTGCATGTTCTGGGCCAGCTTGTCCTTCAGTGCGCTTTCGCGCCGGCGCGCGCGCCACTGCCAGCCGCCCAGCAGCAGGCCGGCGACCAGCAGCGCCACGCTGACCGGAAGGCTCAGCACCAGCAGTTCGCGCTGCGCCGCGCCGCCGAATGCCTCCTCGACCTCGATCGTGGACACCAGCAACCAGGGCGATTGCACAATGGCGTTGATCACGGCGATGACAGGCGCGCCGTGCTCGTCCCGCCCGTAGAACAAGCCGCGCGCTCCAGCCACTGCCTGGACCACCGGGTTGGCCGCTACCAGCGCCGAGACCGCGGGCGCGGATTCCAGGCGGTCCTGGTTGCGCGTGGGTGTCAGCAGTCCGGCGTTGTCCCCCTGGGCCTGCACGAGCACCGATTGGGCGGTTTCACTGGCGGTCGG
>MEDL01000050.1 GCA_001724785.1 Acidovorax sp. SCN 68-22 | reverse complement strand
GTTCAGCTTGTAGCAGGGCTCGCGCGGGCCGGTGACGCGCAGCACGCAGTCGGGGAAGTGGAAGCGGTCGCCGACGTAGACCTCGTGCTCCAGCGGCCCGTCCACCGTCAGGTTCTCGCCGACGAAGCCGGGCGGCAGCGCCTCATCGAACAAGCTCACGCCCCGCGCGCGGCGCTCGGCCTGCCAGAAGGCGTAGTGCGCCGCCGGGTAGGCGTACACGGCTTTCTGCAGGCCGCCGTGCACGCTCAGGTCCACCTGCTCGTCGCCGGCCAGGCCCAGCGCGCCCACCGCCAGCACGCCGTCCACGGGCGCCTTGCCGATGCCGCTCAACACGGAGCGCTCGCCCACGCGCAGCCGCCGCGCGGTGCCGATATTGAGGCTCTGGATGTGCATGGGGCCGTGCCGCAGAGCCGCTACAACGGGTGCTCGGTATAGAAGCGCCCGCCGTGGTACAGCAAGGGCGAAGCCCCGGCGCGGTGGCTGCAGCGCTCGACCTGGCCCACGAAGATGACGTGGTCGCCCTCGTCGTAGCGGCTGCGGTTGAAACACTCGAAGCTCGCCGCGGCACCCGCCAGGAGCGGCGCCCCGTGCATGCCGGGCGTGTGCGCCACGCCGGCCCAGCGGTCCACGCCGCGCGCCGCAAAACGCTCGGCCAGCATCTGCTGGTCGGCCGCGAGGACGTTGATGGCGTAGTGCGAACCGGCCGACAGCGCGGCCATCGAGGCGGCGGCGTGCGCCAGGCTCCACAGCACCAGGGGCGGCGAGAGCGACACCGAATTGAAGGAATTGGCCGTCAGGCCGACCAGGCGGCCGTCGGCGGCGCGCGCGGTGACGATGGTCACGCCGGTGGCGAACATGCCCAGCGCAGCCCGGAATTCGCGGGTGGAAAACTCGGGGGCGTGGGGCTGGAGCAGGCTGGGCACGGAAGGCGGACGCGGGCAGGGCCGGCTATTATGTGCCCCTCCTCGAAAACGCGCCGGCAGCCGCTGCGGCGCCGCCCGCGCTGCCCGATGTCCCTGCTTCCCGCGTTCACCACCCTGGGCTCCGGCCCCACCGTGCTGATGCTGCACGACGCCGACGGCGGGCACCTGAGTTTTTCTCCCCAGATGGAGACCCTGGCCACCCACGGGCTGCGCGCCGTCGCCTGGGACATGCCCGGCTACGGCCACAGCGCGCCGGTCGAGCCGTTCAACTTCCTCGGGCTGGCGCGGCGCTGCCAGACGCTGGTCGCCGCGCTCGAATGCGGGCCGCTCACCCTCGTCGGCCACGGCCTGGGGGCCATGCTGGCGCTGGAGCTCGCCGTGCGTGGCGACCTGTGCATCGAACGCCTGGTGCTGTGCGCCGGCGGCCCGCCGCTCGACACGGCGGCGCTGGCGCGCTGGCGCGGCGAGCGCGAGCGTGCCCTGGCCCAGGGCGCAGCGATGGCGCAGGTGGCCGACATCCTGGTGCCGCAGCAGGTCGGCACCGGCGCCCTGCCGGAAGGCGTGCGCCTGGCGCACCTGGCGTTGGGCCGCGTACACCGCGCGGCCTATGGACGCGCCCTGGCGCTGCTCGGCGGCTTCGAGCGCGGCGCGACCGAGCTCGCCCGGCTGGCGCTGCCCACCCTGGTGGTCGGCGGCGCGCAGGACCGCACCCTGCCACCCGACGCCCTGGATGCGCTCGCCGCGCTGCTGCCACACGCCGAGCGCCTGAACCTGCCCGCCATCGGCCACTGGCCGCAGCTGGAGGCGCCCGAGGCCTTCGACGCCGCCCTGCTGGAATTTCTCGCGCCGCCGCGCGTGCTGCACTGATGCGCCGCCGCCGGCTCCCAGCCCTGCCCCTGCGGCGCGCACTGGCCGCCGCCTGCCTGGCGGGCCTGGCCGGCACGGCCCCGGCCGAACCGCGCCCGCCCACGCCGGCGGCGAGCGTCGCCTGCAGCCTGTTCGTGCCGCGCCTGCCGGGCGTGAGCTACCGCAGCTGCGCGGCCGCACGGCTGGAGGAAAGCGGCGCCTTCTCGCGCAACGGCACCCCGCTCTATTGGCGCGACGTGAACAGCCCGTCGCGCGCGGATGCGGCGCAACATCCGCCGCTGCGCGTGCTGGTCATAGGCACCATCCATGGCGACGAGCTCACCTCGGGCGCGCTCGCGCTGCGCTGGCTGGCGCTGGCCGCGAGCACACCGCGCGCAGTGCACTGGCGCTTCATCCCGGTGGCCAACCCGGACGGGCTGCTGGCCCGCAAACCGCAGCGCACCAACGCCAACGGCGTCGACTTGAACCGCAATTTCCGCACGCCCGGCTGGGACCACGAAGCGCCCCTGCACTGGCAAAAGCGCGCCCACAAGGACCCGCGCCGCTGGCCCGGGACGGCGCCGCTGTCCGAACCCGAGACGCGCTTTCTGAACCAGCAGATCGACACCTTCAAGCCGCAGCTGGTGGTAAGCATCCACGCCCCCTACGGCGTGCTCGACTTCGACGGGCCGCTGACCCCGCCGGCCCGGCTCGGCGCGTTGCGCCTGGAGCAGGTCGGCGTGTTTCCCGGCTCGCTCGGGCATTTCGGCGGCCTGCAGCGGGGCCTGCCGGTGGTCACCATCGAACTGCCGCACGCCCTGCGCATGCCGAACGAGGCCGAGCAGCGCAGCATGTGGGCCGACCTGCTGCGCTGGATGGACGCACACCTTGCGCCCGAGGTGCGCGAGGCGCACGGCAAGCCTGCGGCGGGCACGCTTTCGGTTCGCTGACGGGGCCGCACAGCCTCAGGGTAAACGCCGGCAACGCCGCCGCGTACTTGCCCGCATCCTTGGCGCGCGGCCGCCAGGCGCCGCGCCCGGAGGACACCATGAACACCACGCACCCCACCCGCAGCCGCGCCCAGCGCGTCCTGCTGGCCCTGTGCGCCGCCTTGCCGCTGTGGGCCGCCGCCCAGGCGCCCGAACCCGTCAAGCTCGGCGTGATCGGGCCGTTTTCCGGCCCCTCGTCGGATTTCGGCACGCCCATGCTGCAAGGCATCCAGCTGGCCGTGGACGAGATCAACGCCGTCGGCGGCTACCTCGGCCGCCCGCTGGAGCTCGTCGTGCGCGACGACCAGGGCACGCCGGATGTCGGCCTCAAGGCCTCGCAGGAACTCGTCGCCGCTGGCGTGCTGGGAACCGTGGGTTTCTGCAACACCGGCGTGGCGCTCAAGTCCATCGACGTGTTCCAGAACGCCAAGGTGCCGCTCATCGTGCCGTGCTCCACCGGCACGCCGGTGACGTCCAAGTACCCGATGGCCGAGAGCTACATCTTCCGCAATTCGGCGCGGGACTCCATCCAGGCGCCGTTCGTCGTGGCCGACCTGGTCAAGCGCGGCTGGACCAAGGTCGCCGTCTTCGCGGACACCACCGGATACGGCGAGGCCGGCCTGCAGGACGTGCAGGCGGCGCTCGCCGCGCACAAGCTGCAGGCGGTGAACGTGACGCGCTTCCCGCTCGGCGTGACCGACCTGCGCGAGGAGCTCAAGGTGGCACGCGACGCCGGCGCCAACGTGGTCTTCAGCTACACCGTGGGGCCGGAAAACGCCGCCATCGCCCTGGGCCGGCGTGACATCGGCTGGAAGGTGCCACAGGTAGGCGCCTGGCCACTGTCCTTCCCGTTCTTCATCGACGTGGCCAAGGACGCGGGCGAGGGCGCCCTGATGGCGCAGACCTTCATCGCCGAGCCGAGCAACGAGCGGCGTGCGGCCTTCCTCAGCGCCTACACGCGCAAGTGGGGCAAGAAACTGGTCGTGCCCATGGCGGCGGCGCAGGGCTACGACGCGGTCTACCTGTTCACCTACGCGCTCCTGGGCATCCGCGATGGCAAGCTGAGCGGCCCGGCGATGAAGACCGCGCTTGAAAACATCCAGCGCGTGTACTACGGCGTGGTCGCCACCTACGAGCACCCCTTCAGCGACAAGGACAAGGACGCCATCACGGCCAACATGCTGGTCATGGGCAAGGTGCAGGCCGGCGGCGTGACCTTCGCCTACCCCGAGGATGCGCGGCGCAACCTGATCGTGCAGCGCAAGAAGTAGGCGCCGCGCCAGGGCGCCGTTTTGGGCTGTTTTTGGCCTATTGCGCAGGCCCATATTCATTCTTTAGCTATTTTTATCATAGCTATTCCACCGGGCAGGCCGGCGCGCGCGCGCCGGACGCTCGCTGCGCGCTGCCGGCGCTGTGGTTTTTCCGGGCACGGCCCCTCGACAGCGTGACGCAAAGACAACACAATCAGCGCCGTTCCCCAACCATCAGATTTGCTGATGCGTCCAACTGCGCCAGCATGAGCACCTTTGATCCCATCGCCCTGGAATGCCTCGCCGCCATCGTCGAGGAAGGCGGCTTCGAGCGCGCGGCGCACCGCCTGAACGTCACGCAATCGGCCGTGTCGCAGCGCCTACGGGCGCTGGAGGCGCAGGTGGGCTCGGTGCTGATCGTGCGCAGCCGGCCGCTGCGGCCGACGAGTTCGGGCCAGTTGCTGCTCAAGCACACCAAGCAGGTGCGCCTGCTGCGCGCCGACCTGGAGCGCGACCTGCAGGAGCTCGCGCCCAGCGCGCAGGGCGGCGGGCGCGAGGAAGAGCGCATCGCCATCGCCGTCAACGCCGACAGCATCGCCACCTGGGCGCTGGAGGCGCTCGGCCCGCTCGCGCGCCAGCGCCTGCCGCTGGAAATCATCGCCGACGACCAGGATTTCACGCTCGAATGGCTGCGCTCGGGCCAGGTGCTGGGGTGCGTGACCACCGTCAAGCAGGCGCTGCGCGGCTGCCGCATGGTGCCGCTCGGGGCGATGCGCTACGTCGCCGTGGCGCAGGCGGAGTTCGCCGCGCGCTTCCTGCCGCACGGCCTGACGCAGCACAGTTTTCGCGAGGTGCCGTTCGTCTCCTTCAACCGCAAGGACGACATGTCGGCCGAATTTGTCGCACGCGCCTTCGGCCTCAAGCGCGTTTCGCTGCACCAGCTGTTCGTGCCCAGCACCGAGGGGCAGCTGCGCGCCGTGCAGGCCGGCTGGGCGGTGGCCGTGCTGCCCGAGCTGCTGGTACGCACGCACCTGGAGGATGGCAGCCTGGTCGACCTGGCGCCCGGCACCTCGCTGCCGATTGCGCTGTATTGGCACTGCTGGAACCTCGAATCGGCGGTACTCAACGCCTTGACGGATGCCCTGACGGCGGGCGCGGGCGCGGCACTGGCGTGAGCCATGGGCGCAAATACGCCGCGGTCTTTTTCCGACCTGCGTATTCAGATTTCAACTTAGCTGTATAAATTGGCCATGGCGACCCTTGCCCCCAAGTTGTCCTTCAAGGAGCAGATGCACCAGGCACGCGAGCGCGCGATCCTGCAGACGGCGTGCGACCTGCTGGGCGCCAAGTCCTTTGACGCCATGACCATGGACGACGTGGCGGGCGGCGTCGGCATCGCCAAGGCCAGCCTCTACAAGCATTTCGGCAGCAAGGAAGAGCTGTGCTGCGCCGCCATGGTCGAGGTGCTGCACCTGGTGAACGACTTCATCACCACGCTGGAACCCACGCTCCCCCCGGTGACCAAGCTGCGCGCCGTGGTGCGCTGGTCGCTGGAGCGCCAGATGGCAGGCGAGATCCCGCTGCTGCCGAGCCACAACTCCAGCCTGCGGGCGGTGCTGATGAGCAACCAGGATTACGCCGGCAGCGTGGAGCGCCTGAGCGACACGCTGGGCGCGTGGATCGTCGAGGCCCAGGCCGAGGGGGTGCTCGACCCGGAGCTGCCTCCGCTGGTCGTGCTGTACACGCTCTACGCGCGCGCCTGCGACACCGTCGCCGGCCTGCTGCTCGAAAGCGGCCTGTACCAGCGGGAAGACATCATCGAACTGGTGCTGCGCACCTGCTTCGACGGGCTGCGTTCCCGCTGAGCGCACGCGGGCGCCCAGCCGGGCGCCTCAGCGGACGATCAGCACCGGCACCCGGCTGTTGGCCAGCACCTGCGTCGTCACCGAACCCATGACCAGGGTCGCGAGTGCACCGTGGCCGTGCGAGCCCATGACCAGCAGGTCGTACTTGCCGGCATCGGCCACCTTGCCGATGGCTTCGCCCGCCGGGCCGACCTTGACGATGCGCTTGGTCACGACGCCCTTGCGCTCGAGGAACTTGGTCACCGGCGCCAGCACCTTTTCGGCTTCGTCGGCGTAGTACTTGTCGACCACGTCCTTGCCCAGGGCCGCGCGCGCCCGGGGGGGCAGCGCTGCCTGCACCGTGATCACGCTGTAGGCGTGCTTGGGGCCCAAGAGCTCGTCGTGCGCCGCCAGGTAGGCCAGCATCTTCTTCGTGTAGGCGCTGCCGTCGACAGCAAGCAGGATGTCCATTGCGTTTTCTCCATGAGGCATGAGGGACCGGCGGCCGTGGCGGCCGTCGCGGCATCATACGGGCAGGCGCGCGGCACCTGAAGCTCCGGAATTTAAGGAAAAATGACCGCTAGCGCTTGTTGGGTATAGTTTTTTAGCTTCTTTAACGATAGCAAAATACCTACCCGGAACACGGCAGGTGTCAGGGCCGCATGCCCGCGGCGGCACGGTCCACGGCCTCGGCCAGCGCCTGGAATTCGGCCGGCCGGACCGCGCGCCGGCGCTCGTGGCCCGACTTGGACAGCAACTGGAACTCCCAGGGCGCGCGCTCGCCGGCGCGGTAGGCGGCGGCCGCCTGGCGGAAGGCCTCGAGGGAGACTTCAAACGCCGCCTGCTCCTGGTAGCTGCATTTGCGCTGCATGAGGTCGCGCAGGTTGCAGGTCGAGCTCTGCCGGTGCTCCAGCAGCGCCACCTTCGGCGCGCCGGCGTAGCGCGCGGTGTCGATGCCGTGGAAGGTGTAGTCGATGTAGGTTTCCGAAAACACCACGCGCACCGCCACGGCGCGCGTCTTGCGGTCGATGCGCGCCTGCAGGTAGGCCGTGCCTGCCGTATTGGGCGGCTCCTGGCCATGGGCACCGGCGGTGTCGATCAGCACGGCCCCGCCGGCCGGGTCGTCGTGCACGGCGGTGCGCGCCAGGTAGTAGGCGCTGTCGTTGCGCTGCGCCAGCGCATCGAAGGCCTCCTTGCCGGGGAGCGACTGAAAGTCCGCGTCGCCGTGCTTCCAGCTGGCCCCTTTCTGCAGCAGGTTGTAGCTGTCCGTGCGGCCGTCGGCGAAGAAGGTGAAGTAGCTGCCCTTGTGCGCCGGAGCACCGGGCTCGGTGATCTGCGTCGGGGCGGTCGCCCGGCACTCGTTGGCGCGGTCGCTGTCCGGGCGCGGCAGCAGGCGCACGTCGGCGCGGCACACGCCCAGCGCGTCGGCGGTGCACGACCAGGGGCTGACGAGCTTCTGCCCGCCGAACAGCGCCCCGTCGTCCGACTGGCAGCTGCCTTGCAGCGTGACACCGGGCATGGCCTGGCCGGCGGGGCCAAGCACCAGGAAACGGATCTGCCCCTGCGCCGGGCCGGCGGCGTGGACAGCGAAGGACCAGGGAAGCAAAGCAGCGGCGAGCAGGGAGGAAGCCAGGATCTTGGGCATGGGGGTCGGGTAGGAAAGGTTCATGGTGCGAAAAGCCGGGGCGCCGTGTCCGCCATCAGGGGTCGGTGTGCGCGGCAGCGCCGAGCCCCTGATTCTCCGCGCTCGCGGCACGCGCCACCACGCCGCGCAGCCAGCGCTGCGGTGCGCCTGCGGCGCGGCGCAGGTGCCACAGTGCATCCACATGCACCGTGGGCAGTTGCAGTGGCAACGGTCGCCACACCAGGGCACTGCCCAGGCCGGTGACGCCGAAGAAATGCAGCGGCAGCACGGTCAGCAGGTCGGAATTGGCGACCACGCGGCCGGCAGTGAAGAACTGGTTGACGGTGAGCACGATGCGCCGCTGGCGCCCCATGGCGGCCAGCGCCTCGTCGGTGAACCCGTAGGGCCGGCCCGAGAAGCTCACCAGCAGGTGGCGCGCGGCACAGTAGGCGTCCAGCGTCAAGGGACCGGCGGCCAGCGGGTGGTCCTTGCGCATCAGGCAGACGTACTCGCCGTCGTACAGGCGCTGGTGGGCGTAGTCGACCGCGTCGCCCGCCTGCTGGCGTGCGGTGAGGTCGGCCAGCACCGCCGGGAAGTAGCCGATCGCCAAGTCGGCCGCCTCCTCGTCCAGCAGGCGGCGCGGGTCGCGCGTGGCGAGCGGCAGCACGCGCACCGAAACCCCGGGCGCTTCGCCCGCGAGGATGCCCACCATGTGCGGCAGCAATGCCGCCGCGGTGGCGTCGGCCATGGCGAGGACGAAGCTGTTGCCCGCCCGCGCCGGCTCGAACGCTTGCGGGGTAAGCGCTCCTTCGAGTTGCCCGAGCGCGCTTTGCACCACCGGCCAGAGCGCCTGGGCCCGGGCCGTGGGCTCGACACCCGTGCTGCTGCGGCGCACCAGCTCGTCGCCGAGCGTGTCGCGCAGACGGCGCAGCGCGTTGCTCACCGCCGGCTGCGTCAGCGACAGCTTTTCGGCGGCGCGCGTCAGGCTGCGCTCGGCCATGACGGCGTCGAAGACACGCAGCAGGTTGAGGTCAAGGCGGCGGTAGGCGTCGGGCATGCGGTGCGCGCCAGTCATTCATGTTGTGAATGACGATCATCACCAACATAAAGTTGAATAACACACGGGTAAACCCTAGTATTCACCCATCGCGCTGTTTTGCACGTTTGTTTTCAGGAGCTTTTGCCATGTCTACGCTTGCCCATTCTCCGGTGGTTCGCCCCGCTTCCGCTGCCCGTTCGGGGACCACGCTGGTTGCACGGTTCGCCGCGTGGCGCACGGAACGGCGCAAGGCGCGCGAAGACCGCGAACTGTGGGCCCTGGCCCAGCAGGACCCCCGCGTCATGACCGATCTGCTGTGCGCGCTGCGCCGCGCCAGCTGAACGCCGGTTCGCCGCGGCGGCCTCGGCACCGGTAGCCGGTGCATGGCTGCCCACAGGCCGCTTCCGCTCCTTGCCAGCCGCGCCCTTGCGCGGCTTTTTTGTGGGCGGGCGCCGGGGCGGCGCAGGCGGCGGACGAAACCGGACGCCGGATTGATCGAGCGCAAATTCCCGAAACAAGAATTATTTCTACAATGCGAGTAGTTCTCACTCGCATGCATGGCATCGGTGGGGCGTTTTCTCACTCCCCAAAGGTTTGCCAACATGTCGCTTCGCTCCTTCGCCCTGGCCGGCGCCCTGTGCCTCGCCCTGCCCGCCCTGGCGCTTGAATACCCCATCGGCGCGCCGCAGAACATTTCGGGCATGGAGGTGGGCGCCGTCTACCTGCAGCCGGTGGAAATGGAGCCGGCGGGCCACATGCGCAAGGTGGCGGAGTCGGATATTCACCTGGAGGCGGACATCCACGCGCTGGCCAGCAACGTCAACGGTTACGCCGAAGGCAGCTGGATCCCGTTTCTGCTGGTTCGGTACGAATTGACCAAGCAAGGTGCGAGCGACGTGATCCGCGGCGACATGATGCCCATGGTGGCCAGCGACGGCCCGCACTACGGCGACAACGTCAAGCTCGCCGGCCCCGGCAAGTACCACGTCAAGTTCATCATTTATCCGCCCAGCGCCAAGGAAAACAGCATGGGCGCGCATTTCGGCCGGCACACCGACCGCGCCACCGGTGTGCGCCCCTGGTTCAAGACCGTCACCCTGGAATGGGACTTCACCTACGCCGGCGTCGGCAAGAAGGGCGGGTACTGACATGCGCGCACCGTCCCCCGCACGCCCGGCGTTCGCGCTGGCGGCCGCATTGCTGACAGCATCCCTGCCCCTGCCGAGCGCTGCCGCGAGCGACAGTGCGGCACTGGCGGCGCAGGTCCAGGCACTGGCACAACGGGTCGAGCGCCTGGAGACGCAGAACGCCGAGTTGCGTGCCGCCCTGGGGAGCGAGCGCATCAGCGACGCCGAACCCGAGCTCGCTACCCGCCTCAAGGCGGTGGAAGCACAGCAGCAGGCCTTGCAGGGTCCCGCCAGCAAACTGGTGGAGGCGTTCGAGGGCGTCGGCGTAGAAGGCAGTCTGACGGCCATGGCGCAGCGGGCGCCGCGCAGCGCGCTGGCCGATCCGGCCTCGGGGCGCAGCCGCGCCAATTACCGTGGCGACGTGGCCGTCACCCTGCCCGGCGGCACCGCCGGCGCCGGCACAGGAACCGTGTACCTGCACGCGCGCTTCGGCCAGGGCGAAGGCCTGGCGCTGCGCCCGACCTACACCGGCACCGCCAACAGCACCACCTTCGCCGGCAGCGACCCCGACGGTACGCAGTTCACGCTGGCGCAGGCCTGGTACCAATGGGCAACCCCGTTCGGCCAGGACGGCGGCCACAAGGCGGTGCTGACGGTCGGCAAGATCGACCCCTTCGGCTTTTTCGACCAGAACGCCATTGCCGACGACGAAACGCGGCACTTTGCCAACAATGTGTTCGTTCACAACCCCCTGCTCGATTCCGGCGGCGACGTCGGTGCCGACCGCTTCGGTTTCGCGCCAGGCGCCATCGCGGCCTATGAGAACCCGGGCGACAAGGCCCTGCCGTGGGGCGCCTCGCTGGGCGTTTTTGGCTCGGGCAACGGCGCCAACTTCAGCGCCAGCAGCGGCAAGCCGTTCGTCATCGCCCAGGCCTGGGTCGCGCCGCGTCCCAACGCCCTGCCCGGCACCTACCGGGTGTACGCCTGGAGCAATGCGCGCGCCCAGGATTTCGACGGCCGCGTGGCGCGCCACGGCGGTGTGGGGCTGTCCATCGACCAGCGGGTCAGCGACAACCTGACCCTGTTCGGCCGCTACGGGCACCAGACCTCGGGACGGGTCCGTTTTGCCGACGCCTTGACCGTGGGCGGGGAACTCGACGGCTCGCCTTGGGGCCGTGGCGCGGACGGCCTGGGCCTGGCCCTTGCGTGGCTGCGCACCAGCGGGCGCTTCGCCGCAGCTTCGGCCGCCGCGGCCGGCTACGTCGCACACGGCGCCGAGCGCATCGGCGAGCTGTACTACAGGATGCACCTCAATCCGCACGTCGAGCTTACCCCCAGCGTGCAGTACATCGCCCGCCCGGCGGCCGATCCCGGCGCCAAGGGCATCGCGCTGCTGGGGCTGCGCGCCCGGGTGGGGTTCTGATGCGCGCCGCCCGCACTGCGCGCCCGCTGGCCTCGGTCCTGCTGGCACTGGGCATTCTGGCCGCAGGCCCGGCTACGGCGCAGGAACTGCCGAGCTTCCGGCTGGAGATGAAGAACGGCCGCTTTGAACCCACTGAAATCGTCGTCCCGGCGAACACGCGCTTCAAGCTGGTGCTGCACAACGCCGGCACCGACGCCGAGGAATTTGAAAGCCTGGAGCTGAAAAAGGAAAAGGTCCTGGCACCCGGCGCCAGCAGCTTCGTGGTCTTCGCACCGCTGAAGCCGGGCCGGTACCGCTTTTTCGGCGAATTCCACCCGGATACCGCGCAAGGCCACATCGTCGCGCGCTGACAGGAATCCCCCCATGCTCAATGCCCTCATCATCGTTTGGCGCGAAAGCCTGGAGGCCATGCTGGTCATCGGCATTCTCGCGGCCTGGTCGGCCGGACGGGGCGGGGGCGCCGGTGCCGGGCGGGCGCTCTGGGCAGGCGTCGCGGCCGGCCTGGCGTCGGCGCTGGCCCTTGCCGCCGTGATGCAGGGCACGCTCGGCAGCCTCTCCGACCACGGCCAGGAGATCTTTCAGACCCTGCTCATCCTCCTTGCCGCCGTGCTCATGACGCACATGGTGCTGTGGATGCGGCGCCATGCACGCGGCCTGCGCCGCGAAATGGAGAGCGCTCTCGATCGCGCCGCCGAGCGGCGCGGCGCCTGGGGCATCGCCGCCGTGGCGGCCATCGCCGTCGCACGCGAGGGTGCGGAGACCGCGATCTTCCTGCAAGGCATGGCCTCGGGCGCCGGCTGGTGGACGCTGCTGCCGGCGGCACTGGCAGGATTCGTTCTTGCGGGCGCCACCGCATGGGCCGCCGCGCGCGGTCTGCGCCTGCTGCCGCCGCACCAGGTGCTGCGCGTCAGCGCCAACCTGCTCTTGATGTTCGCCGCCGGCATGCTGGTATTGGGGACCGACCGGCTGATCGGCCTGGAATGGATTCCGCCGGGCGCCGACCCCTTGTGGAACACCAGTACCTTCCTCGACGACGGGGCAGGTCTGGGCAAATGGCTGGCCGACCTGTTCGGCTACCGCGCACGCCCCGCCGCGGCCGACGCGCTGGTGTTCTTCGGCTTCTGGCTGCTGATGGCCGCGCAGCGCTGGTGGTCGGCCCGCCCCGCCGGCCCGGAACGGGGGTGACAGATGGAAGCGACGCGCTACACGCGCACCCGTTCCGGCGTCCGATCGGTGCAGGTCCTGATGGACGCGCCGCGCACGCGCCTGGCGCGCGCGGGCGACTGGATGGCGCGCAACCGCGCCCGCATCGCGCTGCTGCAATGGGCCATTGTCCTGCTGTATTTCGTGCTGGTCGCGGTGCCGGCCTTCCTGCCGCTGCCGCCCGAGGACGCGCGCATGGCCGACAACCTCACGCGCTTTGCACAGCTTGCCTTCTGGGGGGTGTGGTGGCCATTCGTGATCGCCTCGATGCTGCTCGTCGGACGCTTCTGGTGCGGCGTGATGTGCCCGGAAGGCGCTTTGACCGAGTTCGCGGGCCGGCCGGGCAAAGGGCTTCCAATTCCGCGCTGGATGCGCTGGCCCGGCTGGCCGCTGGTCGGCTTCCTGGGCACCACGCTGTACGGCCAGCTGATCAGCGTCTACGAATACCCCGGTCCGGTGCTGGTGATCCTGGGCGGATCGACGGTGGCGGCGATTGCCGTGGGCATCGTTTACGGCCGGGGCAAGCGCGTATGGTGCCGCTACCTGTGCCCGGTGACCGGGGTGTTCGCCCTGCTGGCGCGCCTGGCGCCGCTGCACTTCAAGGTGGACCGCGCCGCCTGGGACCTGCAGCCGGCCCACATCCCGGCGGTGGACTGCCCGCCGCTGCTCAACGTCCACGCACTGGCGAGCGCCGCGCAATGCCATTCCTGCGGACGCTGCAGCGGCCACCGGGACGCGGTCGCCCTGAGCCTGCGCTGGCCGGGCAGCGAGATCGTCGCCAGCAAGCCGGGTGACGTGGGGCACTACGAGGCGCTGTTGCTGCTCTACGGCATGCTGGGCTTTGCCATCGGCGCGTTCCAATGGACCCTGACGCCCGGCTTTGTCGCCGCCAAGCAGTGGCTGGCGACCTGGCTGGTGGAGCAGGGCATCCTCTGGCCGCTCGCCAGCAATGCGCCCTGGTGGGTACTGACGCACTACGCCGAGGTATCGGACGTGTTCAGTTGGCTCGATGGCGCGGGCATCGTCGCCTGGCTGGTGGGGAGCGCCCTGCTGGTCGGCGGGTTCGCCCACCTGGCCGCCATGGGCGCGGCCCGTCTGGCGCGCGCCGATTGGAAGGTGCTGGCGCTGGCCTTGGTGCCCATGGCGGCGGCCAACCTGTTCCTGGGCCTTTCCATGCTCACGCTCACGCAGCTGCGCAGCGAGGGGCTGGTGTTCCATTGGCTACCGCAGGCCCGGCTGACGCTGCTGGCCGTGGCCTGGCTCGGCTGCGTGGCCCTGAGCACCGGGCAGCTGCGGCGCGCCGGCACGCCACCGTGGCGCTCGGCCGCTGCCGCCACGCTGGTGGCCGCCGCCGCGGCGCTGCCGGTGCTGCTGTGGGTGCGTGCACTCGACTTGCTGGCCGGCATGTGACAGGCGCGAAAAAAGCCACCCGAAGGTGGCTTGCGGGTCCCGCCGGAGCGGGCCATACGGCTCGCGCCTGCTCAGTTGCCCAGGCGCGCCGCGATGGCCGCGCGCGTGGCCAGCAGTTCCTTGGGCAGGTGGTAGGCCAGCTTGGCGAAGTGTTCGTCGTGCAGCTTGAGCTCGTCCTGCCAGGCGGCCTTGTCGATGGCCGTGACGGTATCGAACTGCGCGGCGCTGAAGTCCAGGCCGGTCCAGTTGATTTCGGCATACTGGGGCGCGATGCCGAACATGGTTTCCTGGCCCTGGGCCTGGCCCTCGATGCGGTCGATCATCCACTTGAGCACGCGCATGTTGTCGCCGTAGCCGGGCCAGACGAACTTGCCGTCCGCGCCCTTGCGGAACCAGTTGACGCAGAAGATCTTGGGCAGTTGGTGGCCGGATTCTTCCAGCTTGTGCTCCATGTCCAGCCAGTGCTGGAAGTAGTCGCTCATGTTGTAGCCGCAGAACGGCAGCATGGCGAACGGATCGCGGCGCACCACGCCCTGCGCGCCGAAGGCGGCGGCGGTCGTCTCGGAGCCCATGGTGGCGGCCATGTACACGCCTTCCATCCAGGTACGGGCTTCCGTCACCAGCGGCACGGTGGTGGAGCGGCGGCCGCCGAAGATGAAGGCGTCGATGGCCACGCCATTGGCGTCGTCCCACTGGGGGTCGAGCGCCGGGTTGTTGGTGGCGGCCACGGTGAAGCGCGAGTTGGGGTGTGCCGCCTTCGCGCCGGTTTCCTTGGCAATCTGGGGCGTCCAGTCCTTGCCCTGCCAGTCGATCAGGTGGTCGGGCAGCGTGCCGGTGTCCTTTTCCATGCCTTCCCACCACACGTCGCCGTCGTCCGTCAGGGCCACGTTGGTGAAGATCACGTCCTTGTCCAGGCTCTTCATGCAGTTGGGGTTGGTGTGCATGTTGGTGCCGGGGGCTACGCCGAAGTAGCCGGCTTCGGGGTTGATGGCGTACATCTTGCCGTCGGCGTGGGGCTTGATCCAGGCGATGTCGTCACCGATGGTGGTGACCTTCCAGCCCGCAAACCCGGCTTCGGGCGGCACCAGCATGGAGAAGTTGGTCTTGCCGCAGGCACTGGGGAAGGCGGCGGCCACGTGGTACTTCTTGCCCTGGGGGTTTGTCACGCCCAGGATGAGCATGTGCTCGGCCAGCCAGCCCTGGTCGCGGCCCATGGTGGAGGCGATGCGCAGCGCCAGGCACTTCTTGCCCAGCAGCGCGTTGCCGCCGTAGCCCGAGCCGTAGGACCAGATCTCGCGCGTTTCGGGGTAGTGCACGATGTACTTGGTGGTGGGGTTGCAGGGCCAGGAGGTCTGGTCCTTCTCGCCAGCGGCCAGGGGAGCACCCACAGTGTGCATGCAGGGCACGAACTCGCCGTCCACGCCCAGCACGTCGTACACGGCCTTGCCCATGCGGGTCATCAGCTTCTGATTCACGGCCACGTAGGCGCTGTCGGTCAGCTCCACGCCGATGTGCGCGATGTGGCTGCCCAGCGGGCCCATGCTGAACGGCACCACATACATGGTGCGGCCCTTCATGCAGCCGTCGAACAGCGGCTGCAGCGTGGCGCGCATCTCCGCGGGGTCCATCCAGTTGTTGGTCGG
>MEDL01000049.1 GCA_001724785.1 Acidovorax sp. SCN 68-22 | reverse complement strand
TTCTTGCGCGTCGCCTTGATGAGCTCGGGTTTGCGACGTTCGAGCGCCGTCATGCTCTGGATGATGCCTTCCTTGCGGCGGATGTCGCGCTCCGCCCGGTCCATGTCCACGGCGCCGGCCTTGGCGGTGAGCTGCGCTGGCAGCTTGTCCATCAGGCTGGAGAGCCCGCCCATCTGCTTCATCTGCTGGATCTGGCCGAGGAAGTCGTTGAGGTCGAAGCCGTCGCCGCTCTTGACCTTGGCGGCGAGCTTCTGCGCGGCTTCCATATCCACGCCGGCCGACACCTGCTCAACCAGCGCAACGATGTCGCCCATGCCCAGAATGCGCCCGGCGTGGCGCTCGGCGTCGAACACCTCCAGGCCGTCGAGCTTTTCCGATACCCCCGCGAACTTGATCGGCGCACCGGTGATCTGGCGCACCGACAGCGCCGCGCCGCCGCGCGAATCGCCGTCGAGCTTGGTCAGGACGATGCCGGTGAGCGGCAGCGCTTCCTTGAAGGCGCGGGCGGTGTTGATCGCGTCCTGGCCCTGCATGGCATCGACGACGAACAGGGTTTCCACCGGCTTGATCGCGGCATGCAGTTCGCGGATCTCCTGCATCAGCGCCTCGTCGATCGCCAGGCGGCCTGCGGTGTCCACCAGCAGCACGTCGAAATAATGCTTCTTGGCGTAATCGAGCGCGGCCAGGGCGATGTCGCGCGGCTTTTGCTCGGGCGAGCTCGGGAACCACTCGGCGCCGGCCTGTTGCGTCACCGTCTTGAGCTGCTCGATGGCCGCCGGGCGGTACACGTCGCCCGACACGGTGAGCACCTTCTTCTTGCGCTTCTCGATCAGGTGCTTGGCCAGCTTGGCCGTGGTGGTGGTCTTGCCCGCCCCCTGCAGGCCGGCCATGAGGATCACAGCGGGCGGCTGGGCCGCCAGGTTGATGTCGGCCACGCCCTCGCCCATGGTCGCGGCCAGTTCGCGGTTGACGATGCCCACCAGCGCCTGCCCGGGCTTCAAGCTGCCCAGCACTTCCTGGCCCAGGGCCTTTTCCTTGACGCGGGCGATGAAGTCGCGCACCACGGGCAAGGCCACGTCGGCTTCGAGCAGTGCCATGCGCACCTCGCGCAGCATGTCCTGCACGTTCGATTCGGTGATGCGCGCCTGGCCGCGCATTTCCTTGACGAGGCGCGTGAGTTTGTCGGTGAGGGCGGAGGCCATAGGGGGAGATTTCCGGAAGGATCGCGCGCGGGCAGCGGGCGGTGCGGGCCGCAGGCGGGCGCCCGGGCGAAAGGTAAACTGCTGCCATGATTTTAACCAGCGCCTCCCCGGCCGCCGTGCTGCTGGGGACCACCGCCGCGACCGCCTACACCGTTGCAGCGGCGCTCGCCGCGCGCCTGCCCGAACGGGCCGCCAAAACCACGCTGTGGCTGGCCTGGCTGGTGCACGGCGCCGCGCTCGCCCTGGCCATGCTGCAGCCCGCGCCGCGCTTCGGCTTTGCACCGGCGCTGTCCGTCACGGCCTGGCTGGTACTCACCGTGTACGCCGTGGAGCGCCAACTGTTCCCGCAACTGCACGCCCGCTGGGCCCTCGCCGCCCTGGGCGCGCTCGCCGTGCTGCTGGCGCTGCTGTTCCCCGGCCGGCCGCTGCATGTCAGCGCCTCGGCGTGGCTGCCGCTGCACCTGGCGCTGGGCATTGCCGCCTACGGATTGTTTGCGGCGGCGGTGGTGCACGCGGCGCTGATGACGCGCGCCGAAAAGCGGCTGCGGCAAGCGGAAGACCCCAACAGCGGCATGCCGCTCTTGACCCTCGAACGCCTGACATTCCGCTTCGTCACCGCCGGCTTCGTCCTGCTCAGCGCCACGCTGGCGGCGGGCCTGCTGTTCAGCGAAGTACTTTACGGGCGCGCCTGGCGCTGGGACCACAAGGCGGTGTTCTCGCTGCTGTCCTGGTTCACCTTCGCGGCCTTGCTGCTGGGGCGCCGGCGCTGGGGTTGGCGCGGGCGCAGCGCCGTGCGCGTGCTCTACGCCGGTGCGGCGCTACTGCTGCTGGCCTATGTCGGTTCGCGCTTCGCATTGGAAGTGGTCCTGGGGCGCGCACCATGAAATATCTCGTACTGCTGCTCGTGCTGGGCGTGGCCTACATGGTCTGGCGTGGGCAGCGGCTGGCCGCGCGCAAAGACCCGGACAAGCCGGGACAGGGCGGCACGCGGGCCGCGCCCCAGGACATGGTCGCCTGCGCGCGCTGCGGGGTGCACGTCCCGCGCAGCGACGCCTGGGTGAGCGGCGGACGCAGCTACTGCTCGGCCGAGCACCAGCAGCAAGATGGCCGCTGAGGGTTTCCCGGCAGGCTTCGCGGGGCAGCGCCCCCTGCGCGGACAGGACCCGGCGTTTCTGCGCCTGTGGCAAGGCTTCCTCAATGGCCGGGTGGTGGTGGGGCTGGCCCTGGTGCTGCTCCAGTTCACCGGCCAGATGCTCAACCAGACGGCCAATCTCTGGATCATCGGCGTGTGCGTCCTGTACCTGGCCAGCACCCTGGCGCTGCGCATGCTGTCGGGCAAGGCAACGCCCGCACCCCACGCCGGCATGCACTGGCTTCCCTCCATCGGGGTGGACCTGGCGGTCGTCTCCGTCCTGCAGTTGCTGCACACCGGGAACATGAGCTTCACGCCGCTGTTCGGCCTGCCGATCCTCATGGCTTCGGTGCTGGGCACCCTGACCTTGGCGCTGGGCACGACCGCCGCCGTGACCCTCTTGCTGCTGGCCTGGGCATGGTGGGGCGGGGACGCAGGCAGCGCGGAGGCCGCGCAGCGTTCGCTCCAGGCGGCGCTCACCGGCACCGGTTATTTCATCGTCGCCTTCCTGGTGCAGCAGCTTGCCGGCCGCCTGGTGCGCGAACAGCACATTGCCGAAACCAGCCGGGCCACCGCCCTGGTCCAGCGCCAGGTGAGCGCACTTGTGATGCAAAACCTCAGCGAGGGGGTTCTGGTGCTGGACGATCAGTTCGTCGTGCGCAATGCCAACCCCGCGGGGGTGCGCCTGCTGGGTGCCGAAGCCACGCTCACGCCGCCGTTCTCCCTGCTCGCCCGCCCTGCCTGGCAGGCGCTGGCGGCCCTGGCGCGGCGGAGCTTCCGCCAAGACGCGCCCCAGGTCGCCGACGTCAACCTCATCAGCGACGACCAGAGCCCGATCGGGCTGCACGTGCGTACCTGGTTGACCGCTCCGGGATCCACAGCACCCGAAGCTTCCCAGCAGCGCCTGTGCGTGGTGTTCCTGCACGACCTGCGCGAACTCGAAGCGCGCCTGCGTACCGAGAAACTCGCCGCCATGGGCCGCATGTCGGCGGCGGTGGCGCACGAAATCCGCAACCCACTCGCGGCCATCGTGCAGGCCAACGCATTGCTGGACGAGGATTTGCAGGACCCGACGCAAAAGCGGCTCGCGCAAATGATTGCGCAGAACGCCGACCGGCTGGCCCGCATTGCCGAGGAGATCCTCGACATCGCACGCGTGCAGCACCAGATCGACCACGCCGCGCCCTCCACCGTGGCCCTCGACGAAACCGTGGCCCAGACCTGGCGCGATTGGCAGGCCCAGTCGCCGCACATGCGCCGGGGCACGCTGCAGCTGGGCGCACCGGACATGCAGGTCGAATTCGACGCCGAGCATCTGCGTCGGGTGCTCGTGAACCTGCTGGACAATGCGCTGCGCTTCCGCTCCGGCGACGAGGAATCGCTGCAGCTGCAGACCCGGCTGGAGTCCCCCGGCCAAGCGAGCGTGCAAGTCTGGAGCGACGGCGCCCCCATGGACCAATCCGTCGAACGCCACCTCTTCGAGCCTTTCTTCTCTTCCGAGAGCCGCTCCAGCGGGCTGGGCCTGTACATTTGCCGCGGGCTGTGCGAACGCCATGGCGCGAGCATCGGCTACCAGCGCACGCACCGTCAGACGCAAACCGGCGATCGCAGCGGCAATGCGTTTACCGTAAGGTTCCGCGGAACGGGCCTGGTGGCCCCGCCCGACGCGTCCTTGTTCGACACCATCGTGGTCTGAGAGCGTGTTTACGATCTGAAGCGTCCGACTATGCATCCACAGCCCGCCTCCATCCTGGTGGTCGACGACGAGCCCGACCTGCGCACCCTTTACGAACTGACCCTGCTGCGTGAAGGCTACCGGGTCGAGACCGCCGCCGACATCGTCCAGGCGCGCCAGATGCTCGCGCACAACCGCTACGAAGTCGTCATCACGGACATGCGTTTGCCCGATGGTTTCGGCATGGAACTCCTGCACGATTTGCGCAAGCAGCAGCGCACCGAACGCTGCCTGGTGATGACGGCCTACGGCTCGGCCGAAAACGCCGTGGAGGCGCTGCGTGCCGGGGCATTCGACTACCTGACCAAACCGGTGGACCTCAAGCAGTTCCGCGCGGTCGTGGCGTCGGCCATCCAGGGAACCGACAGCGTGCTCGCGCCAAAGGCCAGCACGGCGCGCGCACTGCCGGCGCGCAACGGCCCGACGGCGCTGGACCGGCTGGTTGGGAATTCGCAGGCCATGCAAAACGTCAAGGCGCGCGTGGCCAAAGTCGCCCGGGGCATGGCGCCGGTGCTGGTGCGCGGCGAATCGGGGACGGGCAAGGAACTCGTCGCCAGGGCCTTGCACGAAAGCAGCCAACGGGCCGGCGGCCCGCTGGTCGCCGTCAACTGCGGCGCCATTCCCGAGGCCCTTCTGGAGGCCGAGTTCTTCGGCGCCCGCAAGGGCTCGTACACCGGCGCCACCCAGGACCGCCCAGGGTACTTCCAGGCAGCGCAGGGTGGCACCTTGTTCCTCGACGAAATCGGCGACCTGCCGCTGGCCATGCAGTCGAAGCTGCTGCGCGCCATCCAGGAGCGCAGCGTGCGGCCATTGGGTGCCACGCAGGAGGAGCCGGTGGACGTGCGCATCGTCAGCGCCACGCACCGCGACCTTGCGGCCGACGTGCAAGCGGGGCGCTTTCGCCAGGACCTGTACTACCGCCTGAACGTCATCGAGGTCGTGATACCGCCCTTGCGCGAACGCCGGGAGGACCTGCCCGACCTGTGCCGCGCCCTGCTGGCACGCATCGCGCAGGAGTCGGGCACGCCGGCGCCCGAGCTGACCGAGGCCACCGTTGCCGCCATCGCTGCCCATCCGCTCACCGGCAACGTGCGCGAGCTGGAAAACCTGCTGCACCGCGCGGTGGCCTTGGGCGACGGCGACGAATTGCATGTCGACAGCGCGGCGCCCTGCATGGGCGCAGCCACGGCAGCGCCCACCACCAGCACCGCACTCGCCGAGAACGAGCCCGTGCCGCGCGATCTGCAGGCGTGGCTGGACGAGCAGGAACGCAGCATCCTGGTACGCGCCCTGCAGGAGAACCATTTCAACCGCACAGCGACCGCTGCCCGCCTGGGGATCAGCCTGCGCCAGATTCGCTACCGCATCGCTCGTTTGAACATCGCCACCCCGGGCGATACGCCGGGCGAGCATGAATCCTGAGACGGCGCTGCCCTGGCGTGGCGGCTGGTACAGCAGGGCCCACACGCTGCCCTCGCCGCACTGCGATGCACGGCCGGAGGGTGCCGCCGTGGATCTGCTCGTCGTGCATTCCATCAGCCTGCCTCCGGGACAGTACGGCGGTGCCGATGTGGCAGCGCTCTTTCTCGGCACGCTCGACTGTGGCGCCCACCCCTATTACGAACAGCTGCGCGGCCTGCGCGTATCGGCGCATTTTTTCATTCGGCGCGACGGCGCGCTGCTGCAGTTCGTCGACTGCGAACAGCGCGCATGGCACGCCGGCGTGTCGCACTACCGCGGCCGCAGCCGATGCAACGACGACTCGATCGGCATCGAACTCGAAGGCCTCGAAGGCGAGGCCTTCGAGCCCGCGCAATACGCTGCGCTCGCAGAGCTGGCGCGCGCGCTGGCGCTGCGCTATCCCATTGCCCATGTCGCCGGACACGAGCACATCGCTCCAGGGCGCAAGGCGGATCCCGGTCCCGGCTTCGACTGGGCGCGGTTTGCCAAGCTGCTGTGCTTGCCGCACATGCGGCTTCCCGTGCGCTGAACGCAGCCGCTGCGCGTGCGCGCAGCGCTCCATCGCACGCGCGGCATCCGCACGACGTGCACCGCGCATGCCCTTCACAGCATGCACGGCACACAGTCGCTAGTGCAGTGAAGCAACAAAAGCGCACCGCACGGTGCTCGCGTGCTTTTCTTTTCGGAGCAGTGCTCTCATAATGCGAGCACTGGAAAACGCCATGCTGCACTGGGACCACGAAGTCACATCCGATTCGCCGATTGCCACCGACCGCGCTGCGCGTCGGGCCATCGGTGCGACGCGCTCGCGGCGGTCTGTCGCGCGCCCGATGCGCGGTCCGTGCATGCGCAGCACCACCACACCAACTTCCATTTTTCAAGCACGCGCCGGCGCTTCGCAAGCAGTCGCAAAGTCCGCCGCAGTGCCTCCGCATTCAGAGTTGGGAGCGTCGCTCCAGGCTCGTGAATCTCTCCGTGTCCATGCAGGCGTGGAGTGCTCTTTGCTCATTGACCCAAGGAGAACATGATGGCAACTGCGAAGAAGCCGGCCGCGAAGGCCGCAACCCCTGTGAAGAAGGCTGCGCCTGCCAAGACTGCAGCAGTGAAGAAAGCTGCTGCACCCAAGGCTGCGGTAAAGAAGGCAGCGCCTGCCACGAAGGCTCCCGCGGCCAAGAAGGCGGCACCTGCGAAGAAGGCTGCTCCCGCGAAGAAGGCTGCTCCCGCGAAGAAGGCCGCTCCCGCGAAGAAGGCTGCTCCCGCGAAGAAGGCTGCTCCCGCGAAGAAGGCCGCTCCTGCGAAGAAGGCCGCTCCTGCGAAGAAGGCTGCTCCTGCGAAGAAGGCCGCTCCCGCGAAGAAGGCCGCTCCCGCGAAGAAGGCTGCTCCTGCGAAGAAGGCTGCCCCCGCTGCCAAGCAAGCCGCCAAGGCGGCTGCACCCGCACCCAAGACGCAGCTCAATCCCCAAGCCGCCTGGCCATTTCCGACCGGCTCCAAGCCCTGAGGAAACGCAGGCTTGGCCCTACCGGCGCAGCGCGCCGGTTTTTTTTGCCCCGCTTTCGCTGTCGTGCCGTCCAACGCCCAACGTCGCGGGAACGCGGCGCCGTCTGCAGCACCGTCTTCGCCTCCCCGCCTCGTTATCCGCTGGAGCGGCGAACCGTATTACTCGGGCACGAAATCGAGCTGGTAATTCTGGGGGCCGCGCGAGGCCACCTTCAAAGCGCCCATGCGATTGCCCAGCGCGGCACAGCGCGCCAATGGCCAGCCCTGTTCCAGTCCGAAAAGCAGCGCGCCCCGCCAGGCGTCCCCGCAGCCGGTGGGATCGACCACCTGTTTCGGCGGCGCAGACGGCACCAGCGTTTTGCTACCGGCTTCCCATACTTCGCACCCTGCTGCGCCCAGCGTCACCACGAGCCCGCGGACGCGCATGGACAGCTGCGCGCAATCGAGCCCGGTGCGCTCGCACAGCATGCGCCCCTCGTAGTCGTTCACGGTGACCCAACTGGCCAGGTCGACAAAATGCCTGAGCTCGTCGCCTGAAAACATGGGCAGGCCCTGGCCGGGGTCGAAGACGAAGGGGATGCCCGCCGCATGGAATTCCCGCGCATGGGCGAGCATGGCCTCGCGTCCGTCGGGCGCCACGATGCCGATGCGGATGTCATGCGCAACCGAACTCTCCACACGGTTGCGATGCGCCTGCATCATCGCACCGGGGTGGAACGCCGTGATCTGGTTGTTGTCCATGTCGGTCATGATCATGGCCTGGGCGGTGTAGGTGTCCTGCACCTGCCGCACGAAGCGGGTATCGATGCCCTGCTGCATGAGGCGCTCGAGGTAGTCGCCGCCATCGCTGCCCAGCGTCGCCATGGGCAGTGCCTTGCCCCCCAGCAGGTTCAGGCTGTAGGCGATGTTGCCGGCACAGCCGCCAAAATCCCGCCGCAGCGAAGGCACCAGGAACGAGACGTTGAGAATGTGCAGTTGCTCGGCCAATATCTGGTCGGCGAAACGACCTTCGAAGGTCATGATGGTGTCGAACGCCAGGGAACCGCAAATGAGGACTGCCATAAGTGCTTGTGGTGCGAGGTCGCTGCCTCAGGGATAGAACGCCAGGACACGGTAACCCGCAATGCGCGCAGCTCCCTGGCCGATCGCCATGGGCAGCACGGTGTTCCATTCCTGCCCGGCACGCAAGGGGTTGGGGGCCGCGAGGTCGGCCGGCGAGAGGACCCGCCGCAGCACCGGCCGGTCGTCGGCGTCGGTGAGTGTCAATTCGATCGCCGGCGCCTCGACCGGCAGGCCCGAGCGGTTGCGCAGCGCCAACGAAAACTGGTAGCGGTCGCCCTGCGCGCGGTTGAACGACGAGCCCTCGACCAACACGGCGCCAATGTCGCGGTGGAGCCCCACCGAGCACTGCAGGTAGCTGCACGCTGTCTCGAGCACAGGGCGGCTCTGCGGCCAAAGCGCCGCCAAGCGGGCACGCTCCTGGAGCGCCACCTGCCCGCCAAGGCCGAGCAACAACAACAGGGCGATGGCCCCCAGACCGGCACGCACACCGGTGCCCGACCAGAAGGCGCGCCGCTGGGCGTCGCGCACGAAAGAAAGCTCCAGTTCGTCCAGCGTGGAGGGGCGGTGCTCCGGCGTGTCCGCTGCCGCATCGCTGCGCGACGGCCCCGTGTCCGCCAGCCCCACGGACACCGGCTCCGCAGCGCCGGGTGCCAGATCGCCATGGTGAATCACCTCATCGGACACCAAGGTCCAGGGCAGATCCGGTTCCGGTTCCGGTTGGGGTTCCGGTACCAGCTCCGGCTCTGCCGCCGGGTCGCTGTCGCTGAGCGTTGCGGCCTCGGTTGTGCGGCGTTCGTCGTCTGCGGGCAGTGGAGCGGCCCCAGCGGGCTTGACCGAGGCGGCAGGGGCACCGGCAAGTTCGGCAATGAAATGCGCCAAGTCGAGTTCCGGGGCCTCGGGGCCCGTACCCGCCTCTGCCACCGGCGGCCGCGGCGCCGGTTCGTCGAACAGTGCCGGCCAGCCGCTGTCGCTGTCGTCCTCGGGAGCCGGCAGTTCGTAGCCGCCGAGCGGCATCGCGGGAGGCGCTGCAGCATGCTGCGAAGGGGCGGCGGTCGCGGTTCCGGTAGCCTCGGGAACAGCGGCCGGCGCAGTGGGAAGCCCCGGCGCAGGGAACTCCACGCCATGGGGTGAAAAGGCGGGGGTACGCGGCAGCGGCGCCTTCAGAAATGACGGCACATGGGTTGTCCAGGGGGCGGCCTGTTCCGGCTCCGAAAAATCGAGCAAGCCTGGCTGCGTGGGCGCAAAACCATCGCCCTCGTCGCCGTCGTCGGTCTCGTCCTCGGGAGCTGGCACCGCCGGCGCCGGCGCAGATGCGGTTCGGTGTGCCGCCGTGACGCTGCTGCCCCAGGCGCGCGCGACCGGCGCTGGCGCCGCGGCGCGCGCCACCGGCCCGCGCAGCTGGTCCAGCGGCATATCGGGCAGCATCGCCTCGGGCTCCGCAGGCTGTAGCGACAAGGTGGCGTCGAACACCTGCTGGCAATGGCCGCAGCGCACCCACCCTTGCGAGATGCGCAGCTGATCGGCGACGACCTTGAACCTCGTCTGGCAGGCGGGGCAGCGGGTGGTCTGGTTCATCGGCTGCCGATTGTAGAAAAGGCGGGCGGGATGCGCCTCAGCGCTCTGCCGTCATCAGCACCCAGCCGTCCTCGGCGTCGGCCACGCCCAAAGCCAGCCAGGGGGCATAGGCCTCCCGCAATTCGTCGACCTGGCGCTCGAGTATGCCCGCCAGCACCAGATGCCCACCCGGCGCCACGTGCGCGCACAGCAAGGGGGCCAACACGCGCAGCGGCGTTGCCAGAATGTTCGCGAACACCGTGTCGTACACCCCGGCGGCCGCCTCCGGCAGGCCGCTGCGCACGCGCACGGCATTGGCCTGGGCATTGGCGCGCGTGGATTCCACGGCCGCAGGGTCGATGTCCACGGCGTCGATGTCGGTGGCGCCGAACTTGGCTGCGCCAATTGCCAGGATTCCCGAGCCGCATCCGTAGTCGAGCACACGGCCCAGCGGTGCCGTGCGCGCGCGCGCCGCGGTCCAGCGCAGACACATGCGCGTGGTGGGATGGGTCCCCGTGCCGAAAGCCAGCCCCGGGTCCAGCCGTATCACCTGGCGTGCCTGCGGCGGCGGCTCGTGCCATGTCGGAACGATCCAGAACTCGGGCGTCACCGCTACCGGCGCGAACTGCGATTGCGTCAAGCGCACCCAGTCCTGTTCCGCCACGGGCGCCTGGCCGAGCACCTGGCAGTTGGTGAAAAAGTCCTGCGCCTGCAACAGGTCCAGCGCTTCCTGCGCCGCCTCTGGGCCGGAAAAGAGCGCGACCACGCGGCTGCGTTGCCAGCCGCTGCGCGGCGCCGGCATGCCCGGCTCGCCGAACAGGGCCTGTTCGGCGTCGGTGTGCGCGTCCGCGTCCTCGACCGAAACCGACAAGGCGTCGAGGGCTTCCAGCGCATCGCTCAGGATTTCAACCTGCTCCTGGGGGCAGGCCAAGCTCAGTTCATGCATCAATGGCCCGCTCCGGCTGCTCAGCGCTGGCGCTGCGACAGCCACTGCTCAAGGTAATGGATGTTGGTGCCACCGGTGACGAAATTCGCGTCCACCATGAGTTCCCGGTGCAGGGGCACGTTGGTGTTGATGCCCTCGATCACCGTCTCGGACAGCGCCGTGCGCATGCGCGCCAGCGCCTGCTCGCGGGTGTCGCCGTGCACGATCAGCTTGCCGATCATGGAGTCGTAGTTGGGCGGCACGTAGTAGTTGGTATAGGCGTGCGAATCCACCCGCACGCCCGGCCCGCCGGGCGCGTGCCAGGTGGTGATGCGCCCCGGCGACGGGGTGAACTTGTACGGGTCCTCGGCGTTGATGCGGCACTCGATGGCGTGGCCCCGGATCTGGATCTGCCGCTGCGTGAACGGCAGCTTCTCGCCCGCGGCCACCATGATCTGCGTGCGCACGATGTCCACCCCGGTAATCCACTCCGTGACCGGGTGCTCGACCTGCACGCGGGTGTTCATCTCGATGAAGTAGAACTCGCCGTCCTCGTACAGGAACTCGAAAGTTCCCGCACCCCGGTAACCGATCTTCTTGCAGGCCGCCACGCAGCGCTCGCCGATGCGCTCGATCAGCTTGCGCGCGATCCCGGGCGCCGGCGCCTCCTCGATCACTTTCTGGTGGCGCCGCTGCATCGAGCAGTCGCGCTCACCCAGGTACACGGCGTTGCGGTGCTTGTCGGCCAGCACCTGAATTTCGATGTGCCGCGGGTTCTGGAGGAATTTCTCCATGTACACCGCCGGATTGCCAAACGCAGCGCCCGCTTCGGCCTTGGTCATCTGCACGGCGTTCACCAGCGCAGCCTCGGTGTGCACCACGCGCATGCCGCGCCCACCGCCACCGCCGGCGGCCTTGATGATGACGGGGTAGCCGATGCTCTTGGCGATGCGCCGGATCTGCACCGGGTCGTCGGGCAATTCACCTTCCGAGCCGGGAACACAGGGCACGCCGGCCTTGATCATGGCCTGCTTGGCGGACACCTTGTCGCCCATGATGCGGATGGACTCCGGGCTGGGGCCTATGAACTGGAAGCCGCTCTTTTCCACGCGCTCGGCGAAATCGGCGTTCTCCGACAGAAAGCCGTAGCCTGGATGGATGGCCTCGGCGTCGGTCACTTCTGCGGCCGAGATGATGGCCGGCATATTGAGGTAGCTGAGCGCCGATGGCGCCGGGCCGATGCACACCGCCTCCTCGGCCAGCTTGATGTACTTGGCATCGCGGTCGGCCTCGGAATACACCATGACCGCCTTGACGCCCAATTCGTGGCAGGCGCGTTGGATGCGAAGCGCAATCTCTCCACGATTGGCGACCAGTATCTTTTTAAACATAGCTTGTCCCGCGGCTCATCGCCGGCGCGCTGGCGAAGGGGAAGCGGCAAGGCCGCTCGCGTGTTGGTTCCGTGTCATTCAATGATGAACAGCGGCTGCCCGTATTCCACTGCCTGCCCGTTCTCACCGAGGATGCGGCTGATGGTGCCGGACTTGTCCGCCTCGATCTCGTTGAGGATCTTCATGGCCTCGATGATGCAGATGGTCTCGCCTTCCTTCACCACGCTGCCGACTTCGACAAAGGCCTTGGCGCCAGGGCTGGACGCGCGGTAGAAAGTCCCCACCATGGGCGACTTCACCACATGGCCGGTGGGCGCGGCGGGGGCGGGCAATTCGGCGACCGGCAGGGCGGGCGCGGCTTGCGGCGCGGCGGCGGGCGCCGGCGCTACCTGCTGCAGCACCTGGCCGCCGCTCTTGACGATGCGCACCTTGCCTTCCGCCTCCGTGATTTCCAGTTCCGAGACGTTCGATTCAGAGACCAGATCGATCAGGGTTTTGAGTTTTCGCAGGTCCATGCAAGCTCCAAGGCAAATTCGTGACAGGGCGCGAATTTACTCCAATTTGCGTGTATTTCCGGGTTCTTCGCGCAATTTCGTTCTACTGCGCAGCCGGTTTTGGCTCAAGACCGCTGGGCAGCGGCGCTTTTGGCGGCCCAGTCGACCAGGTCTTGGGGTTTGATCTGGCCCATTTTACGGTGCAGCACCCGGCCATCGGCCGCGAACACCACGGTGAAGGGCAGCCCACCCGCCAGATTGCCCAGCGAGCGCGTCAACTCCGTACCCCCCGCACCGGCCATGGCGATCGGGAAGTCCACCGGGCGCTTTTCCAGGAAGCCACGCACCGCGGGAACCTGGTCCACCGCCAGCCCGAGCACCTGCCACCCCGCCGCCTGCTGCTCATGGAAGAAGGTATTGAGCAAGGGCAACTCGGCAATGCAGGGCGGGCACCAGGTCGCCCAGAAATTGAGCAGCAGCGGCTTGCCGCGGAAGGTTTCCGCCGCCAGCTGCGTCCCCTCCAGGGTTTCGAAGGAATGGGTATAGAAGGCGGCGTCGCTGGCCTGTTCGGCCGGGCTGGCGTGCGGCTGCAGGCGCCACCAGGCCCACAGGGCACCGGCGAGCGCCGCGCCACCGGCCACGCCGCCAAACAAGAGGCGCCGCCGCCCGGCGTCGGGCACGGGGGAAGAAAGGTCGGGCGGATTCACTCGGGAAACTCCAACATCAGTTTGCGCAAGGCGGCCGCGTCGCCGCGCGGCGCCCGGCCATCGCTGCCGGGGCGCAGGGCACCGCGCAGGGCGTCGTGGTCGTAGACCAGCAGATGCACGCCCACGCGCTCGGCAAGCGGCGGGCAGGCATCGAGCAGGCTGAGCGTGTCCACCGGCCGGCCGTGCAGGCCGCGCGTGCTGCCGCTTTCGTAGGCGACCCCCTGGTCAATCAGGGCGAATTCGGCCGATTTGGGGTCATCGCAGAACAACTGCAGGTAAATATCGGAATGGCGCGTCGCGGTGCCGTTCCACACCGGCCCGCTGAGGTAGGGGCGAAAAGGCTGCAAACGCTCCATCCACCGCAGGGCCAGAGCGCGCAGGGCACGCAACTCCGCCGGCTGCGACTCGGCACAGAAAAGCGCGATGTGTTCCCGGATCGCCTCCTCCACCAGGGCGCTGTCCGGCAGCGGCGTGCGCGGCGGCGCACCCACTTGCTCGCAGGCCCGCCGCTTGGCCCGGCCCAGGTCGGCGCCCTCTTCCACCACCATGCGGGCAGCGGCGCGGGCGATTTCCACCGACAGGGAAGGCGACTCGGTAAACATGGCCCTATTGTCGCCGCCGGCGCCGCCAGACCTGGAAACAGGGCCATAGGCGGCTGCGAAAGCTATGCAATTGCTAGCTTCAACCCCTTGCCAGAAAAGCGCTGGAGCCCTATTTGAGTTGGATTCCAGGCGCCGCATGCCCTTGCGTCCTTCTAGAATCGGGCCATGCACATCCACATCCTCGGCATTTGCGGCAGCTTCATGGGCGGGCTCGCGGCCCTGGCCCGCGCCGCCGGCCACCGCGTGACGGGCTGCGACAGCGGCGTCTACCCGCCCATGAGCGACCAGCTGCGCGCGCTCGGCATCGACCTGATCGAAGGGTTCGGCGCCGACCAGCTGGCCCTGGCGCCGGACGTCTTCGTCGTCGGCAACGTGGTCAGCCGCGCGCGCCTGGCCGACGGCACGCCGAAATTTCCGCTCATGGAGGCCATTCTGGACGCCGGCGCGCGCTACACCAGCGGCCCGCAGTGGCTGAGCGAGCAGGTGCTGGCCGGGCGCCATGTGCTGGCCGTCGCGGGCACGCACGGCAAGACCACCACCACATCGATGCTGGCGTGGATTCTGGAATGCGCCGGGCTGGAGCCGGGCTTCCTGGTCGGCGGCGTGCCGCTCAATTTCGGCGTTTCGGCGCGCCTGGGGAATATGGCCCCAGCGCTCGCGCCCTTGGGGCGGCCGGGTGGCGGGCCCGGTCCGTCCTTCTGCGTCGGCGCACCCTTTGTCATCGAAGCCGACGAATACGACACCGCGTTCTTCGACAAGCGCAGCAAATTCGTGCACTACCGCCCGCGCACCGCCGTGCTGAACAACCTGGAGTTCGACCACGCCGACATCTTCGACGACCTGGCGGCCATCGAGCGCCAGTTCCAGCACTTGCTGCGCACGGTTCCCGCCTCCGGCTGCGTGGTGGTCAACGGCCTGGAGGAGAGCCTGGCGCGGGTGCTGAACGCCGGCTGCTGGAGCGAGGTCGCAAGCTTCGGCGGCGCGGTGAGCGACTGGAGCGCCCGCGGCGAACCCGGCGCCTTCGACGTGCTGCGGCGCGGCCAGGCGGTGGCGCGCGTGGCGTGGCCGCTCACCGGCGTGCACAACCAGCTCAATGCCCTGGCGGCCATCGCCGCAGCGGCGCACGTGGGTGTGCCCCCCGAAGTTTCCGCCCAGGCGCTGGCCCGCTTCGAGAACGTGCGCCGGCGCATGGAGCGCCGTGGCGCCGTGCGCGGCATCACCGTGTACGACGATTTCGCCCACCACCCGACGGCCATACGGACCACGCTGGACGGCCTGCGACGCAGCGTGGGCCCCGGCGCGCGCATCCTGGCCGTGTTCGAGCCGCGCAGCAACACCATGAAGCTCGGCACCATGAAGGCGCAACTGCCCTGGGCGCTGGAGCAGGCCGACCTCGCCTTCTGCCACACCGCGGGCCTGGGCTGGGACGCGGTGCAGGCGCTCGCGCCCATGGGCGTGGGGCCGGGCCAGCGCGCCCAGACCGCGCCCGACATCGACACGCTGGTCGCCCAGATCGCCCAGGCGGCGCGCCCTGGCGACCATGTGGTGTGCATGAGCAATGGCGCCTTCGGCGGTGTGCACGAGCGGCTGCTCACCGCCCTGGCGGGCAATGAGCTATTGATTACATAGCTGCAAACCTATACTGGATAAGCGCTGGAGGCCGATTTTCCTTGAAATTTGACCGCAAACCAGCCGCTGCTCCTGGTCCTAGTAGCTGATCGCCATGGTCTGCAGGTCGATGCGGACCACCGGCTTGGCCAGGGCGCCCTGGGTGGCGCGCGCGAAGGCCAGCAGCCAGTCGGCGTT
>MEDL01000048.1 GCA_001724785.1 Acidovorax sp. SCN 68-22 | reverse complement strand
TCGTGCGCTTCAGGCGCCCGGCGCCTTGACGCACAACACCGGGCAGGAGACCGTCATCAGCAGTTCCTGGGCGACGCTTCCCAGGATGAGCTTGCCGACCGCCGTGCGCTTGCGCAGGCCGATGACGAGCAGCGAGATGTCGCGCGTGTCTACGAGGTCGTTGATCTCCTCGACCGCTTCCTTGCCGCGCACGAATTGCTTGAACTCGCCGGCGATGCCCTGGGCGGCGAGTTGCTCCTCGATCTGTTCCACCTCAAAGGCCGGCACCAGGGAGGCATCTTCCTGCTGACCACCGGGGCTGGCATTGACGATCAGCAGGGGCTCTTTGCGCTCTTTGGATATTTCAATGGCCTTGTCGAGTGCAGCCCGGCCCTCAGGACGTGAAACGTAGGCGACGAGGATGGTCATGTGCAAAAACTCCGTGAGTGTTGGTATTGGAGGTATAGGAACTGCTTGGGTGCCTGGAACGCGCCCGGGCGCAGGCGCTCAGAATGGTAGCAGCAGAGCCGCACTTCGCAGGGCATGGACCGTAGGCGCGCGCCCGCCATCCCGCCGCTCAGGTGCAATAGGAGAGCAGCGTGACATCGGCCGCCTCCGTGCGTGTCGGAATCAGCGCCTGGTAGGCGGCCGAGCTGAACCAGCCCTGCACCGCCTCTGGCGAGGGGAAACGGATCACGACAATGTCCGGATGCGCGCAGGCACCCGCCAGCACCGCCAACTGCTGGCCTCGAAAGACGAGCTCGCCGCCCCAGGGTTGCAATGTCTGCGGCACCCGGGAACGGTATTCGTCCCACCGCACAGGATTTTTGACCGTGATATGGCCCACCACGAAAGCTTCGGACATGGCAAGAAACCTATTCGGGGAAAAGTGAGGCCTGCTACACGCCGAGGTAACGCTGGATGATCTCCGGCTGACTCTTGAGCTCCTTGGCCGTGCTTTCGTGGGCGAGGTGGCCGTTGTTCAGGATGTAGACGCGGCTGGCCAGAGCGAGGGTGGCCGCCAGGTTCTGCTCGATCAGGAAGATGGTCTGGCCGGCCTGCGCCAGCTCGCGGCAGATGCGCATGATGTCCTGGACAATGACCGGCGCGAGGCCTTCGAAAGGTTCATCGAGCAAGATGATCTTCGGGTCGCGCACCAGGGCCCGGGCGATGGCCAGCATCTGCTGCTCGCCGCCCGACAGGTCGGTTCCGCGGCTGAAGCAGCGTTCGCGCAGCCGCGGGAACATTTCGTAGATGCGGTCCAGTGGCCACTTGCTTTTCGCCGTGAGTCCCGCAAGGATGATGTTTTCCTCCACCGTCAGACTGCCAAAAATGCGGCGCTCCTCATGCACCAGTTGCATACCCGCCTGTGCGATGGTGTGCGCCTTCTTTCCGACCAGCTCCTCGCCGTCCATGCGCACGCTGCCGGAACGCGGCGTGACGACTCCCATCAGGCTCTTGAAGGTGGTGGATTTGCCAGCGCCATTGCGCCCCAGCAGTGCCACCACTTCGTTCTTTTCCACGCGCAGCGATACATCGAACAGGATGTGGCTGTCGCCGTAGTAGCTGTTCAGACCATTGACTTCCAGCAGGCTCATACCATCTCCTCGTGAACGCCACCCAGATAGGCTTCCTGCACCAGCGGGTCGTTCTTGATTTCTTCCGGCGTGCCCTCGACCAGCACACGCCCTTCCTGCAGCACGGTGACCTTGCCAACCAGTTCGAACAGGGAATCCATGTCGTGGTCGATGACGATCAGCGTGCGGCCGACGGCGATGGCCTTGAGCAGCGCCACGGTCTCCACGCGCTCCTGCGGGCTCATGCCTGCCAGGGGTTCGTCGAGCAGCAGCAGGCTGGGCGAAGTGGCCAGCGCCAGACCGATTTCCAGACGGCGCTTTTCCCCGTAGGCAAGCTCGGATACCTTGGCGTCCAGCCGCTCCGTCAGGTGGACCAGCGCGGCCGTGCTCTCGACGTGCGCGTCGAGCTTGCGCACCTTGTGCAGGCTCTTGAACATGTCGAGCTTGAAGGTCCCGCGCACTTCGCCGAGCACGGCGATCGACAGGTTCTGGCGCACCGTCAGCTTTTCAAACAACTGGTTGATCTGGTAGCTCTTGGTCAGGCCCATCTGGCAAGCATCGATCACGCCCATCTTGGTGATGTCGCGTCCGTCGAACATGATCTGCCCAGCGGTCGGCTCGACTTCGCAGGTCAGCATCTTGAAGAAGGTGCTCTTGCCGGCGCCGTTCGGGCCGATGATGCCGCGGATTTCTCCGTGCTCGACGCTGAAGTCGATGTCGCTGTTGGCGGCCAGACCGCCGTAGCGCTTGGTCAAGCCCGTGGCCGACAGCAGCACGCCCTCCTTGCTCCGGGTGGGTTTGCGCCCCACCTTGACATTGGCGGGCACCGCCGCGTGTTGCACGGCGACGGGAGCGGGCTGCGAGTCCTGCGCGGCTTTCTTGTTCCGCTGCATCCAGTGGTACAGGTCGACGAACCCGCCGACCAGGCCGTGGCGCAAGAAAACGACCAGCAACACGAAGACGATGCCCAGGATCAGCTTCCAGGTGGCGCCGAGATTCAGGACCGTCTGGAAGAAGTCGCTCAGGTAAAGCCACACCGCCGCACCGAGCAAGGGCCCGATCAGGGTTCCAGCGCCACCGATGGCCGCCTGCATGACGATCTCGCCGGAGGTATGGAACATGAACGCATCGGGCGGCATGAAGCCCTGCATCATGCCGAGCAAGCCGCCGGCAAAACCTGCGTACATCGCGGCCACCACGAACACCGCCAGCTTGTAGCGCTGGATGTTGTGTCCGAGTGCCTGGGCACGCATCGGATTCTCGCGGATGGCGCGCAGAACCAGGCCGAAGGGCGAGCGCACCAGGCGCAGCGCAATCACCAGGCCGACGAAGTACCAGAACGCCATGAAGGCATACATGGACAGGTCGCCATCGAACTTGATGGTGGTGAAGCCGAGGTTCAGGTTGGGCGTGGGCACGCCCGGCAGGCCGTTCTCTCCCCCGGTGAAGTCCGACAGCGGGTTGAATTCGAGGAAGAAGAACATCTCGGCAATGGCCACGGTGATCATGGCGAAATAGATGCCGGTGCGCCGCAGGGCCACCAAGCCCACCAGGAGACCGATGACACCCGCCGCCACGGTGCCGATCACCAACGCCAGCAGGCTGCTCTGCATCGAGGTCTGCGTCAGCAGATAGGCCGCAAACATGCCGCCGCTGCCAAAGAACGCCGACTGGCCGAAGGACAGCAGGCCGGTGTAGCCAAACAGCAGGTCGAACCCTATGCCGACCAGGCCCCAGACCAGGATGCGGTTGATGGTGGTGGGCGTGAAGCCCAGGTGCGGCAGCACGAACGGTGCCGCGATCAGAGCCAGAAGCGTGAAGCCTTCTAGGAGAAATGGATATTGTCTACGCATTGCGGAATCCTGTAATTATTCGCGGCCGACCGAACCCAGCAGTCCGCGGGGGCGGTACACGAGCACCAGGGTCATGACCAAGAACAGCACGACGTAGGAATAAGCGGGGTTGACCATGGAGGTCAGACTGATCAGTTCACCGGCGATCAGCCCCCCCAGCACGGCGCCGGGGAAGGAGCCCACACCACCGATCACCACCACCACGAATGTCTGGACGAGGATGGCCTCGCCGACGTCCGGCGCGATGGACACCACCGGCGCATTGACGATGCCGGCAAACCCTGCGGCCATGGCGCCAATGCCGAACACCAGCATGAACACGCGGTAGACATTGATACCCAGGGAATCGACCATCACCGGGTCCTCGATACCGGCGCGCACGATCATCCCGATGCGGGTGCGGTAAAGCACGAAGTACAGGGCCAGCAAGGCCACCGTGGTAATGCCCAGCAGGGCGATGCGGTAGGTCGGGTAGAGCATGAAGCCCAGGTCCGTGATGCCTACCAGCGGTGCCGGCGGAGGCACGCTCTTGGACAGACTGCCGAAACCAAAGCGCACCAGTTCGACCAGCACGATGCCGAGGCCGAAGGTCACCAGCAACTGGTCCTCGTGCGGTCGGGAATAGAAATAGCGAATGATCAGCCGTTCGATGACGATGCCGGCCACCATGACGAACAGGGATCCCGCAATCACCGCCACGATGAAGGACCCGGTGTAGGTGAAGGCAACCCAGCCCGCATAACCACCCAGCATGAACATCGCGCCATGCGCGAGATTGAGCACGCCCAGCGTGCCGTAAATGATCGTCAGGCCCGATGAGATCAGCGCCAATAGCGCCCCCAACACCAGCCCGTTGAACAATTGCGATATGAAGTTAGCCCAGTTAATCACACTGACCTGCCCTAATCGTGAATCGATTCAAAGGTTTGAACGGCAATAACCGTCCCGCTCCCGGCTTGCACCGGAAGAACGAACATCTGCCGCCAGGCAAAGGCGGCAGATGAATCAGTCAAACCCCCGCAACCGCGTTGCGGGGGTTATGGCCGATATCAGGTGTAGCTGCCCAGCTTGCAACCAAAGGCATTGGCCGGCTGAATGACCTTGTCGCCCTGGACGACATCGATCACTTCCCAGAAGTCCTCGGGATTCTTCATGTCCTTCTTGGCCTTGCCGCGGACGATAACGACCGGGCGGACATACTGGTGGTCTTCAGGACGGTACTTGAAGTCACCAAGCAGCGACGGTATGGGCTCGCCCTTCTCCCACTGCTTGATGACGTCGGGCGGGTAGAAACTGCCGGCCTCGGTCACCATGCGCGCCCAGTGCGCGAAGCTGACATAGGCGTTTTCTGCGCCCCATTCCGGCCGGTAGCCGAACTTCTTCTGGAAGGCTTCCACGAACATCTTGGCCATGGGGTACTTGTCTTCCAGCGTCCACCAGAAATCGGTCGCCGCGTACACGCCGGCACTGATGTCCACGCCGGCCTCCGGTGCGAAGAACGGGATCTGGTAGGGCAGCACCAGGGTCATCTTGGGCAGGAGGCCGAACTGCTTGGCCTGCTGGCTCGACAGCACGGCGTCGCGCCCCCAGTTGACGTTGACCAGGAACTCGGCCCCGGAGTTGGCGATATTCGTCAGGTACTGGCTGAAGTCCTGCGTGCCGAGCGGGGACACCTGGTTGGTCACCACCGTCCAGCCGGCTTCCTTGGTCAGGTAGTCGACCACCGACTGCGTGGTGGTATGGCCGTAGGTGTAGTCCGGCGTCATGAACGCGGCCTTGCGGTTCTTGCCGAACGCCTTCACCAGCACCGGGCCGATGGCGTTGGCGGCCATTTCACCGAAGAAACCCTGGCGGAAGCCGTAACGCACGCAGTCCTTGCCGGTGGTGTCGTTGGAGCCGGAAATCCCGGGCATGTAGAGGATTTTTTCCCGGTCGGCGAACTTGTTCAGGGCCACCGCCACAGCGGAGGAGGTCGAGCCCGTCATGAGCACGACCTTGTTCTGATTGATGAAGGTCTGCTGCACCTGCAGAGCCTGGTTCGGCTTGGCCGCCGAGTCGGCCGACACCAGTGCCACCTTCTTGCCGAGCACGCCATTGTTGATCTTGGGCGCGATCTTCTTCATCAACTCGTGGTTGGTGTTGATGTGTTCCACGGCCAATTGCCAGCCCTTGAGCTCATCCGCACCCTGCACCGCGTAGGTGCCCGTGAGCGGCACCGCGGCACCCAGATACACCGTATCGCCAGCCGACCCGGCCGGCCAGGTGCCCAGGGCGGGCTTGTCCTGGGCGTAGGCCCATTGCACGCCGCCAAAGCTGGTCAGCAAGGTGCCCACGCCCATTTGCAGCGCACCACGACGCGAAATGGCGGATGCCACTCCGTTGGAAGACTTAGAACCTGACATGTGTTTTCCTCGTTGATTATTTCAATCCAGATTTAACTCCGGATTGCACCCGATAGCTTACAGACATTTGCGATAATGAAATTCCGTCGACTACCGGGCCACGCCGACATCATCAAAATCACAAAAACACGTCATTAAAAAAATAATGGCTTGGTGTTTCATGTGCGAAACGATAAGCAATTTAACACCGGTCAATACATTGACACAGACTGGAAAACCCTGAAATAAAATGCCGTTAGCGGGCCCCATTCGTCAGGGATGCGTAAGATTAAATCAGACGGTAATTGCCGCAATGCATAATCGGCGGGCTTGAGAAACCCTCGTTGCAGCAGGGCTCCGCGGCGCGTGCTACTGTTTTGGGTTTTCTTCCGGGGGGCCTCTCTCCTCGGCGGTTCGGAACGCACAGGCCGGCGCGGCAAAACAGACGCCCTTCGGCCACCGGTTACCCTCGCTGCATCGTGAACCCACACACCCCCCTCAACCCGCTGCCCTGGCGCATGTCCGTGGCGCCCATGATGGACTGGACGGACCGGCATTGCCGCTACTTCCATCGCCTCCTCACGCAGCATGCCTTGCTGTACACCGAAATGGTCAACGCCGGCGCGGTACTGCACGGCGGCACGGAGCGCCATTTGCGCTTCAACGCCGAGGAGCAGCCGGTCGCCCTGCAGCTTGGCGGCTGCGATCCATCGGACCTCGCGCAGGCGGCGCGGCTGGGCGAGCGTTTCGGCTACCGGGAAATCAACCTCAATTGCGGCTGCCCGAGCGAGCGCGTGCAGCGTGGCGCCTTTGGCGCCAGCCTCATGAACGAGCCCCAGCTCGTGGCCGACTGCGTCAAGGCCATGCGCGACGCCGTGGATGTTCCTGTCACCGTCAAGCACCGCATCGGCGTGGGCCGGGACGAAGGCTACGCTTTCGTGCGCGACTTCGTCGGCCAGGTGGCCGACGCCGGTTGCGAGGTCTTTCTGGTGCACGCACGCAATGCCTGGCTGGAGGGACTGTCACCCAAGCAGAACCGCGAGATCCCGCCACTGCGTTACGAAGTGGCGCACCGGCTCAAGGCGGATTTCCCGCAGCACGTCTTCGTGCTCAATGGCGGGCTGGCCAGCGATGAAACCGTCCGCGCGCAACTGGCCCTGCTCGACGGCGTGATGGTCGGGCGCGAGGCCTACCACAACCCCTGGTGGCTGGCGCGCTGGGACGCGCTCTACTTCGCCGCAGCGCCACAGACCCTGGAGCGCGACGGCGTCGAAGAAGCCATGGTGCGCTACATGGAGCGCGAACAGGCGCGCTACGGAACGCCCTGGCCCGCCATTGCGCGCCACATGCTGGGCCTGCGCCACGGCCAGCGCGGCGCGCGCCTGTGGCGCCAGGTGTGGAGCGACCACCACTTGAAGGACCTGCCGCCCCGCGCGGTGCTGGCACGTGCGCAGGCCGCACTGCAGTCCGCGCAGGCACTGGACGATCAGCCGGCTTGAGCGATGCGCCGCGCCACCCAGCCGGCCAGCGGCTCGGGCCGGCCGAACAAATAGCCTTGCATGACATCGCAGCGGTTGGCCGCCAGAAATTCCGCCTGCGCCGGCGTTTCCACCCCCTCGGCGACGACCCGCAGGCCGAGGTTGCGCGCCATGGAAAGAATCGTCTGCACGATGGCCGTGTCGTTCGCGTCGCTCGGCGTGTCCTGCACGAAGCTGCGGTCGATCTTGAGTTCGTAGAGCGGCATGCGTCGCAGGTAGGCCAGGCTGGAGTAGCCCGTGCCGAAATCGTCGATCGAAAAGCGCACTCCCAACGCCACGAGTTCCTCCATGCGCGCGATGGTTTCGTCCATTTGCTCGGCGAGCAGGCTTTCGGTCACTTCCAGCACCAGGTGATCGGCCCGCGCGCCGCTGCGCGCAAGCAACGCCTGAATCCGCTTGACGAAGCCTTCGTGGCGGAACTGTCGCTGGCTCACGTTCACCGACAAGGGCACCAGCACACCCGCCGCGTGCAGTTGCACCAGGGCGTCGCATGCCTGCTCCACCATCCAGTCGCCCATTTGCACGATCAGGCCGGACGCCTCGGCGACCGGAATGAACTCGGCGGGTGAAATGGCGCCGCGTTGCGGGTGCTGCCAGCGCATCAGCAATTCGGCGCCGACCACCCGGCCGTGGGCATCGACCTGCGGCTGCACGAAGGCGCTCAGCTGCGTGGTGGCGAAACCCACTTTCAGATCTTGCTCCAGAGCCAGACGGCGCTGCACATCGACCTGCATCGCGGCCTCGAAGAAGCAGGTACGGTTGCGCCCGAGGTCTTTGGCGCGGTACATCGCCGTGTCGGCCTCGCGCAGCAGGTCCTCCACGCCCTCGCCCTGTTTCGGGAACAGCGTCAGCCCAATGCTGACACTGCTTGAAAAACCGCGCCCACCAATGCTGAACGGCGCGTCGAGCGTGCGGCGCAGCTCTTCCGCCAGGCGCAGTGCCAGCAGGCCCGCCTCCTCAGAGTCGCCGGCAAGGTCCCTGGCCAGTACGACGAATTCGTCGCCACCCATGTGGGCGACGGTGTCCCCAGACGACACCGTTGCGGTCAGCCGCTGCGCCACCTGCACCAGCAAGGCATCCCCGGCCGAGTGGCCATGTGCGTCGTTGATGTGCTTGAAATGGTCCAGGTCAAGGAACATCAGCGCGCCCATGCGGCCCGCGAGCGTGGCCGATCTCAGCGCCTGGGTCAGGCGGTCGAACAGCATGCGGCGGTTGGGCAGCGCCGTGAGCGGGTCGAAATACGCCAGCCGGTGGGTGCGCTCGGCCGCTTGCTTGCGTTCCGAGACATCGCGCAGCAACGCAATCAGGCGCACCTCGGAATCGGTGCCCGCACCGTGCTTGCGCGCCACCGAGAGCTCGATCCAGCGGCACTCACCATCGATCTGCAATTCGAATTCGTGCCCCGAGGAATAGCCGCGGTTGGCGGCCGTGTCGAGCGCGGCACGGCAGCCCAGCGCGGTCTTCGCCGAGGCCGCTTCCGGCAGGCTTTTCCCGAGCAGTTGCGCGGCCTGCTCATACAGGGCGGAACCGGGCGCGTTGTGGCATTGCAGGACCCTGCCTTGGCGGTCGAGTTCGACCATCCAGTCGGGCGTGGCATCGAGCGTCGCCTTGAGCTCGTCGCGCGTCTGGCGCAGCTCCTGCGTCATGCGCTCGGCCAGCGCCACGGCGTCGTCGCGCCGTGTCGAGATCGACCACACGAACCACCCCACTGACACGCTGAGCAGCGCGGCCAGCAATGCCACCAGATGGCGCTCGCCCGCGCCGTAGCGCTGCGCCAGCACGGGCAACGGCTGCGCTGCCACCGTCCAGGTACGGCCGCCGACCGGAAGCTTGCGTGCAGAAGCTTCCACCGCCCCGGGCGTGTAGCTCGGCGAGCGGTACAACAGCGACGCCGGTTGGTCCGCCGGCCCGTCGAAGATCGCAATCGCCACCTCGTCGCTACCCAGCGGCGCCATGCCTTCGACGAAGTCGCGCATGCGCAGCGGGCCCGAGACCCAGCCGATCAGTGCCGCCCGGCGCTCCGCACCGCCTGCGGGCTGGGCGCCGTCCAGGTACATGGGCAGGTACATGACCACGCTGAGGTCGGTGCGCAATCCGACATCCTGGCGCAGCAGCAACCCGCGGGTGATGGCGGCGGCGCCCGAGTCGCGCGCCCGGTCCTGCGCCTCCCGCGCCGCGGCGACGGCGGCGGTATCCACGCCGAGGACGCGCAGGTTGTCTTCCGTGGGCGGCTCGATCAGCACCAGCGGCCGGTACTCGCCCTGCTCCGGCACGGCGCGCAGAAAATACGCTTCCAACCCCATGGCCCGCATGCGCGCCGCATGCTCCGCGGCCTCGCCGCCGCGCACGCTCAGGACGTACGCGACGCCTTGCAGACCGGGCAACACATGCTGCAGGCGCAGCTGCGACACGTAGGAATGGAACTCTGCGCGGGTTACGGCTTCAGAACCTTCGAAATAGCCCTTGAGCCCGCGCAGCACGATTTCATGTGCCGTCACCCGGGCAGCCAGCGAATCCGTAATGCGTTCGAGGGCCCGCTCTGCGGCCGCCTGGCGCTTGGCCTCGGCCTGCAGCCCCTCGGCGTGCCAATACAGCGCCGTCGCCAGCAGCAGCACGATGCTGATCGCCGGTCCGGCCAAAGTCGGCAGCCGCCACTTGGCGTGAAATAAGCGCGTATTGGGCAAGACGGAAGGCGTCGGTGCGCCATCAAGGGTTCTTGGAGCCTAGTCTTACGCCGCGGCGCGGCGCCTGGCGCATTATTGACGTGAACAGCGCGCGCTGGGGAGAAGCGCGGCAATCCCTGGCGCCGCCGCGCGCGACAATGACACCAATTACCCGGAACCCATGCCCACCTTTGATTTTGAACGCGAGCGAGCGCGCTTTCTCGGCTACCACGCCGAGCACGCCCCCCAGTGGCGCGCCACGGCGGCGGCCTACGCGGCCCAGCTGCAGGAAATGCTCGCCACCACCGTGCCGGGCTGCAAACTTGACTGGCGCATCAAGGACCCGCACGAGGCGCTGCGCAAGTTTTCGCGCAAATACCGCTCGGGCCTGGAGGAAAGCGGCACGCCGTACGAAATCCAGAACTACCTGAGCGACCTGATCGGACTGCGCGTGGTCTGCCTGTACGAGGACGAGGTGGAAAAGGTCGCCTCCACGGTGCGCGCGCATTTCGACGTGATCGACATGACCGACAAGGTCAGCGCGGTCGAGGCGACCGAGGCGTCGTTCGGGTACAAGGGCCTGCATCTGGACCTGCGTCCGATGGCGGGCGCAGGCGGCATGCCGGGTGAGGCCTTCGAGCTGCAGATTCGTACCGTGATCCAGGATTCCTGGGCCATCCTCGACCACAAGATCAAATACAAGAAGGCGATTCCAGGGCCGCTGAAGCGCCGCATCAACGTGCTGGCGGCACTGTTCGAGCTCGCCGACCGGGAGTTCCGCCAGATCCGCGATGAGACCGAGCTGGAACTGCGCGCCGCGCCGGACGAAAGCGAGGACGAACGCCCCCCGCACGCCCCGGCGACCCAGCGCGATGTGGTCAACAGCCAACTCAATGCTTTCACTTTCCTGAAGATCGCGACGCACTTCTTCAAGGATTACGAGTTCGACCCGCACAAGGTGGACGTCTTCGTGGAGGACATCCACGGCTGGGCCCCCGACATCAACCGCGCGCGCTTCAACCATCTGGTGCGCAGCCATATCGGCACCGTCAAGCGCTACCGGCAATCGCTGGAAGACAAGGACGGTGGCGGATCGTTCAACCCCTATACCGTGATGCGCCACTGCCTGTACCTGGGCGACAAGCAGGTCTTCTCGGCCGCGCTGCGCAAGGTGGCGCGCACACGCTTCGAGGCCTGGCTCGATACCAATGCCGGACGGGAAAAAATATAGCGAAATTGGCCTCTAGCGCTTACCGTGCTTATGCTGACAGCTATCAATTTTTTCTTGACCTGCATCTATCCGCGGAGACTTTGCTGTCCCGAATGCGACTTGCCATGCGTACTTATACGGTCTGCAACAAATTGCTTTCGCTGCTATATTGCACTGCAACATAAGCAGGTATTCCCATGCTCTACCAGATCTACGAAACCCAGCGCTCCTTCATGGAGCCGTTTGCCGATTTCGCGCTTGCGGCCTCCAAGCTCTACAGCAACCCCCACTTGCCGTTCCAGAAGTCGCAGCTGGCGCAGCGCGTCTCGGCCGGCTACGACCTGCTGTACCGCCTGGCCAAGGACTACGAGAAGCCGGAATTCAACATCACCACCGTGAAGGTGGACGGCGTGGAAGTGGCCATCCACGAACGCGTCGAAATGCGCAAGCCGTTTTGCGACCTGCTGCGCTTCAAGCGCTTCTCCGACGACCCGGCCACCCTCACCCGCCTCAAGACGCAGCCGGTGGTGCTGATCGTCGCGCCGCTGTCCGGCCACTACGCCACGTTGCTGCGCGACACGGTGCGCACCATGCTGCAAGGGCACAAGGTGTACATCACCGACTGGAAGAACGCGCGCCTGGTGCCCCTTTCCGAAGGCGCCTTCCACCTGGACGATTACGTCAACTACGTACAGGACTTCATCCGCCAGCTGCAGGGCACCTACGGCAACTGCCACGTCATGAGTGTCTGCCAGCCGACCGTACCGGTGCTGGCCGCCGTCTCATTGATGGCCAGCCGGGGTGAAAAACTGCCGCTGTCGATGACGATGATGGGCGGACCGATCGACGCCCGCAAGTCGCCCACCAGCGTCAACGACCTGGCTTCCCAGCGCAGCTACGCATGGTTCGAGAACCATGTCATCTACCGCGTGCCCAATACCTTCCCCGGCAAGGGCCGGCGCGTGTACCCCGGGTTCCTCCAGTACAGCGGCTTCGTCGCCATGAATCCCGACCGGCATGCGGGCAACCACTACGACTATTTCAAGAACCTGATCAAGGGCGACGACGCCAGCGCCGAGGCACACCGCGCCTTCTACGACGAGTACAACGCCGTGCTCGACATGGACGCGGACTACTACCTGGAAACCATAGACACCGTCTTCCAGAGCTACAAGCTGGTGCACGGCACCTGGGATGTCCGCGCGCCCGACGGCCGCCTGGAGCGCGTCCGTCCGCAGGACATCACCTCCGGCGCGCTGCTCACCGTCGAAGGCGAGCTGGACGATATTTCCGGCTGCGGCCAGACGCGCGCGGCGCACACGCTGTGCAGCGGACTGCCGGCCCGGGACGAGCGCCACATCGAGGTCAAGGGCGCCGGTCACTACGGCATCTTCAGCGGCCGTCGCTGGCGCGAAATGGTCTACCCGCAAGTGCGCGACTTCATCGCCGAACACCAGGGCGAAACTTCGAGTGCCGCATTGCCCGCACCACAGGCACCGACGCCCGCGGCGGCAGAGCCCGCACGGCGCGAAGAAGTCCCCCAGGCGCGTACCGCAGCAGCGCGCAAAGCCAAAGCGGCCGCTCCGGCGCAGCCCGCGCCCGTGGCCACGCGCTGGGTGAAGCCCGCACGGCCTGCTACCGGTGCTGCGGAACCGGCCGAGCAGCCCGATACCGACGCGCGCGCGACCGTGGCCACCTCCGCGTCGCCACCGCCCGGTGCGCGCAAGACGGCCGCGCGCACCAAAGCCTGAACGCCGGTATGCCGCCACCCGCCACCGGCGGCCTGGCGGACCGCATTGCGGCCGCCCTGCCGCAAACCCAGTGCACCCGCTGCGGCTATCCCGATTGCGCAGCCTACGCCCAGGCCATCGCAGCGGGCGCGACCGACATCAACCAGTGCCCACCGGGCGGCGCCGAGGGCATCGCCCGCCTCGCGGCCATAACCGGCAAGGCGCCGCGCGCGTTGGACCCGAACTTCGGCACGGAAACCGCGCGCAGCGTGGCGCTTATCGACGAAGACTGGTGCATAGGCTGCACCCTGTGCCTGGACGCCTGCCCGACGGACGCCATCGTCGGCGCCAACAAGTACATGCACACGGTCATCGACCACCACTGCACCGGCTGCGCGCTGTGCGTGCCGGTGTGCCCGGTGGACTGCATCGCCATGGAGAACGCGAGCGGCGTGGCGACCGGATGGCAGGCGTGGACCGGTGCCCAGGCCGAACACGCCCGCCAGCGCTACGCGGCGCGCCAAGCGCGCCAGGCCCGACAGGCGCAAGAAGCTGCCGCACCCGCCGAGCCGCAGGCCGGCAACCGGCAGGCCGTGATCGCGGCGGCGCTGGCGCGCGCCCGGACGCGCGCGGAACGGTGACTTGTAACTTGTCTTCTTAGTGGGCCAGCGACTTGTAGACGCCGCAGCCCAGGTACAAATCGCCCACCAGCCAGACGAAGGACATCTTGGTCTGGACCTTGCCGGTCACGGGGTTGGCGATGTCGTATTCCACCCAGCCGGGCGAACGATCGGCCTGCGCGACGATGTCGGCGACCAACTGGTCGCCGGCGATGCCGGGAATGTCGCGCACCAGGGTCCCCACCTTGGCCGGATTGCCGCCAAAGGCCAAATAGGTGCCTGCCCGGTCGAGCGCGAACATGTACATGTCGCGGTCGTGCCAGGGTTGGGAGGGGTCGGTCAGCGTGCGCAGGAACTGCTCGCGCGCGAGCCCGCTGCGGCACAGGGCCACGGCACGCTCGACCAGGGCGCGCGCCTCCTGCGCCGTGCCCTGCTGCAGCTGGAACGACGCCACCGCGCTCGAAAGCGTGGCCGCGCGCGCGCCGAGGGCGATGGATTGCTCCACCGCATGTTCCACCATTTGCGCGTTCTGCTGGGTGATCTGGTCAAGCTGGCGCACGGCGGTGGTGATTTCGGCCAGCCCCGTGCTCTGCTCGGCCCCGGTGGTGGCGATCTCCGACATGGTGAGCGCCACCGAACGTATGCCGGACGCCATGCCGGCGATGGTTTCGCCCGCCTTGCGGATCAGGTCGGCACTTGCTTCGACCTGCTGGACGGAGGCGCCGATCAGCTGGCGGATCTCGCGCGACGCCTCGCCCGAGCGCCCAGCCAGCGTGCGCACCTCGGAGGCCACGACGGCAAAGCCACGCCCCTGCTCGCCAGCGCGCGCCGCTTCGACCGCGGCATTCAGCGCCAGGATATTGGTCTGGAAGGCGATGCCGTCAATGACGCCGATGATTTCGTTCATGCGCCGCGCACCCTGCTGAATGGCTTCCACCGAAGCCACGGCCCGCGCCATGGCTTCTGCGCCCTGGGCCGCCGCCTGGCTGACCTGGCTGGCGCGGCTGTCGGCCCCGTGCGCAGTCTGCGCGTTGCTCTGCACCGTGCCCGAGAGTTGCTCCACGCTGGCCGCCGTCTCCTCCAGGCTGGCCGCCTGCTGCTCGGTGCGTTCGGCCAGCGCGCGGTTGCCGTGGGTGAGCACTTCACCGGCGTGCGAAACCAGGGCCGCGTTGCTGCGCACATCGGCCACCATGGAGGACAGCGTCAGCACCATGTCGTCGAGCATGGTGGCGAGTTGCGCCAGTTCGCCATGGCCGCGCAGCCCCGTGCGGGCGCGCAAGTCGCCGCGCGTTGCCTGCGCCATGGTCTGCGTCAATGCAGCAAGGTCGGCGCTCAGGCCCAACGCAACAGCAGCCAGGCCGTAGGCCACCAGGGCGGCCAGCACCAGCGCCAGGCCCCACAGCCAGCCGGACTCGGCGCCGGCGCTCGCGGCGGCCGCAATCCCGAGCAGCCCCAGCACCGCCAGCAGGCCCATGACGAACACCTGCCACCCGACGCCCATATAAGAAAGTATCCAGCGTCCGGGCCGGAAAAATACCAATGCATTCATTCAGGTCCTTTGCCCAGGGCAGATTTGGTCCAGTGTAGGGCGCACAAGATTTCACAGAGCTTACAAACGCAAGCACACCCTCCCCCTCCTCCATAATCGCTATATGAATCCGCTGCTCAATCGGCTCCAACCCTACCCTTTTGAGCGCTTGCGCCAACTGTTCCTGGGGGTGGAACCCCCGACGCACCTGGCACCCATCGGCCTGGGAATGGGCGAGCCACGCCACGCCACCCCTCCCTTCATCGCCCAGGCGCTGACCGACGGCCTGGGCGGCCTGTCGAATTACCCAGGCACCGCGGGTGAAGCCCCGCTGCGCCGCGCCTTCACCGACTGGCTGGCGCGCCGCTACGGACTGGCGCTCGACCCCGCCACGCAAGTGCTGCCCATCAACGGTTCGCGCGAAGCCCTGTTCGCGTTCGCCCAGACGGTGGTGGACGCCTTCCGCCCCGACCCGGTGGTGGTCTGCCCGAATCCCTTCTACCAAATCTACGAAGGCGCGGCGCTGCTCGCGGGCGCCACC
>MEDL01000047.1 GCA_001724785.1 Acidovorax sp. SCN 68-22 | reverse complement strand
GGGTGGTTCGGTGGGCATGGGGGGAGTGTGCGCCAGGTCGGGCGGGTGGAGCGCGGGAACGTGGGTCATTGGTATAAAAATAAATAATTACGTAAACCTAATGAAAGTTGTGATGTTTACAATGCGGTGTCGGTCACGTACCAACGGACACCTTGGCGCCAAGACGCCCGGTATGTACCGCATGTCCCAACACCATTCAAGAGGAAAGCCATGTCCCAAGATCTCTCCACTGCTGTCGCCGTACCCGTCTCCCGCCCTGCCCATTGGGTGCGCCAGGCGGCCTTGGTGGTGGGCGGAACGGCACTGCTGACCGCCTCGTCCTACGTCAGCATTCCGATGCAGCCGGTCCCGGTGTCGCTGCAAACCTTTGCCGTGCTGATGGTCGGCGCCCTCTATGGTTGGCGTCTGGGTGGGCTGACGGTGCTCGCCTGGCTGCTGGAAGCGGCCGCTGGCATGCCCGTGCTGGCGGGCGGCAAAGGGGGGCTGGCCCCGTTCTTCGGTCCGACGGCGGGCTATCTCTTCGCCTTCCCGCTGGGCGCCATGCTGATGGGATGGCTGGCCACGCGCGGCTGGGACGGTGCCCACCCGCTGCGCGCCTTCTGGGCCATGCTGCTGTGCACCACCTTGATTCTGCTGATGGGCGGTGCATGGCTGGGCGCGATGATCGGCGCCGCCAAGGGCTGGCAGCTGGGCGTGGCGCCGTTCCTGGTGGGCGACGTGGTCAAGTCGGCCCTGGGCGCCGCCACGCTGGCGCTGTGGCATTCGGCGCGCACCCGGCTGCCGCGCGCGTGACGGTCGCGCTGCGCGCCCACCATCTGCTGTGCATGCTGACCTACGTCGGCAAAGGCTACAGCGCGGCGTTCGTGCACAACTTCGATGGCGTCGTCAGCCGCCTCGCTTCGGGCGAGGAGGTGCTTGTCGTGGAGGGGCCCGATGCGATTTGCGCGCCATTGTGCGCAAGCGAGGGCGCCTGCGCGCATTGCCATGGCGCCCAGGTGCGGGCGCGCGACGAGCGCGCGGCCCAAGAGCTGGCCCCGCTGCTCGTGGGCGGCCTGCCTGGTGCAGGCAGCCGTCTGCAGCTGGATGGTGGTTTGCTCGCGCGCCTTCGCGCGCAGTACGCGAGCGGGCATGTCCGTGGCGCATGCACTGGCTGCGAATGGGCCGAGGCGTGCAGCGGCATCGCTGCGGCGGGCTACGAAGGCGTGCGTTTGCGCATGGCCCCGCCCGCTTGAGCCCTCGCCTCAGCGGCCGGCGCGGATGCGCGCCACGTTGCGGTTCATCCAGCGGCGCACCACGGCCTGGAACAGCCAGCGCTTGGCGCCGCTGAGGTTCACCCCGTGGCGGGCGTAGAAGGCGTCTGGATCGTCGAACACGCCGAAGTCGTGGTCGATGCCGTCCTTCTGGATGTAGGTATTGCCGCCCCGCCATTCGACGGCCGGTCGCTGCAGGTCGGGCGTGGCGGCGCCGTAACCGCAGAACGGCCCCTGGTGCGCGGCGAAGCGCCGCTGCAGGGCGCGCAGATAGGCGCCGTCGAGGATGAAGCCCTCCAATTCGAGCCAGCGGCCGCCGGACCACACCTCCACCCAGCTGTGCACGATGCTGCGCGGCGCGAGCACGTAGGCGATGCCGGTGATGGCGCCTTTCTGCAGCGCCTTGTCGATGGTGAAACCGTGCAGCCGGCAAGGGATGCCGCAGGCGCGCAGGAGCGCCATGAACAGCGAGCCCTTGGTGTTGCACTGGCCGATGCCGTCGGCCAGCACGCGCGAGGCGGGCAGGTCGTCGGCCAGGTTGTAGCCAAAGGCGATCTCGTCGCGCACGAAGTCGTAGAGGGCGCCTATGCGTTCGTTCTCGGGCAGGGCCCGCCAGCCGCGTGCCTGCACCAGCGCCTGGATGCGCGGGTGGGTGTGGTCGAGAATGGGGGTCTGTCGCAGCAACGTGGGGATGTCGGGTTCGGTCATGGGGCTTGCGTTGGTGGTGGAGCCGCCATTGGAAACTTTGAAGAAACTTCAAGGTCAAGGGATTTTGACCGGGTTGCCATCCTGCAGCGGGAGCCCTGTTGAAAAATCCCGCACGGGCCTAAGCTGTGGGGGCAAGAGGAGAACCACCCATGCGTCTCGACAAACTCACCACCAAGTTCCAGGAAGCCCTGGCCGATGCGCAATCGCTCGCGCTCGGCAACGACCACGCCTACATCGAGCCGGTGCACCTGCTGGTCGCCATGCTGCGCCAGGACGACGGCCCGCGCGCGCTGCTTGAGCGCGCCGGCGCCAACGTCCCCGGCCTGCTGGCAGCGGCCGAGGCCGCCGTCAAGCGCCTGCCGCAAGTCACCGGCCAGGACCAGGTCCAGGGCGGGCCGGAACTCGGCCGCGTGCTGCAGGCGACCGAGAAGGAAGCCATCAAGCGCGGCGACCAGTTCATCGCCAGCGAATTGTTCCTGCTTGCCTTGACCGACAGCAAGGGCGAGGCTGCGCGCATCGCCAAGGAAAACGGCCTCACGCGCAAGAGCCTGGAGGCCGCGATCGAGGCCGTGCGCGGCGGCCAGAAAATGGACAGCGCCGAGGGCGAAGGCCAGCGCGAGGCGTTGAAGAAATACTGCATCGACCTGACCGAACGCGCCCGCATCGGCAAGCTCGACCCGGTCATCGGCCGCGACGACGAGATCCGCCGCGCCATCCAGGTGCTGCAGCGGCGCACCAAGAACAACCCGGTACTGATTGGCGAGCCCGGCGTCGGCAAGACGGCCATCGTCGAAGGCCTGGCCCAGCGCATCATTGCCGGCGAGGTGCCCGAATCGCTCAAGGGCAAGCGCGTGCTCTCGCTCGACATGGCGGCGCTGCTGGCCGGCGCCAAGTTCCGTGGCGAGTTCGAGGAACGCCTCAAGTCCGTGCTGAACGAGCTGGCCAAGGACGAAGGGCAAACCATCGTCTTCATCGACGAGCTGCACACCATGGTCGGTGCCGGCAAGGCCGAGGGCGCCATGGACGCCGGCAACATGCTCAAGCCGGCCTTGGCGCGCGGCGAGCTGCACTGCGTGGGCGCGACCACGCTGGACGAATACCGCAAGTACATCGAGAAGGACGCCGCGCTGGAGCGCCGCTTCCAGAAGATCCTGGTGGGCGAGCCCACGGTGGAGGCGACCATCGCCATCCTGCGCGGCCTGCAGGAGCGCTACGAGCTGCACCACGGCGTGGAGATCACCGACCCGGCCATCGTGGCTGCGGCCGAGCTCTCGCACCGCTACATCACCGACCGCTTCCTGCCCGACAAGGCCATCGACCTCATCGACGAGGCGGCGGCGAAGATCAAGATCGAAATCGATTCCAAGCCAGAGGTCATGGACCGGCTCGACCGCCGCCTGATCCAGCTGCAGATCGAGCGCGAAGCCGTGAAGAAGGAAAAGGACGAGGCCTCGCAAAAGCGCCTCGGCCTGATCGAGGAGGAAATCACCGCGCTGCAGAAGGAAATCGCCGACCTGGACGAAATCTGGCAGCAGGAGAAGGCCCAGGCCCAGGGCAGCCAGCACGTGCGCGAGGAACTCGAGCGCGTCAAGCTGCAGATCGAGGAATTGAAGCGCAAGGGCGACTTCAACAAGGTGGCCGAGCTGCAGTACGGCAAGCTCCCGGAGCTGGAAAAGCAGCTCAAGGAAGCGCAGGCCAAGGAGTCGGGCGACGGCGCGCACACGCCCAACCAGTTGCTGCGCACGCAGGTCGGCGCCGAGGAAATCGCCGAGGTGGTGAGCCGCGCCACCGGGATTCCCGTCTCCAAGATGATGCAGGGCGAGCGCGACAAGCTCCTGCTGATGGAAGACAAGCTGCACGAGCGCGTGGTCGGCCAGGACGAAGCCATTGCCGCCGTGGCCAACGCCATCCGCCGCTCGCGCTCGGGCCTGTCGGACCCGAACCGCCCCACGGGCTCGTTCCTGTTCCTGGGCCCCACCGGGGTGGGCAAGACGGAGCTGTGCAAGGCGCTGGCGGGCTTTTTGTTCGACAGCGAGGAGCACCTGATCCGCATCGACATGAGCGAGTTCATGGAGAAGCACAGCGTGGCGCGCTTGATCGGCGCGCCTCCGGGCTATGTGGGCTATGAGGAGGGCGGGTATCTCACGGAAGCCGTGCGCCGCAAGCCCTATTCCGTGCTGCTGCTCGACGAGGTGGAGAAGGCCCACCCGGACGTGTTCAACGTGCTCTTGCAGGTGCTCGACGACGGCCGCCTGACGGACGGCCAGGGACGCACCGTGGACTTCAAGAACACCGTCATCGTGATGACCAGCAACATCGGCTCGCACCTGATCCAGGCCATGGTCGGGCAGGATTCGGACGACATCAAGGATGCCGTCTGGGGCGAGCTGAAGAACCACTTCCGGCCGGAGTTCCTCAACCGCATCGACGAAACCGTGGTGTTCCACGCGCTCGACGCCGCGCACATCGAATCGATCGCGCGCATCCAGCTGCAGCTGCTGCAGGCGCGGCTGGCCAAGATGGACCTGGAGCTGCAGGTCTCGGGCACGGCGCTGGCCGAGCTGGCCAAGGTCGGGTTCGATCCGGTGTTCGGTGCGCGCCCGCTCAAGCGCGCCATCCAGCAGCGCATCGAGAACCCGCTGTCCAAGCTGCTGCTCGAAGGGCGCTTCCCGCCCAAGAGCGTGGTGGCGGTCGATGTGGACCCGGTGCTGGCGCCGGGCGTGTTCCACTTTTCCGGCAAGGCGGACGGAGCGGCGGCAGGTCTATAAAAAAGATAGCTGCAAGCCCAATGCCAGCAAGCGGTGAACGCCTTTTTTGCCCCAATTTTCGCCTTGCGGGGCGGGCCAGGAGATGATTTGGAAGAAGTTGTGAACCGCGTGCTGGCCTGGGTGCTGCGCGCCGTGGTGCTGCTGGCCGGCCTGGTGGTGTTTCTCAGTCTGGTCACCGCCGCGCTGCTGCTGGGCGCGTTCTGGGGCTTGCGCATGCTGTGGGCGCGCCTGACGGGCCGGCCCGTCGCACCGTGGGTGATGGGCGTGGACCCGCGCGCCGCCTGGCGCGCCACCACCGCGCGCAGCGGCTGGGGGCAGCGCCGCGCCGAGCCCCCGCCCAGCGAGCCGCCGACGCCACCGCAAACCGGCGCCGCCGGCCCGCTGATGCGGCCCCTGCCCGGCACCGAGGAGGTGACCGACGTGCAGCCCCGCGCCCCCCGTGGCGATTGAGGCGCCCACTCTAAGGGTGGGGCTTCCTGGCGGCACGCGCGCCACTATGATGCGCCGATGACCTCCACCGACCTGCGCGCCCTGTTCGATGCCCAGTACCACGCCAGCCGCGCGCACGTGGCCGTGCCGCTGGTGGTCAAGCGCGAGCGCCTGCTGCGCATGAGGAAGCTCCTCGACGAGCACGGCGGTACGCTGGCGGCGGCGGTCGAGGCCGATTTCGGCGTGCGCTCGCCGCGCCTGACCGAAGTGGCCGACATGTTCGTGCTGCACACCCTGATCGCCCACACGCTCAAGCACCTGGCGCGCTGGAGCCGGCCGCAGAAGGTGCGCACGCCGCTGTACCTGCTGCCCGCCAGCGCGCGCATCGAGCGCCAGCCGCTCGGTGTGGTCGGCGTCATCTCGCCGTGGAACTACCCCGTGCAGCTGGCCCTGGCGCCGGCCATCACCGCGCTGGCCGCCGGCAACCGCGTGATGATCAAGCCGAGCGAGCTCACGCCGCACACCTCGGCGCAGCTCGAACGCCTGCTGGCGCAGTTCTTCACCCCCGACGAAGTCTGCGTGGTGCAGGGCGACGCGGCGGTGGCCAGCGCTTTCGCCGCGCTGCCGTTCGACCACCTGGTGTTCACCGGCTCCACGGCCGTGGGCCGCAAGGTGGCGCAGGCGGCGGCGGTGAACCTCACGCCGACCACGCTGGAACTGGGCGGCAAGTCGCCCTGCATCCTGGACGCCGATTGCCGGCTGGAGGACGCCGCGTTGAAGATCGCCCACGGCAAGCTCCTCAACGCCGGCCAGACCTGCATCGCGCCCGACTATGTGCTGCTGCCGCGCGGCAGCGAGGGCGCTTTTGCCGACGCCTACCGCGCCGCCGTCGCCAAGCTGTTCCCGCGCATCGCCGGCAACAAGGACTACGCCTCCATCATCAGCCCGCGCCACCTGGCGCGCCTGCGCACCATGCTGCAGCAGGCGCAGACGCAGGGCGCCGAGGTGCTCTCCATGGACCCGGCGCCCGACAAGCCGGTTGCGCCCGGCGCCGCCACGCTGGACGGCGCGACCCACCGCCAGATGGCGCCGGTGCTGGTGCTGGGCGCTACGTCGGAGATGCAGCTGATGCAGGAGGAGATCTTCGGCCCCATCCTGCCGGTGGTTTCCTACGACCGCCTGGACGACGCCATCGCCCACATCAACGCCGGCCCCCGGCCGCTTGCGCTGTACTGGTTCGGCAACAGCGACGCGGTGCGCGACGACGTGCTGGCGCGCACCGTGAGCGGCGGCGTCAGCGTGAACGACACGCTGATGCACATTGCCCACGACAACCTGCCTTTCGGCGGCGTGGGCGACAGCGGCTGGGGCGCCTACCACGGCGAGCCGGGCTACCTGCGCTTTTGCCACCAGAAGTCGGTGCTGATCCAGTCGCGCTGGTCGCTCGGCGCGCTGTTCTACCCGCCCTACGGCGCGCGGCTCGACAGCACGCTCAAGCTGCTGCGGCGCATCCTCTGAGCGGCCCCGGCCGCGTGCCGGCGCCGCATTGGCCCCTGGCCCGCGCGGGTCGGCGCCAGGGGGCGCCGGGCGTTTGCGGCGACAATGCCGCTCTTTTCCAATTTCGTTTGTCCGTTTCCGGTCGGTTTTTTCATGTCCAGCATTCAGGTTCGTCCCGCCACGCTTCGCGATGCCAAAGCCATCGCCCAGATCCACACCGTTGCCGCCCAGCAGGCCTACCAGGGCATCGTCCCCGACGACCAGCTCAAGACCCTTTCCGTAGAAAAGCGCCAGGCCTACTGGCGCGAAGCCATCGAGTACTGCGAGCCCCAGGTGCAGGTGGCGGTGGAAGATGAAAAAGTCGTCGGTTTCGTGGGCTACGACCGCTCGCGCGACGAGAAATCGCGCCCCACCACGGGCGAAATCTGGGCCATCTACGCCGCCCCCACGCACTGGAACAAGGGCGTCGGCCTGGCGCTGTGGGACGCCGCGCGCGACGGCCTGCAGGAAGAAGGCTGCACCAACGTCACCGCCTGGGTGCCGCTGCGCAACGAGCGCGCGATCCGCTTCCACGAACTGGCCGGCTTCAAGCGCGAAATGTCCACCGCCAAGACGGCCGTGGTCGGCAGCGTGAAGATCGAGGAAGTGCGCCTCAAACGCCCCCTGGCGGGCTGACACCTTGCCCACCAACGCCCCCTCCATTGCCTGGAACGCCGCCGACGGCAGCGCCCAAAGCGCCCGCTGGCAGAGCGAATCGGGCCTGGCCGCGCCACGCCGCGTGGAGCGGGTGGACGACACGCAGAGCGCCGACAGCGCCTACCGCCTGGCCTGCGCCGGCACCGGCATGCTCTGGCAGGGCGACTTCCAGAACGCGCGCCAGCTGCTCCAGGCCATGGCGCGCCGCGCCGACCACAAGCCCGCCAAGGCGGCGGCGCGCGCGGCGGCCAAGCTGGCCGCCGCCAGCCCGGCCGAGCGCTTTCACCTGCACCGCCAGGCGCAGGCGCAGCGCGCGCGCACCCTGGGCACCTTGCTGATCGCCCTGGAGCCCGACTATTCGATCGACCTGCGCCGCGCGCCCGACTGGCGCGCCGCCATCACCGAGGCCTGGGGGCCGCCCACGGGCGAGGCCTGCGTGGCCTCGCTGCGCGAGCTGCTGGGCATTGTGGGCGCGCACGAGTGGCGCAAGAAGGGCGTCGAGATCGCCGCCCTGGGCGACCCGCCGGGCAACCGCATCCACCCGCACTACGGCGTGTTCTCGCCGGTGCGCGGCGAATACATCGACCTGGTTGCATGCCAGGCCCTGCCGCCCGGCGCGGCGCTGGCCTTCGACATCGGCACCGGCACGGGGGTGCTCGCGGCGCTGCTGGCGCGGCGCGGCGTGCCCAAGGTGGTGGCCACCGAAAATGCCCCGCGCGCGCTGGCCTGCGCGCGCGAGAACCTGCGGCGCCTGGGCCTGGCCGGCCAGGTGGAGGTGCTGGAGGCCGACCTGTTCCCGCCCGGCCGCGCGCCGCTGGTGGTCTGCAACCCGCCGTGGCTGCCGGCGCGCCCCAGTTCGGCGCTGGAGCACGCCATCTACGACGAAGGCAGCCGCATGCTGCGCGGTTTCCTGGCCGGCCTCGCCGGGCATCTGGCGCCGGGCGGCGAGGGCTGGCTGCTGCTCTCGGACCTGGCCGAGCACCTGGGGCTGCGCACGCGCGCCGAACTGGAGGCCTGGATCGCCGCGGCGGGCCTCACCGTGCTGGGCCGCAGTGAGGTGCGCCCGCAGCACGGCAAGGCGCAGGACGCGAGCGACCCGCTGCACGCGGCGCGTGCGGCCGAAGTGACCTCGCTCTGGCGCCTGGCGGCGGCGCCGTGAAAACTCATAAATAAATAGCTGTAAACCCTTGCTGGGTAAGCGCTAGAGGCCATTTTGGCTATGAATTCTGTTGCTGCTGCGCCGCCCTTGCTGCTGCTGGCGCCCATGGAAGGCCTGCTGGACTTCGTGCTGCGCGACATCCTCACGCGCGTCGGCGGGGTGGACCGCTGCGTGTCCGAGTTCATCCGCGTCACCGGCACGCTGCTGCCCGACAAGGTGTTCCTGCGCTACCTGCCCGAGTTGCGCAACGGCGGGCGCACGCTGGCGGGCACGCCGGTGCGTGCGCAGCTGCTTGGCTCGGACCCGGCCTGCATGGCCGAGAACGCGGCGCGCCTGGCCGCGCTCGGGCCCGAGGGCATCGACCTGAACTTCGGCTGCCCGGCCAGGGTGGTCAACCGGCACGGCGGCGGCGCTGCGCTGCTGCGCGAGCCCGAACAGATTGCCAAGGTGGTGGCGGCGGTGCGCCGCGCCGTGCCGGCTGCCATGCCGGTGTCCTGCAAGATGCGCCTGGGCTACGACGACGCGGCGCTCGCCGTCGCCTGCGCCCAGGCCATGGCGGACGCAGGTGCCTGCGAAATCGTCGTCCACGCGCGCACCAAGCAGGACGGCTACCGCCCGCCGGCGTATTGGGAGCAGATTCCCGCCATCCGCGCCGCGGTGCGCGTGCCGGTGGTGGCCAACGGCGAAATCTGGACGCTGCAGGACGCGCTGCGCTGCCGCGCCGCCTCAGGGTGCGACGCCCTCATGCTGGGGCGCGGCATGGTCGCCGACCCGGGCCTCGCGCTGGCGCTGCGCGCGCACGACGCCGGCCAGAGCGTCGGGCAACCGCTCCCGTGGGCGGCGCTGGTGCCGCATCTGCTCACGTTCTGGGCGCTGGTGTGCGCGCAGCTCGAGCCCCGCCAGCGTGCCGGGCGCCTCAAGCAGTGGCTGAACCTGCTGCGCCGGCGCTACCCCGAGGCGCAGGCCGCCTACGACACGGTGCGCGTGCTGACCGAGCAGCGCGCCGTCGGCGAGGCGCTGGCGCGCCTGGCAGCCGCTACAGCAGGTGGTCTGGCGCCAGCGGGGCCAGCAGGCGCATCAGCACACGCAGCGTGAGGCTGGTGTCGGGTTCGTGGCGCGCGTCCTCCAGCCCGCTGCCTTCGGGTGCGCGCCAGAGCAGGCCCTGGTCGTCGCGCTCCAGGCGCCAGGCGAGGTCGCGCAGACCGGCTTCAAGCTGCGCCGTCGCCATGCCCGAGAGCTTGCGGCTGCCGATCAACAGAGCGATCTCGGTGTTCTGCAGCTCCGAGCGCAGGTCCAGGTTCATGGAACCCACGGCCAGCAGGCGACCGTCCATCACCAGCACCTTGGAGTGCAGCATGGCGCGGGAGCTTCCCGTGCCGCTGCCCGAGCCCGACAGGCCCATGGCGCTCGACAGCCCCGCCTGCTCGCTGCGCATCTCGAACAGCTCGACGCCCATGTCCAGCAGCGCGTCGCGGTGTTTCATGTAGCCGGCGTGGGCGATGGGTGCGTCGTTCGAGGCCAGCGAGTTGGTCAGCACGCGCACCCGCACACCGCGCGCCCGGGCGTCGGCAAAGGCCTGCAGGATGTCCTTGCCGGGAACGAAATAGGGCGAGACGATGAGCAGATCGCGGCGCGCCTGGCCCATGAGCTGGAGCAGCCCGTCGACCACGGTGTCGCCCTTGGGGTCATCGGCGGCGGCCGCAGCGGCCTGCGGTGCGGCGTCGGGCACCACCGCCGCCACCGCCTGGCGCGGCGTGCGCGCGGCCGGCTCGGAGGCCGGGAGGGGCGCACTCTTGGCTGATTTGGCGCGCTGCGGACCGGGCGGTGAGGCGTCCACGTTGTCCTGTGGCGTGTCCTTGGGCGTGGCGAGCACGCCCGCTTCGGCAGCGATCTTCGCCGGCTTGTCAACCAGCACCACGGCCGGTGCCCAGACGAAGCGCACGCGCTCCAGGTCCATGGGCTGGAATTCGGCGGCACGCTGCGCCTGCTCCTGTTTCACCTCGCGCTTGGTCGGCGCCGAGGCGGGTTGTCCGGGAGCCGCCGCGGATGCCGGCTGGCGGGCGGCGAGGGCCTTCAGGTCGGTGCCCTGGGCGGGCTCGTCCGCTTCGGCCTCCTCCTGCGCGCGCGCCCGGGCGCGCATCTCGAGCAGTTCCTTCTTGCTGATCAAGGATTGCACGGGGTAGGCGCGCTCGTTGTTCCAGTAGCTGTCGAAGCTGCGCGAGAGGTCGGCGACGATGGGGCCGGCGGCGAGCACGTCGACGTCGACGAAATTGCCCGAGTCGGCGTTGCCGAAGTAGGCGTCGCCCAGGTTGCGCCCGCCGGTGATGCCCATGGCGTTGTCGGCGATGAACAGCTTGTTGTGCATGCGCTGCTGGGCGCGCGAGAAGTCGAGCACCGCGCTGAAGATGCGCCCCATCTTCGAGGCGCGTGGCCCGGCCACCGGGTTGAACATGCGCATTTCGATGTTCGGCTCGAAGGCCAGGCGCATCACCTGGGCGTCGCGCCCGGTGCTGTGGAAGTCGTCCAACAGCACGCGCACGCGCACCCCGCGCCGCGCCGCCGCGAGCACGCTGCGCAGCAGGCGCGCGGTGCTGGCGTCGGCGTGGATGGCGTAGTACTGCAGGTCCAGGGTTTTCTGGGCCGCCTGCGTCAGTGCCAGGCGGCTGCCGTAGGCGTCTGCCGGCCCATTGAGCAACAGGAACCCGGAGGCGTTGCCCGCGCCCGCGGCGGCGCTCCGCTGCGCCACCGCGGCCCCGAGGGGGGTGTCGGCCGGGGCCTCCAGCGCGTGGGAGACAGGGCGTTCGACGTCCTGCGGCAGGCCGGAGCAGGCGCCGAGAAAGCAGCAAAGGCCGAGGGCGGAAAATGGCAGGCGAAGCGTCATGGTGCGTAGGGGCCGCGGGGAACACGGGCCCGCGTAACCCGGTGTAAGCGTAGCGCCGGGCGGTGCGCGCCCGCGTCGGACGCCGCGCAGTCGTGCGCGTGGCGCCCGCCTACCAGGGGGCCGCGCTGTGGCGGGGTTGGTGCGAGCGCTGGCGTCGGGCTGCTATCGCACTGATAGCTGCTCAGCTTTGATGGATAAGCGCCAGATGCCGATTTGACGTTTTTTTGCTAGCGCTGCGGGCGCCTGCGTCGCCGGTCGATGAACCAGGCGAGGAAGGGCAGAAGCACCAGCGAACCCGGCACCACCCAGATGATCAGGTAGGGGCTGACGGACGAGGCCGAGCGCATGACGTCGCGCAGGTGCGCCCGTTCGGTGACGGTCCACGCGCCCTGCCGGCGCTGGCGGATCAACCACACCACCGAGCCCTTCATGGTGGCCAATTCGCTGCGAAAACGCGTCTTTTCGCGCGTGTTCCCGGCAAGAAATGAGCAGAACCATTCGGGCGCGCGCTCCATGCGGCGCTGGAAGGCGCTGGTGGAATTGGGGTCGAAGCCCCCGCCGCTCCCGCACAGCGGGCGGGTGGCGTCGAAGGGTGGGCGTGCGGACATGGGCGGGGCCTTTTCAGCGGTGCAGTTCGCCGGCCCGTTCCGGCTGGTAGACCACTTCGGCGACGCGCACCGTCATGCTGCCGCCGCCCGGCACCGGCCAGGCCAGTTCGGTGCCGACGGACAGGCCGAGCAGGGCGCTGCCCACCGGGGCGAAGATGGAGATGGCGTTCGGCGTGCTGCCGGCGTCGCGCGGGTAGACCAGGGTGAGGCAGAACTCCTTGCCGGTTTCCTGGATGGAAAACTTGACGGTGGAATTCATGCTCACCACGTTGGGTGGCATGTCGGCGGGTTCGACGATCTCGGCGCGGTCCAGCTCGGCCTGAAGCTGCGGGCGCCCGGGAAAGCTCGCGCCGTCCGCGGACTCGAGCAGGGTTTCCAGGCGTTCGAGGTCCAGGGAGGAGACGGTGATGGGCGGTTTGGACATGGCAGGCAAACGTGAGGGCGAAGCAACGCCCGAGTGTATCCCCGAGACGATCTCACAGTACCCCGTGGTGGCATTGGTGCGCCCATTGGGGGTCGGCGTGTCAACCCCGTGGCCGCCTCGCTGCTTATGGATACCTGCCCGCCGGTTTTTGTGTACTGCGGCGAGCCCATCTTCGAATCCCGCATGCCCCCAACACCCCAGCGCCAGCCATGGCTGGACGCCACCAAAGGCGCCGCCTGCCTGGCCATCGTGGCCCACCACCTCAGCGCCTACGGCCCGCTTCCCGACACCCTGCAGCCCTTCGCGCCCCAGCTGATGGGCTGGTTGTACGACTATGCGCGCATGGCCGTGCAGGTGTTCCTGGTGATCGGCGGCTACCTGGCGGCCGCGAGCCTGGCGCCGTCCGGTCGGGCGCGCTTCGGCGCGGCACCCGACCAGATCGGGCGGCGTTTTGTCCGCCTGGTCGTGCCCTATGCCGCCGCGCTGCTCGCCGCCGTGGTCGCCGCGGCCCTGGCGCGGCCCTGGCTGGACGATCCCAGCGTGCCGGACAGCCCGCAACTGGGGCAGTTGCTGGCCAACGCCTTGATGCTGCAGGACGTGCTGGGCGAGCCGGCGCTGTCGGCCGGCGTCTGGTACGTGGCGATCGACCTGCAGCTCTACGCCATGGCGGTGCTGCTGCTGGCGCTGGCGCGCCGCCTGCCGGGGCGCTGGGAGCATTACGCGGCAGTGGCGGGGCGGGTGGCGGTCCTCGGCCTGTGCGCGGTGTCCCTGCTGGGCTTCAACCGCATGCCGGAGCTGGACGCATGGGGCATCTACTTCTTCGGTTCCTACGGCCTGGGCATGGCCACGCTGTGGGCGGTGCGAAGTCCCCAGCCGGGGCGCTGGCTGCTGGCGCTCGCCCTGCTCGGCGGCCTGGCGCTGGCGGTGGATTTCCGCGCGCGCCTGCTGGTGGCCCTGTGCACCGCCGCCTGGCTGGCCTGGCTGGCCGCCCCCGCGCCGCGCGCTGCGCCGCGCTGGACGCAGGCGCTTGCCGCGCCGCTGCAGTGGGTGGGCGAGCGCGGCTACTCGGTGTTCCTGGTGCACTACCCGGTGGCGCTGGTGGTGAATGCGGTGTGGGTGCGGTTGTGGCCGGACCAGGCGCTGGCGCATGCCCTGGGCCTGCTGGCCGCGTTCGCCCTGTCCCTCCTGGCGGGCTGGGCGCTGTACGAGCGGGTGGAGCGCCGCGCCGCTGGCGCCTGGCAAGCGCTGCGCTGGCAGGCGCGCTTCGTCGGCGCCAGCCTGCTGCTGGCCTGGGCGCGCGGGCCTTTCTGATCCCGCCGAATCCATGTAAAAAAGATAGCTTGATACCCAATAGGGATAAGCGCTAGAGCCCTATTTGGCCATGAATTTTTGCCCTGACACACGCATAAAAAAACCCGCCGGGTCGCGGCGGGTTGGGGCGCTGGAGCGGCTTACTTGGCGCCGCCGATGTCGCGGCGCACGGCGCCGGTGTAGAGCTGGCGCGGGCGGCCGATCTTGTATTCGGGGTCGCTGATCATTTCGTTCAGCTGGGCGATCCAGCCGACGGTGCGGGCCAGCGCGAAGATGCCGGTGAACAGGTGCACCGGGATGCCGATGGCGCGCTGCACGATGCCCGAGTAGAAGTCGACGTTCGGGTAGAGCTTGCGCTGCACGAAGTAGTCGTCTTCCAGCGCGATCTTCTCGACTTCCTTGGCCAGCTTGAACAGCGGGTCGTTTTCCAGGCCGAGTTCTGCCAGCACTTCGTTGCAGGTTTCCTGCATGAGCTTGGCGCGCGGGTCGTAGTTCTTGTAGACGCGGTGGCCAAAGCCCATCAGCTTGACGCCGGAGTTCTTGTCCTTGACCTTCTCCATGAATTCGCCGACCTTGGCGACGCCGCCCTGGCGCTGGATGTCTTCCAGCATGTTCAGGCAGGCTTCGTTGGCACCGCCATGCGCCGGACCCCACAGGCAGGCCACGCCGGCGGCGATGGCCGCGAACGGGTTGGTGCCCGAGCTGCCGCACAGGCGCACCGTGGAGGTGGAGGCGTTCTGTTCGTGGTCGGCGTGCAGGATGAAGATGCGGTCGAGCGCGCGTTCCAGCACCGGGTTCACCACGTAGTCCGCGCAGGGCGTGCCGAACATCATGCGCAGGAAGTTGCCGGCGTAGGACAAATCGTTGCGCGGGTACATGTAGGGCTGGCCCACGCCGTACTTGTAGGCCATGGCGACCAGCGTGGGCATCTTGGCGATCAGGCGGATGGCGGCGATGTCGCGGTGCTGCGGATTGTTGATGTCCGTGCTGTCGTGGTAGAAGGCCGAGAGCGCGCCGATCAGGCCGGTGAGCACCGCCATGGGGTGCGCGTCACGGCGAAAGCCGCGCAGGAAGAACTGCATCTGTTCGTGCACCATGGTGTGGTTGATCACGAGCTTGTGGAAGTCGCCGCGCTGCTGCTGGTCGGGCAATTCGCCCTTGAGCAGCAAGTAGCAGGTGTCGAGGTAGTCGCACTGCGTGGCAAGCTGCTCAATGGGGTAGCCGCGGTACAGCAACTCGCCCTTGTCGCCATCGATGTAGGTGATGGACGACTGGCAGGCCGCCGTGGACAGGAAGCCCGGGTCGTAGGTGAACATGCCCGTCTGCGCATACAGCTTGCGGATGTCGATGACATCCGGGCCGATGGTTCCCTGGTACACGGGCAATTCCATGCTGGGGCTGCCGTTGCTGAAGTTCAGAGTGGCCTTGTTGTCGGCGAGCTTCATGGTGGATTCCTTTGGATAGAGAGGCGGGTAAGAGGGGCGCAGGCCGGGCTCAGTCGTGGGACGGCGCGGCCAGGGGCGGCTGCCGCAGCATGGCGAGCACCGTGCGCACGGCCGGCTGGTCGAGTTCGCCGCTCGGCTCCTTGCGGCACAGCAGCAGGTCGAGCAGGTCGTTGTCTGCCAGGTCCATCAGTGCGCCCAGGCCTTCGGCGTGCAAGACCGTGATCTGGTGCTCGTAGCGGCGGAAGAACTGATCGATGAACAGGTCGTTCTCCAGCAGCCCGCGCCGGCAGCGCCAGTGCAGTTTGCTCAAGGCCCGGGCGTCGAGCAGGGCGGTGTCGTCCGCGGAGGCGTGGGCAGGCATGGCGAACTGGCTCAGATGGCGCGGCGGACCATCAATTCCTTGATCTTGCCGATGGCGCGCGTGGGATTCAGGCCCTTGGGGCAGACGTCCACGCAGTTCATGATGGAGTGGCAGCGGAACAGCCGGTACGGGTCTTCCAGGTTGTCCAGGCGCTCGCCCGAAGCCTGGTCGCGGCTGTCGGCCAGGAAGCGGTAGGCCTGCAGCAGACCGGCCGGGCCGACGAACTTGTCCGGGTTCCACCAGAAGCTGGGGCAGGCCGTGGAGCAGCTCGCGCACAGGATGCACTCGTACAGACCGTCGAGTTCCTCGCGCTGCTCGGGCGACTGCAGGCGCTCCTTTTCGGGCGGGATGTCGTCGTTGATCAGGTAGGGCTTGATCGAGTGGTATTGCTTGAAGAACTGCGTCATGTCCACGATCAGGTCGCGGATCACGGGCAGGCCGGGCAGGGGCTTGAGGACGATCGTGCCCTGCAGCGTGTTCATGTTGGTCAGGCACGCCAGGCCGTTCTTGCCGTTGATGTTCATGGCGTCGGAGCCGCACACGCCCTCGCGGCAGGAGCGCCGGAACGACAGCGCCGGGTCCTGCGCCTTGAGCTTGATGAGCGCGTCCAGCAGCATGCGCTCGTGCCCGTCGAGCTCGACCTCGATGGTCTGCATGTAGGGCTTGGTGTCCTTGTCCGGGTCGTAGCGGTAGATCTGGAAGGTGCGTTTTTGCATGGTGTGTTTCTCGTGGGGCGGCCAGGTGTCAGAACGTGCGGACCTTGGGAGGTACGCTTTCGACCGTCAGGGGCTTGAGGGTCACGGGCTTGTACGACAGGCTGTTGCTGGCGCTGTCCCACAGGGTGTGCTTGAGCCAGTTCACGTCGTCGCGGCCGAGCGGCGCCGTGGGGTGGTCGGCGGGGTGTTCGTAGTCGTACACCATGTGGGCGCCGCGGCATTCCGTGCGGGCAGCGGCCGAGACCATGGTGGCCTGGGCCACCTCGATCAGGTTGTCCACTTCCAGCGCCTCGATGCGCGCGGTGTTGAACACCTTGGACTTGTCCTTGAGTTCGACGCTGGCGACCCGCTCGCGCAGCGCGGCGACCTTGGTCACCCCTTCGTTCATGCTGGCCTGGGTGCGGAACACCCCGGCATGCTGCTGCATGGTGGCGCGGATCTCGCCCGCCAGGTCTTGCGAATAGGTGCCGCCGGTGGAGCTTTCGAGCTGGTTGAGGCGCGCGAGCGTGCGCTCCGCCGCGTCCTTGGGCAGGGGCTTGTGCTGCGCGTTGCGGGCGTTGAATTCGACAATGTGGCGGCCGGCCGCCTTGCCGAACACCAGCAGGTCCAGCAGCGAGTTGGTGCCCAGGCGGTTGGCGCCGTGCACGCTGACGCAGGCGCATTCGCCCACCGCGTACAGGCCGTTGACGACCTGGCTGGCCGAGCCGTCGTGGGTGACGACCTGGCCATGGATGTTGGTCGGCACGCCGCCCATCTGGTAGTGGATGGTGGGCACCACGGGAATGGGCTCCTTCGTGATGTCCACGTTGGCGAAGTTCACGCCAATCTCGTACACCGAGGGCAGGCGCTTGTGAATGGTCTCGGCGCCCAGGTGGTCGAGCTTGAGCAGCACGTAGTCCTTGTTGGGACCGCAGCCACGGCCTTCCTTGATTTCCTGGTCCATGGAGCGCGAGACGAAGTCGCGCGGCGCCAGGTCCTTCAGGGTGGGCGCGTAGCGCTCCATGAAACGCTCGCCGTTGCTGTTGAGCAGGATGGCGCCTTCCCCGCGGCATCCTTCGGTCAGCAGCACGCCAGCGCCGGCCACGCCGGTGGGGTGGAACTGCCAGAACTCCATGTCCTGCAGCGGGATGCCGGCGCGTGCCGCCATGCCCAGGCCGTCGCCGGTGTTGATGAAGGCGTTGGTCGATGCGGCGAAGATGCGGCCGGCGCCGCCGGTGGCCAGCAGCACCGTCTTGGCTTCCAGGATGTACAGGTCGCCGGTTTCCATCTCCAGCGCGGTGACGCCGACCACGTCGCCGTCCGCGTCGCGAATGAGGTCAAGCGCCATCCATTCGACGAAGAAGTTGGTACGCGCCTTGACGTTCTGCTGGTACAGCGTGTGCAGCATGGCGTGGCCGGTGCGGTCGGCGGCGGCGCAGGCGCGCTGCACCGGCTTTTCGCCGTAGTTGGCGGTGTGGCCGCCAAAGGGGCGCTGGTAGATGGTGCCGTCCGGATTGCGGTCGAACGGCATGCCGAAGTGCTCGAGTTCGTAGACCACGCTCGGGGCTTCGCGGCACATGAATTCGACGGCGTCCTGGTCCGAGAGCCAGTCGCCGCCCTTGACGGTGTCGTAGAAGTGGTAGTGCCAGTTGTCCTCGCTCATGTTGCCGAGCGAGGCCGAAACGCCGCCTTGCGCAGCCACGGTGTGCGAACGGGTGGGGAAGACCTTGGACAGCGAGGCCACGTTCAGGCCCGCGCGCGAGAGTTCCAGGGCGGCGCGCATGCCGGAGCCGCCCGCGCCGATGATGACGACGTCGAACTTGCGCTTGGTGATGTTGGCGTTGGTATAGCTCATGAATTTAGCCTTTGATCGCGGAAACGACAGCGGGCGCCTACAGGCGCCACAGGACCTGGACGCCCCAGCCGACGCAGCCCAGCAACCAGACGATGGTGAGAATCTGCAGCACCAGGCGCAGGCCGACGGGCTTGATGTAGTCCATCCAGATGTTGCGCATGCCGACCCAGGCGTGGTAGGCCAGCGCCAGGATCACGGTAAAGGTGACGAACTTCATCCACTGCGCGGCGAAGATGCCCGCCCAGAGCTCGTAGCCGATGGGGCCCTTCTTGAACAGCACCTGTGCCACGAGGGCGATGGTGAAGAGCGCCATCAGCACGGCGGTGACACGCTGGCTCAGCCAGTCGCGCATGCCGTAGTGGGCGCCGACGATGGTGCGTTTGTTTCCGAAATCGGTCATGGTGGGGACTCCTTGTTCTTCGATGGGACGCTGCCGGGCCGGTCAGTACAGGCCGAACAGCTTGGCGCCGAGCAGCAGCGTCAGCGCCACCGACAGCGTGATCACCGTGAGCCCGGACGTCTTGCCGAACTGCTTGTTCACCGCATGGTGGTCGATGTCCATGATCAGGTGGCGCACGCCAGCAAAGAGGTGGTGCAGGTAGGCCCAGATCAGGCCCAGGCTGACCAGCTTGAGCAGCCAGCCCGGAACCCAGTACAGGCCGGTGCTGAATGCTGCGGTGAAGCGCTCGAACGAATACTCCGAGGACACCGAGGTGTCGAAAAACCAGATCACCAGAGGCAGCAACAAAAACAGGATGGCCCCGCTGGCACGGTGCAGGATGGAAGTCCACGCCGCCGCGGTCATGCGGTAGGTCGTCAGATCCTTGAAGGCGTTGATGTTGCGGAACTCGGGCCGCTTCTTCGCTATTTCCGTCATGTCGGTGCTTTCGTGGGGTGTAACTGCGTGGTAACTCTGCGCGCAGAGGAATACAAAATTCTATTGCAATGCAGCAAGCTTCCGTTTGATGCAGGTGAAAACGTCCCTTCGGATCGGCTCCGCGGGCGACTCAACCCAGGGTATTGCGGTAGTGGTGGCTGTCGGTGCGGTAGAGGCCGCGGCGCAGTTCCATGGGTACGTCGTTGTAGGTGTAGGAAGTGCGTGCGACGCTCAGCAAGGGCGTTTGCGGCGTCACCTGGAGCAGCATGGCCTGCTCCTCGTCGGGCAGCACGGCGCGGATTTTTTCGTCGGCACGCACCATGCGCACGCCGTATTCGAGTTCCAGCATGGCGTAGGTCGGGCCGGGGTAATCGCTCATCTGCACGGCCGTCAGCCCCTTGAAGGCGGCGCCGGGCAACCAGAGGTCTTCCAGGATGGTGGGCTGGCCGTGGAAGGACAGCACGCGGCGCACCTGGATGACCGATTCGCCCGTGCGCAGGCCCAGCGCACGGGCCACTTCGGCATTGGCGCGGGTGCTGCGGCAGTCGATGATGCGCCGCTCGGCCGGGCCTTCGGTGGCCGCGTCGCCGCGATCGGGCATGAGCCGCAGGAACCGGTACTGCACCTGCTGCTCGGCGTGGGTGGAGACGAAGGTGCCCTTGCCCTGGCGGCGCAGCAGCAAGTTTTCGGCCGCCAGCTCGTCGATGGCCTTGCGCACCGTGCCCTGGCTGACGCGAAAGCGCGCGGCCAGGTCCATCTCGCTTGGAATGGCCTCGCCCGGTTTCCATTCGCCGGCCTGCAGGCTTTGCAGGATGAGTCCCTTGATCTGCTGGTACAGCGGGCTGAAGGCCGGGGCGGGCAAGCCTGCGCCGGGCCCTGGCGTGGAATCTGCGGTGGATGGGGGAATGGAGGACATGGGCTTGCAAGGCGGATTCCAGGACGCCGTGGCAGCTGCACTGCACCACGGGCGCCCGTTTCGCCCAGCATCGGATGATATCTTATATAAGACATAAGACAAATTGACGCACTGCGGAAACGGGCGGTAAAATCTTTGGCTGTTTGCGGAGCAAAGCTGCGCACTGCAGCGCCCAGCCAGCGTCCGTGTCCACGCCCCCGTTTCTTACACCATCGGAGTTCACCATGAGCAAAAAGCCCGTTCGCGTGGCTGTCACCGGCGCCGCCGGCCAAATCGGTTACGCCCTGTTGTTTCGCATTGCCTCGGGCGAAATGCTCGGCAAGGACCAGCCGGTCATCCTGCAACTGCTGGAAGTGCCCGTGGAAGGCCCGCAAAAGGCGCTCAAGGGCGTGATGATGGAACTTGACGACTGCGCCTTCCCCTTGCTCGTGGGCATGACGGCGCACAGCGACCCGATGACCGCCTTCCAGGACGCCGACTACGCATTGCTGGTCGGCTCGCGTCCGCGCGGCCCCGGCATGGAGCGTGCCGAGCTGCTGGCGGTGAACGGCGCCATTTTCACGGCACAAGGCAAGGCGCTGAATGCCGTGGCCAGCCGCGACGTGAAGGTGCTGGTCGTGGGCAACCCCGCCAACACCAATGCCTACATCGCCATGAAGAGCGCACCCGACCTGCCGCGCAAGAACTTCACCGCCATGCTGCGCCTGGACCACAACCGCGCCGCCAGCCAGATCGCCGCCAAGACGGGCAAGGCCGTGGCCGACATCGAAAAGCTGACCGTCTGGGGCAACCACTCGCCCACGATGTACGCCGACTACCGCTTTGCCACCATCAACGGCGAGAGCGTCGCCAAGATGATCAACGACCAGGAATGGAATGCCAACACCTTCCTGCCCACGGTGGGCAAGCGCGGCGCGGCCATCATCGAAGCGCGCGGCTTGTCGTCGGCCGCTTCGGCCGCCAACGCCGCCATCGACCACATGCGCGACTGGGCCCTGGGCACCCAAGGCAAGTGGGTCACCATGGGCGTTCCTTCGGACGGCCAGTACGGCATCCCCAAGGACGTCATGTTCGGCTTCCCAGTCACCTGCGAAAACGGCGAGTACAAGGTCGTGGAAGGCCTGGAGATCGATGCCTTTTCGCAAGAGCGCATCGACAAGACCCTGGCCGAGCTGCAGGGCGAGCAGGACGGCGTCAAGCACCTGCTGTAAGCCGCCCCATGCGTGATGCCCCGGCCCAGGCCGCGCCGTCCCCCGCCGGGGGCGCTGCGGCGAACGCGGCGACCTGCGCGTCGGGGCCGGCGCATCCGCGCGACGTATTGCTGGGGGCGCAGGCCGGCGCTGTCCTGCTACCGGTCTGCGACCATTACTGCGGCGCCCCGGAGCGCATGCGCAAGAGCCTGCAACTGCAGGCGGACATGGCGCGCGAATTCGGCGTGTGCCTCTTCGACGTCACGCTCGACTGCGAAGACGGCGCCCCCGTGGGCGGCGAAGCCGAGCATGCGGCCCTCGTGGCCGAGCTGGCCTGCGCTGCAGCGCCCGGAGCGCGCGTGGCGGCCCGGGTGCACGCGGTCGAGCATGCGGCCTTCGCCTCCGACGTGGCGACGATTGCCGGCCGGGCGGGCCAGCGCCTCACCCACCTGATGCTTCCCAAGGTCGAATCGGTCGACGACGTGCAGGCGGCGTGCCAGGCGTTGGACCGCGCGGGCGCCACGGCGCTGCCGCTGCATGCGTTGATCGAATCGCCGGCGGCGGTGGAGCAGGCCTTTGCCATCGCCTCGCACCCGCGCGTGCAGAGCCTGAGCTTCGGCCTGATGGATTTCGTCTCGGCGCACGGCGGTGCCATTCCGGCTTCCGCCATGGGCGCGAGCGGGCAGTTCGACCACCCCCTCGTGGTGCGTGCCAAGCTCGAAATCGCCTCCGCCTGCCATGCCCATGGCAAAGTGGCCTCGCATTGCGTGGTCACCGAATTTTCCGACCTCGGCGCCTTGCGCACAGCCGCCGGTCTGGCCGCCGAACGCTTTGGCTACACGCGCATGTGGAGCATCCATCCGGCGCAGATCCGGCCCATCGTCGAGGCGTTCGCGCCCCGGCCCGAAGCGGTCGAGGATGCAGCGAAAATCCTGCTCGCCGCCGCCGAGGCACACTGGGCGCCTGTTGGCGTGGGCGGCGTGTTGCACGACCGCGCCAGCTACCGCTATTTCTGGCAGTTGCTGGAGCGCGCTCAGCGCACGGGGCGCACACTGCCACCCGCGGTGCGGCCTTGGTTCACGGCCCAAACGGCCTCTGTTCATTGACCCTTCGTTGCAGGAGTGATTTCCATGAAAGCCTTGCTTGTCTCAGCCCTGTTGGGCGTGCTTCCCGGGTTGGTGCTGGCACAGGCCGCGCCGGCCAAGGCCGACACGGCCAAGCCGGTGCAGAAGAAGGCGGCCACCAAGCCCGCCGAAAAGAAGCCGGTCGTGAAGAAGGCCAAGGCCGATCCCAAGAAGGTCGACCCCACCAGCAGCCGCGCGCAGCTCAAGAGCGCGGCCAACCAGGTTGCGAGCGGTGTGCGCGCTGCCGAGGCGGCACTCGGCCCCGAGCAATTGGCGATTGCCGAGCGCGTCTACGTCGGCGAAATTCCCTGCGAGCTCAATGCGCACGTCAACGTCGCCAAGGACCCGGCCGCACCGGGCTACTTCCAGCTCGACGGCAAGGGCTTTCGCTACCGCATGTCGCCGGTGGCCACCTCCACCGGCGCGGTGCGCCTGGAAGACAAGGAGGGCGGCGCCGTCTGGCTGCAGATTGCCAACAAGTCCATGCTCATGGACCAAAAGCGCGGCCAGCGCCTGGCCGATGAATGCAAGAGCCCGGCCCAGGTGGCGGTCGCTGAAAGCCTGAAGAACGCGCCCGCGCGCAGCCTGCTCGACGAGCCGGCGAAATGAACCGCCGGCCCGCACGGCGGGCTGGCTCCCACGGACTACAAAACCACGAAAGACGAAAGATGTTGCAAGCCTACCGGGAACATGTGGCCGAACGCGCCGCGCTCGGCATCCCACCGCTGCCTTTGACGGCCAAGCAGACCTCCGATCTCATCGAACTGCTCAAGAACCCCCCTGCGGGTGAAGAAGCCACGCTGGTGGACCTGATCACGCACCGCGTGCCGGCCGGCGTGGACGACGCCGCCAAGGTCAAGGCCAGCTACCTCGCCGCGGTGGCGCACGGCACCGAGGTCTGCACGCTGATCGGCCGCGAGAAGGCCACGCAGCTCCTGGGCACCATGCTGGGCGGCTACAACCTCACGCCCCTGATCGACCTGCTGGACGACGCGGCCGTGGCCTCCGTCGCCGCCGAGGCGCTCAAGAAGACGCTGTTGATGTTCGACCAGTTCCACGACGTCAAGGAAAAGGCCGACAAGGGCAACGCCTTCGCCAAGGCTGTGCTGCAGAGCTGGGCCGATGCCGAGTGGTTCACCAGCCGCCCCGAAGTGCCCCAGAGCATCAAGCTCACCGTGCTCAAGGTCACCGGCGAAACCAACACCGACGACCTCTCGCCCGCGCCCGACGCCTGGAGCCGCCCCGACATCCCGCTGCATGCGCTCGCCATGCTCAAGAACAAGCGCGACGGCATCACGCCCGAGGAAGACGGCAAGCGCGGCCCGGTGAAGTTCATCGAAGACCTGCGCGCCAAGGGCAACCTCGTGGCCTACGTGGGCGACGTGGTCGGCACCGGTTCCAGCCGCAAGTCGGCCACCAACAGCGTGCTGTGGTTCACCGGTGAAGACATCCCCTTCGTGCCGAACAAGCGCTTCGGCGGCGTCTGCCTGGGCGGCAAGATCGCTCCCATCTTCTACAACACCATGGAAGACGCGGGCGCGCTGCCCATCGAGCTGGACGTGGGCCAGATGAACATGGGCGACGAGATTGAGCTGCTGCCCTACGCCGGCAAGGCGCTCAAGGACGGCAACGTCATTGCCGAGTTCACCGTCAAGAGCGACGTGCTGTTCGACGAGGTGCGCGCCGGCGGCCGCATTCCGCTCATCATCGGCCGCAGCCTCACGGCCAAGGCGCGCGAGGCGCTGGGCCTGGCGCCTTCCACCTTGTTCCGCCTGCCCCAGGTGCCCGCAGCCACCGGCAAGGGTTTCACGCTGGCGCAGAAGATGGTCGGCCGCGCCTGCGGCCTGCCCGAGAAAGACGGCGTCCAGCAGGGCGTGGTGCCCGGTACCTATTGCGAACCGCGCATGACTTCGGTCGGCTCGCAGGACACCACCGGCCCCATGACGCGCGATGAACTCAAAGACCTGGCCTGCCTGGGCTTCTCGGCGGACCTGGTGATGCAGTCCTTCTGCCACACGGCCGCCTACCCCAAGCCGGTGGACGTGAAGATGCACCACGAGCTGCCCGATTTCATCAGCACGCGCGGCGGCATCTCGCTCAAGCCCGGCGACGGCATCATCCACAGCTGGCTCAACCGCATGCTGCTGCCCGACACCGTCGGCACCGGCGGTGATTCCCACACGCGCTTTCCCATCGGCATCAGCTTCCCTGCCGGCTCCGGCCTGGTGGCGTTCGCCGCCGCCACGGGCGTGATGCCGCTCGACATGCCCGAATCGGTGCTGGTGCGCTTCAAGGGCAAGATGCAGCCCGGTGTCACGTTGCGCGACCTGGTGCACGCCATTCCGCTGTACGCCATCAAGGCCGGGCTGCTGACCGTGGCCAAGCAGGGCAAGAAGAACATCTTCTCCGGCCGCATCCTGGAAATCGAGGGTCTGCCCGATCTCAAGGTCGAGCAAGCCTTCGAGCTGTCCGACGCCTCGGCCGAGCGCTCGGCCGCCGGCTGCACCGTGCGCTTGAACAAGGAGCCGATCATCGAGTACATCAACTCGAACATCGTGCTGCTCAAGAACATGATCGCCGACGGCTACCAGGACGCGCGCACCATCGGGCGGCGCATCAAGGCCATGGAGGCCTGGCTGGCCAACCCCCAACTGCTGGCGCCCGACGAAGACGCCGACTACGCGGCGGTGATCGAGATCGACCTGGCCGAGATCACCGAACCCATCGTCTGCTGCCCGAACGACCCGGACGACGCCAAGACGCTGTCCGACGTGGCCGGCGCGACCATCGACGAAGTGTTCATCGGCTCGTGCATGACCAACATCGGCCACTTCCGCGCGGCCTCCAAGCTGCTGGAGGGGAAGAAGGACATCCCCGTGAAGCTGTGGATGGCGCCGCCCACCAAGATGGATGCGCAGCAGCTCACCGAGGAAGGCCACTACGGTGTCTTCGGCTCGGCCGGCGCGCGCATGGAAATGCCCGGCTGCTCGCTGTGCATGGGCAACCAGGCGCAGGTCAAGGAAGGCGCGACGGTGATGTCCACCAGCACGCGCAACTTCCCCAACCGCCTGGGCAAGAACACCAACGTCTACCTGGGCTCGGCCGAACTCTCGGCCATCTGCTCCAAGCTCGGCCGCATCCCGAGCAAGGAGGAGTACCTGGCCGATATCGGTGTCATCAACCAGAACGGCGAAAAGATCTACCAGTACCTGAACTTCGACCAGATCGCCGAGTACCGCGAAGTGGCCGAAGGCGTGGGCCACTAAGCGGCCCGCTCCCACAAAAAAACCCGGCGCCCACCAGGCGCCGGGTTTTTTATTGTTTGCTATAAATTGCGTAGCTGCAAATCTATATACAGAAAGCGCTAGAGGCTATTTTGATTATATTTTTTCTGCCTCGAAGACCCGCGCCAGCAGTGCGCCTTGCGCCGCGCCCGCGAGCGGTATGCGCACGCGCAGCGGGCTGCCCGAGGCCACGCTGATCGGCTGGCCCGCGGCGTCCTGCATCTGCGCCAGGCGCACGGTGCGGTTGCCGCTGGGGTGGATGACCTCGATCAGGTCGCCGACGGCAAAGCGGTTCTTGGTCTCCACCTCGGCCCAGCCGTCCTGCACCGCCTTGACCTCGCCGACGAACTGGCTGCGCTGCGATTCGGAGCTGCCGGTTTCGTAGTTCTGGTAGTCGTTGGCCGGGCGGCGCTCCAGGAAGCCGGGGGTGTAGCCCCGGTTGGACAAACCTTCGAGCTCGGTGATCAAGGCCGGATTGAAGGGCCGGCCGGCGACGGCGTCGTCGATGGCGCGGCGGTACACCTGGGCCGTGCGCGAGACGTAGTACTGGCTCTTGGTGCGGCCTTCGATCTTGAGCGAATCGACGCCGATCTCCACCAGGCGCTGCACGTGCTCGACGGCGCGCAGGTCCTTGCTGTTCATGATGTAGGTGCCGTGCTCGTCCTCCATGATGGGCATGAGCTGGCCGGGGCGCTCCTTTTCTTCGAGCAGGTAGACCTGGTCGGCCTTGGGATGGCGCGCGCCGCCCCCGCAGGCGGCGAAGGCGGAGTGGTCGTCCTGCTGCGCCTGGTTGAAGTTGAAGTCGCCTTCCATGCGCTGGGCCATGGCTTCGCCGGTGTTCGGGTCCACGGCGGCCTCCTGCGTGGCGTAGTTCCAGCGGCAGGCGTTGGTGCAGGTGCCCTGGTTCGGGTCGCGCCGGTTGAAGTAGCCCGACAGCAGGCAGCGGCCCGAGTAGGCGATGCACAGCGCGCCGTGCACGAACACTTCGAGCTCCATGTCCGGGCATTCCTGGCGGATCTTCTCGATCTCGTCCAGGCTCAGTTCGCGCGAAAGGATGATGCGTGCCACGCCCACCTTCTGCCAGAACTTCACCGCCATGAAGTTGGTGGTATTGGCCTGCACCGAGAGGTGGATGGCGACCTCGGGCCACTTCTCGCGCACCATCATGATGAGGCCGGGGTCGGCCATGATGAGCGCGTCCGGGCGCATGGCGATGATGGGCTCGATATCGCGCAGGTAGGTGCGCACCTTGTCGTTGTGCGGCAGCAGGTTGCTCGTCAGGAAGAATTTCTTGCCGCGTGCGTGCGCTTCGCGGATGCCGATTTCGATCTGCTCGATGCGGAATTCGTTGTTGCGCGCGCGCAGCGAGTAGCGCGGCTGGCCGGCGTACACCGCGTCGGCGCCGTAGTCGTAGGCGGCGCGCATGCGATCGAGCGAGCCGGCGGGCAGGAGCAGTTCGGGGGCGGGGCGGGTCATGGTGGCAGATCCTCTGCGAAAACATAAGGGTGCGCCAAAGGCCGCGCACCGGTAGGGGCTTGGTCAGTCCTGCGGCCGGAAGCCGATGACGAGGGACGGGGGAACCCGCCCGTCCACGTCGCGCGGCAGGGTGGCCGTTTTTTCCAGCGCGCGCAGCACCGCGCCGTCCCAGGCCGGGTTGCCGCTGGATTTGGTCAGACGCGTGGCGATGATGGTGCCGTCCGGCGAAGTGCGCACCTCGACCTCGGCGCGTGGGTTGCCTGCGACGGCGTCGGGGTAGACGATGTTCGGCCGCACCTTGGCGGCCACGCGTCCGCCATAGCCTCCCGAAGGGCCGGAATCGCGCTCGGCCGTGCCCGTGGCGCTGGGCGCGCCGGTGGCGCCGGCCAGGCCCTGCATGCGGCGGATGTTCTCCTGGCGGCGCGCTTCGGCGGCCTTGGCGTTGGCTTTTTCGATGGCCTCGTCCTTCTTGCGCTTTTCTTCGGCCAGACGCTTTTGTTCCTTCTCACGCTCGGCCTTGTCGCGTTCGGCTTTCTCGCGCTCGGCCTTTTCCTTGGCCAGGCGCTCTTTCTTCTCCTGCTCGGCGCGCTGCTGCTCCTTGAGCTTCTTCTCGCGTTCAAGCCGGTCTTCGCGTTCGCGCTTTTCCTTTTCCAGGCGCTGCTTCTCGCGCTCGATGGCGATGTCGGCTTCCTGTGGCTCGGGCTGCGCGCGCTGCGGCGGCGGCGGTGCCGGCTGGGGCGGCGCCGGCTGAGGCGGGGGAGGGGGGGG
>MEDL01000046.1 GCA_001724785.1 Acidovorax sp. SCN 68-22 | reverse complement strand
TCGAACTGGAAACCGCGCGGGGTCGGGCGCCAGCGCACCGGTACGCCGGCCGCGCGCGACTGGGCGCGCGCGCCTTCCAGCAGCGCAGCCAGGCGTTCGGCCTCGCGTTCGAGCTGTGTCTCGGAAGGATCGCGCAGCGCCACCGATACCCCGGCGGTGGCCAGCGCCATGATGCTCACGACCAGCAGCAGTTCAAGCAGCGTGAAGCCCTGGCTGCGTCGCGCCGCGGTGCGCGAGCGTGGGGGCGGTCCAGCCGCAGCGCCGGGCCGCCCCAAGCAAGGCTGCGCCCCCTCGGGGGGCAGCGACCGACACGCAGTGCGGGAGCGTGGGGGCACTATTTCTTTATTGCCAACTGCCAATGTCGGCATCCTTGCCCTCGCCGCCGGACTGGCCGTCGGCGCCGAACGACATCACGTCCACCTCGCCCTTGATGCCCGGGCTCAGATATTGGTAGGGCCGGCCCCAGGGGTCATTGGGGAGCTTTTCCAGGTAGGGCTTCCAGTTGATGGGCGCGGGGCCGGCGCTGGGGCGTGCCACCAGCGCCTGCAGGCCTTGCTCGGCCGTCGGGTAGCGCTGGTTGTCCAGGCGGTAGAGCTTGAGGGCCTGCATCAGGTTGGTGACGTCGGTGCGCGCCGCCGTGCTGCGCGCGTCGTCGGCGCGGTCGAGCACGTTCGGGACGATCAGCGCCGCCAGCACGCCGATGATCACCAGCACCACCATCAGCTCGATCAGGGTGAAACCGGCGGCAAGGCGTCGGTGCGCGGAGCGGGCAAGGGCGTGGGCAGGGATCATGGGTGCGTTGGCGGTGGGCAAGAAGGGGCGGCGGGCGCGGTTCGCTGAATGATAATCGTGCGATGAGCCGCCCCACCTCCAGCCCCTGGCCCGTGCGCCTTGCCACGCTTGCGCTCTGGGCGCTTGCCGCCGCCAGCGTGGTGGCCTGGGGGCTGCGCTCGCTGCCCGCCGCACCCGCCAGCCCGGCCCCGGTTGCCGCGCCGGACGTCCAGGCGATCGCGCGGCTGCTGGGGGCGGCGCCCGCTGGGGCGCCGGCGCCGGGTGCGCCCGCCGCGGTCGCCAGCCGCTACACCCTGGTGGGGGTGCTGGCCGACCGGGACGGCCGCCATGGCGCTGCCTTGATCGCGGTCGCCGGGCAGCCCGCGAAGCCCTTCCGCGTCGGCGCGAAGGTCGATGGCGACCTGGTGCTGCAGGCCCTTGCGCCGCGCGAGGCGCACCTCGGGCCGGCCGGTGCGCCGGCCACGCTGACGCTGAGCTTGCCCGCCCACCCTTAGCGCGAACGCTCTCCGTGGGGCGTTGCCTATTGCCCCGGCGCCAGCGCCGCGCGGTGCAGACCGGCACAATGGCGCACCACCCGCTCCCAAACGCCGCCCCTGCCGCTTCATGCACGACATTTCCTCCCTGAAGCTGATTGATCTGCTGCTTGATGCGGTATGCGTCGTCGAGGCCGACAGCCGGATCGTCTTCGTCAGCGCCGCGTTCGAACGCATCTTCGGCTATGCGCCGCAGGAGGTGGTGGGCCGACGCATCTTGGAATTTCTGCATCCGGACGACCTGCCGGAAACGCAGAGCCAGGTCGCCAGCATCATGGCGGGCGACCTGCAACTGCAGTTCGAGAACCGCTACGTGCGCAAGGACGGGCGCATTGCGCACATTCTCTGGACGGCGCGCTGGCTGCCCGACCAGCAGGTGCGGCTTGCCGTGGCGCACGACATCACCGAGCGCAAGCAGCACGAGAGGCGGCAGGCCGCGCTCTACGCGATCTCGGAAGCGGCGCAGGCCGCGCAAAGCCTGGAGTCGCTGTTCGAGCGCATCCACGCGATCATCGGCGAGCTGGTGGTGGCCAGCAACTTCTCGGTGGTGCTGCGCGACCCGGCGAGTGCCGCGCTGCGCCACGCTTACCGGGTCAATACCCATGCGGCGGCGCCCGGCACCCTGCTGGCCGGCGACACGCCCGGCGCGCGCGTGGTGCGCACCGGAACGGCCTTGTTGCTCACGCCCGACCCGGCCGACGACTGGTACGCGCCGGCGCTGCCAGACGGCGCGCCGCCCCGGCCCAGGTACTGGCTGGGCGTGCCGCTGTGCACCGAGAGCGGCGTCATCGGCGCACTGGTGCTGGAGAGCTACCGCGACGAAGACGCCTACACGCCCACCGACCAGGAACTGCTGCAGTTCGTATCCACCCAGGTGGCCACGGCCATCGAGCGCCGGCAAATGCACGAGCGCCTGCAGCAGATGGCGCAGTTCGACGCGCTCACCCGCCTGCCCAACCGCATGGTGCTGATGGACCGCCTGCAGATCGCCCTGGCGCGCGCGCGCCGCGACGCCACGCTGGTCTCGCTCCTGTTTGTCGACCTGGACGATTTCAAGCGCGTGAACGACCGCCTGGGCCATGCCATGGGCGACCTGCTGCTGCAGCGCGTCGCCGGGCGCCTGCAGGGCTGTGTGCGCGCCTCCGATACCGTGGCGCGCCTGGGGGGCGACGAATTCGTGGTGCTGCTCGAAAGCGGGCGCCACAAGGAGCATGCCCACGGGGTGGCGCAGAAGATCTTGGCCGCGTTCACCCATCCGTTCGACCTGGAGGGCCAGGTGCTGCACATGCGCCCGAGCATTGGCACGGCGCTCTATCCCGACCATGGCAGCGATGCGGCCACGCTGCTCGACCACGCCGACCGCAGCATGTACCGCTGCAAGCAGGAGGGCGGCAACCAGGTGCGCTCCGATGCGCTGCCGCCCGCTCCGACGCAGGCATCGGAGCCCGAAGGCACGCGCCTGCCGGTGTGAGGCGCCGGGAGCGCCCTCAGTAGCTGCGCCCGCCCTTGTACATGGCGTGCTGGCGCCGCTGCAGCGTCGTGGCTTCGCCCAGGCGGGCCATGGCGGCGCCGGCGTGGGCGTGGGTAATGGCCAGGCCCAGCGCGTCCGCCGCGTCGGGGCCGGGCAGGCCGGGCAGCTGCAGGAGGCGGCGCACCATTTCCTGGACCTGGCTCTTGGCCGCGCGGCCGTGGCCGACTACGGCTTTTTTCATCTGCAGGGCGGTGTATTCGGCCACCGGCAGGTCGCGCGCCACCAGGGCGGTGAGGCAGGCGCCGCGCGCCTGGCCGAGCAGCAGGGTGGACTGCGGGTTGACGTTGACGAAGACGATTTCCACGGTGGCCACGTCGGGCTGGTAGCGCGCCGCGACCTCGCCGATGCCGTCAAACAGCACCTTCAGCCGGCCCGGCAGGTCCCCGAGCGCCAGCTGCGTGGTGCGGATGGTGCCGCTGCCCACGTACGACAGGCGCTGGCCCTGCGCGTCGATGACGCCAAAGCCCGTGGTCTGCAGGCCGGGATCGATGCCGAGAATGCGCATGTGCTATTTAAATGAGAGCTGCAATCGCTTGTTGGTTGTGCGCTGGAGGCCTATTTTGCTTAAAACTGCGCAATGCTTCAGGGCAGTTCCGCGCTGCCCATGCGCGCCATGATGGTGCGCGTGCGCCCGCTGAGGTAGGCCGAGCCGGGGTTCTTCTCGAAGCGCTTGGGCGCGGGCAGCATGACGGCCAGGCGCGCGGCCTCCTGCGCGGTGAGGCGCCCGGCGCTCTTCTTGAAGTAGCGCTGCGCGGCAGCTTCGGCGCCGAAGACGCCGTCGCCCCACTCCACGCTGTTGAGGTAGATCTCCAGGATGCGCTCCTTGCTGAGCAGGCGTTCGAGCAGCAGGGTGAGCACGAACTCCTGGCCCTTGCGCAGCAGCGTGCGCTCGCCCGAGAGCAGCAGGTTCTTGGCCAGCTGCTGCGTGATGGTCGAGCCGCCCCGGATCTTGGGCGGGCGCACCGGGCGGTCGCCGGCGCGCGCCGCCGCCTTGGCAGCCTGCTGCTCGGCGCGGTTGTTGCGTTCCCAGGCTTTCTCGATCGCGTTCCAGTCGATGCCGTCATGGGCGACGAAGCCATCGTCCTCGGAGGCGATGACGGCGCGCTTGAGCGTGTCGGCGATGGCGCCGTAGGGGCGCCATTCCTGGCGCCACTGCAGCTCGCCGCCGCGCAGCTGGCCCCAGATTTCGCTGCGCTGAAAGCTCGTCGATTGCGGGTCGGCCACGGCCATGGCGGCGATGCGCAGCACAAAGAACAATTGCAGGGCGACGAAGGCCATGGCCAGCAGCGCCAGCCAGCGCAGCAGGGGCTTCACCGCGCCGGCTCCGCCAGCAGGGCGCGCAGCTCGGCCAGCACCTGGGCGCTCGGCGGGCGCACGCCGCGCCAGAGGGCAAAGGCCTCGGCCGCCTGCTCGACCAGCATGCCCAGGCCGTCGCGCGCCTCGGCGCCGCCAGCGCGGGCCCAGTCGAGAAAGCCCTGCGCGGCCGGGCCGTACATCATGTCGTAGGCCAGCCCGCCGGCGCGCAGCACGCCCGCCGGCACCGGCACGGCGGCGCCGGCCAGGCTGCTGGCCGTGGCGTTCACAACCAGGTCGAAATCATGCTCCAGCGCTTGCGGTAATTGGGCTGAAAGCTCTACTTTGTGTAGCGTTGCCAGGCCCGCATGGGCCTGCACCAGCGCCTCGGCGCGGGCCAGGGTGCGGTTGGCCACCAGCACGCGGCGCGGCGCCTGCTCGATGAGCGGCCCCAGGGCGCCGGCGGCGGCGCCCCCGGCGCCCAGCAGCAGCACGTCGCGCCCGGCCAGGCCGAAGCCGGCGTTCTGCACGATGTCGGCGACCAGGCCGAGGCCGTCGGTGTTGTCGGCCACGATGGCGCCGCCGGCAAGGCTGAGCGTGTTGGCCGCGCCGGCCAGGCGCACGCGCTCGCTGCACGCGGTGGCGGTGGCAGCGGCGTCGAGCTTGAAGGGGACGGTGACGTTGCAGCCGCGCGCGCCCTCGGCGGCGAGCGCGGCCAGGGCCGCGGCGAACCCGCCGAGGGGCACCAGGCGCGCCTCGTAGCGCAGGCGCTCGCCCGTCAGTTCGGCAAAGCGCGCGTGGATCCACGGCGAGCGGCTGTGCGCCACCGGGTTGCCGAGCACGCAGTACAGGTCGCTGGCGGCGGTCATCGGACGGAGGTCTCCAGCGTCTGCTCGCGCGTGAACTTGAAGCGCGAGACGACGGCGATCTGGTCGGCCTTGGCGCGCATTTCGGCGCTGAACGGGCCGAACGGGCCGGCGGCGCGCGCAATGGCCTGGGCACGGTGGTCGAGCAGGGAGTTGCCCGAGCCCTGCACGATTTCCGTCTCCAGCACGCGGCCGTCGTGGTTCACGGTGACGATCATCGTCAGCTCGCCGTAGAGCTTCTGCCCGCCTTTTTGCGGGAAGTTCTCGGTGCCCTTGTCTTCCACCTTGCGGCGCATGGCGTCGTAGTAGATGGCGTAGGCGGCCTCGCGCGTCGCCGGGCTGATGTAGCGCTTCTTCGGCCGGGCGTTTTCTTCGTTGATGCGCCGCTCGATCTCGGCCAGGATCTTCACCAGCTGGCGCCGGCGCTCTTCCTGCGCCTGTTCGCCCTCGCTTTGCGCGGGCTTGCGCGGGTCGGGTGGGGGCAGGGCCGCCACCTGGCGGCGCAGCTGGGCGAGCAGCTGGGTCTGCTGCTCCAGCAGGGCGTCGGCCTTCTTCTGCGCGTCCTCGAAGTCGTCGCCAACGCGTGTCAGCGCCGAATAGGGCAGCGGGCTGGTGGCGCGGCCCTTGGCGGCCTCGCCGCCGCCGGCCAGGGTGTGCTGGGCGATCGCCTGGGCCTTCTCGGGCGGCGGCTCGTTGGTGCGCGCGTTCACCAGGATCACCTCCAGCGGCGTGTCCTCGAACACGCGGTTGAACTGCTGCGGGGCGACGAAGCGCACCGACAGCAGCAGCGCGTGCGCCAGCACGGAGAACGCCAGCGTGAGCTGCAGCGTGCTGAGGGTGCGGAGCGGACGCGGCAGCATCACGGCGCAGCAGCGTCGGCCGGGGCCGCTTCGGCGGCGGGGGATTCCGCCTCGTTCACATCGACGGCGATGGCGATCGGGCCGGCCACGGCCTCGTCCTCGGCACCCTCGTCGTCCACCGGGCCGTCGTCGCTCGGGTCGAGCGGATCGTCCAGGCGGGCGAGCACGGTGCCGTGCAGGTCGAGCGTGATCTCGTCGACCGCGCCCAGCTTGACGCGCAGGCGCGCGCCGCGCGGCAGGTTTTGCGCCCCCAGCACCGGAAAGACGAGCGGCAGCGTGTCGGCGCGCACCAGGAAGCTGCCGCCCGGGCCTTCCTTGAACACGGTCGCATCGAGTTCGGTGATGCCGTTCTGCTCCAGGTACTTGAGCGTCCAGAAGCGCTCCATGCCCGCCTGGTAGCCGTTGTAGGCGCTGTAGGCGGCGTCGAAGCTGCTGATGATGGAGAACAGCTCGGCGTCCTTGGGCTTGAAGGGCGCGGCCAGCGCGGCCGTCTTGCCATGGCGCGCGCAGGCGATGATCTGCCACTGGTTCACCAGGTCCACATAGCGGCGCAGCGGGCTGGTGGCCCAGGTGTAGCTCTTCACGCCCATGCCGGCGTGCGGCAGGGCCTTGGTGCCCATGCGCACCTTCACGCCCGGCGCCATGCTGGCCTGGCTGCGGTAGATGCCGGGCACGCCCAGGCTGGCCAGCCATTCGCCCCAGGTGCTGTTGGCGACGATGGCCGCCTCGGCGACGATGAGGTCGAGCGGCGCGCCGCGCTGGCGGGTGCTGATGTGCACGGTTTCGCTGCCGTCGGGCTCGCCCTTGCCGCCAGTTTCGCTGACCAGCTTGAAGTTGTAGTCGGGCCGGCTGAAGTTCTCCGGCTTGCCGCGCACCACTTCGCGGCCGGCCTTCAGCTTTTGTGCCAATTGATACAAAAACGATAGCTGGTTGCGTAGGCCAGATAAGCGCTGGGGGGTGTTTTCATCCTCTAAACCCGGGTCGGCCAGCCAGGCCTCGGTGACGATGTGGTCGAGCTGGTCGTGGCGCAGGTTGGCCACCACCGGCACGCGCTCCAGGCGCGTTTCGGTGGCGGTGATGGCGAGCGTGGCCTCGTCGATGGTGCAGTACAGCGACACGGCCGGGTTGGCGCGGCCTTCGTCCAGCGTGTAGATCTGCACCACGGCGTCGGGCAGCATGGTGACCTTGTAGCCCGGCATGTAAACGGTGGACAGGCGCTGGCGCCCCACCTGGTCGAGCGCGCTGCCGGGCTCGATGGCCAGCCCCGGCGCGGCGATGTGGATGCCCAGGGTGACCGTGCCGCTGCCCAGCCCGCTGACCGAGAGCGCGTCGTCGATTTCCGTGGTCTGCGAGTCGTCGATGGAAAACGCCTGCACGTCGGCCAGGGGCAGATCGGCCGGCGGCTGGGGCGCGGTGAGCTGCGGAAAGCCCGTGCCCTTGGGGAAGTTGTCGAGCAGGAAGCGCTTCCAGTGGAACTGGTAGCTCGAATCGATGGCGCCGGCCTTTTGCAGCAGGGCCAAAGGCGCGGTGTGCGTGGCGCGGCTCGCTTCGACCACGGCCTTGTATTCGGGCGCGTTCTTGTCCGGGCGGAACAGGATCTTGTAGAGCTGCTCGCGCACCGGCGCCGGGCACTCGCCCCGGCCGAGCTGCGCCGCCCAGTCGGCGATCTGCGCCAGCTGGGCTTTTTTCTTCTCGATGGCGGCCAGCGCCTGCTGCAGGATCTCGGCCGGCGCCTTCTTGAAGCGCCCCTTGCCGGCGCGGCGGAAGTAGTGCGGCGCTTCGTACAGGCGAAACAGCGCGGCGGCCTGCTCGGTCAGCGTGGCCTGCTCGGAGAAATACTCGCGCGCCAGCTCGGCGAAGCCGAATTCGCCCTCGGGCGCGAATTCCCAGGCGAGCGGCAGGTCGATGCTTTCGGCCAGTGCCTGGCCTTGGGCCAGCAGCTCGGCCGGCGCGGGCTTGTCGAACTTGAGCAGCAGGTGGGCCGCCTTGACCTTGACCCGCTTGCCCGAATCGAGCTCCACCTGGGCCGAGGACTCGGCTTCGGACAGGATGCGGCCAGCGAAAAACTTGCCGGAATCTTCAAACAGTGCGTGCATCGGGGGAATTGTCCCATGGCCGCCAGGGCCTCTTGGCGCGGGAGGGGAGCGCGGCGCCCCTACACCTCGATCAGCATTTCCGGCGCGAAGTGCGCGTTTTCCACCACGCCCTTGGGCGCGTAGCCGCGCGGGTTGGCCACCACGCGCGTCGCGCCCACGCGGTAGTCGCAGCTGTGGTGCACGTGGCCGTGCAACCACAGCGCCGGCTGCCAGCGCAGGATGTGCGCCTCCAGGTCCGAGACGAAGCAGGCGTTCAGCGGGGAGCCGATGAACTGCGTCGCAATGCTGCCGCGCGCCGGCGCGAAGTGGGTGACCACTACCGTCGGGCCGTCGAACGGCTCGGCAAAGCGCGCTTCCAGCCAGGCGACCGACTGGTCGAACAGCATTTGCGAGACGGCGGGCGTGAAGCGCTCGTCGAATCCGGGTGCGAGGCCGATGCGGCTGAAATCGCGCACGAACTGCTGCGCCTTCTGCAGGCCTTCCTCGCGCTGCTCGGGCGAATCGAACAGCCGGTAGTCCGACCACAGCGTGCAGCCGAGAAAGCGCACGCCGCCGTGCTCCCAGGCCTCGCGCTCCAGCACGCGCACCGGCGAGCCCTCGGCCTCGCGCCGCAGCTGGGCCATGGTGCTGACCAGGTCGGAGCCATAGAACTCGTGGTTGCCGGCGACGTACAGCGTCGGCTGCGTGAACTGCCGCGCCCAGGCCATGCCCTGGGCCGGGCGCTGCAGGTCGCCGGCCAGCACGACGACGTCGGCGTCGGTCTGCGGAAGCGGCAGGGGCTGCACGGACAGGTGCAGGTCGGAGAGCAGGGCGATTTTCATGGGGGCTCGCGGTGGCGGGGAACAGGCCGCATTCTGGCGCCATCGGGCTGGCCGCTGCGGGCCTGCGGTCATTGCGGGTATCGGCGCCGTTGTCACCTTTTGCCGCTTGCCGGCGTCCAATGGTCACAAGCCCCACGAAAGAGAGCCCGCCATGCAGACCTTGTCACCCGCCGCCGCCTTGCCCACCACGGCTCCGCCCGGGTCCGACGCGCAGCTGGTGGCGGGCGCCTTGCGCGGCGAACCTGCGGCGTTCGAGGCCATCATGCGGCGCCACAACCGGACGCTGTTCCGGACCGCGCGCGGCGTGGTCGCCGACGACGCCGAGGCGCAGGACGTGGTGCAGGAAACCTATTTGCGCGCCTTCACCCGGCTCGCCGACTTCCAGGGCGGCGCATCGCTCGCCACCTGGATGGCGCGCATCGCCATCAACGTGGCGCTGGACATGCTGCGCAAGCGCGGCCGTTCGGTGCCGATCGCCGTCCAGGATCTGCAGGACGAGCCTTCGCCGGAGCAGAGCATGTCCTTCAGCGCACCCCCCGGCAATTCGCCCGAATCGGTGCTGGCCAGCAGCGAATTGCGCGCCCTGCTGCAATCGGCCATCGAAGGCCTGCCGCCCTTGTACCGCAGCGTTTTCATGCTGCGCGCCGTGCAGGAGATGAGCGTTGAGGAGACCGCTTACTGCCTGCAGGTGAGCGGCGCGGTGGTCAAGACGCGCTACCTGCGCGCCCGGGCCCTGCTGCGCGACGCGCTCAGCGCGCAGATCGAGGCGCACACCGACGGCGTCTTCGCCTTTGCCGGCGAGCGCTGCGACCAGGTCGTGCGCCATGTGCTGGCGCAGCTGCACACGCGCGGCCTGATTTCACCTTAGCCGGGCCCGACCTCTTGCCACCCGAACGCGCCAGCCCCGCGCGCGGCGGCGCCCTGCGCGCGCCTGCGCGGGCTGGGCCTTGTTTCATCAACCCACGGAGAAAAACCATGAAGAACTTTGCGATCGAGATCCCTTCCCAGGCCCTGTGGCTCTCGCGCCGGCGCGCGCTTTCGGCGTCCGGCGCGGCCGTGCTCTCGGCCAGCGCGGTGGCGCTGCTCGGCGGGCGCGACGCGCTGGCCGCCGGCGCCAAGGTGAGCGCGCAGGAGCTGGAGGCCGACGTGCGCATCCTCAACACCGCGCTTGGCGCCGAATACGAAGCCGTGGCGGCCTACCAGGTGGGCGCGGAAAGCGGCCTCCTGGGCAAGGCGGTGCTGCCCGTGGCGCTGGCGTTCCAGGGGCACCACAAGGAGCACGCGGCGGCGATCGCCGGGGCCGTGCAGAAACTCGGCGGGAAACCGGTGGCGGCCAAGGACAAATACCAGTTCCCGGTGGAAAAACTCAAGGCCGAAGCCGACGTGCTGCGCTTTGCCGCGGGCCTGGAGCGCGGCGCCGTGTCCGCCTACCTGGGCGCGGTGCCCCTGTTCGCGGACCGTGCGCTGGCGCAGGTCGCTGCGAGCATCCTGGGCGACGAGGCGATGCACTGGGCCGTGCTGCGCCAGGTACTGGGGGAAACGCCGGTGCCATCGGCCTTCATGGCATGAGCGCCGCTGCCCGCCAGATGCTGCTGGCCGCCGCTTTCGGGCTGGCGGCCGGTACGGCCGGTGCGGCGCCCGCCCGCACGGCGCCCGACGCACAGGCGCTGGCGCGCGGCGAGCAGGTGTACGCGCGCTGCGCCGGTTGCCACGCCATCGAGGGCAACCGCACCGGCCCGCAACACTGCGGGCTGCTGGGGCGGCGCGCGGGCACGGCGCCGGGCTACGCCGCCTACTCGGAGGCCCTGCGCGCGACCGGCTGGGTGTGGGACGCGCGCACGCTCGACCTCTTCCTGCAAGACCCGATGCAAGCGGTGCCGGGCACCCGCATGGGCTACGCCGGGGTCAAGGATGCGGGCGAACGCGCCGACCTGATCGCCTGGCTGCAGCAGGCGGCGCGGCCCGGCGTGGCGTGCCGGGTCCTTCCCTAGCGTGCGGTCCCGTCAGGCCAGTTGCAGGAAGTGCGCGATGGCGGGCAGGTGCTGCGCGAAATCGCTCAGGGCGTGGTCCCCGCCTTCGAGCAGCCGCAGTTCGGCCTGGGGGTAGCGCGCCGCCATCTCGCGCCAGTCCAGCACTTCGTCGCCCTTGGCGATGATGGCCAGCTGGCGCGCCGCCGGTGCCTGGCCGCGCACGTCGAGGGCGCGCAGCTCATCCACGAACTCGGGCGCGAAGTAGAAGTGTTCCGCCGGGTCGTGCCAGCTGGTCTGGTCGCCGATGTGGTTGGCCAGGTCGCGCGCCGGATCGACCGCGGGGTTGAGCAGTACGCTCGGGCAGCGCGCCTGCTGCGCCGCCCAGGTGGCGTAGTAGCCACCCAGCGAAGAGCCAACCACCGCCATGTGGGCCTGGGGCCAGGCGGCGATGCCGGCGCGCACCAGTGCCATCGCCGCGCTGGGCGAGGGCGGCAGCTGCGGGCACCACAGCCGCACGGCGGGATGGTGCTCGGCCACGTAGGCCGCCGTGAGCCGCGCCTTGGCCGACTGGGGCGAAGAGCGGAAACCGTGCAGGTACAGCAGGTGGGTGGTGGTCGCAGCAGGCATGGTCCGATTGTCGCCCGCGGATAATCGCCCCCATGGAAACCACGATCAACAAGCCCTCGCTGCTGGCGCGCGTGCTGCCGCTGTTTCGCGGCTTCGACCTGTGGTTGCTGCTGCTCGTCGCGCTGCTGGCGGGGGCCGGGCTGCTGGCCATGTATTCGTCCGGCTACGACCACGGCACGCGCTTCACCGACCATGGGCGCAACATGCTCATTGCCCTGGCGCTGCTGTTCAGCGTGGCGCAGATTCCGCCGCAGCGGCTGATGGCGCTGGCGCCGCCCCTGTACGCCGCCGGCGTGCTGCTGCTGGTCGCCGTGGCGGTGGCCGGCATCACCAAGAAGGGCGCGCAGCGCTGGATCGACCTGGGTATCGTGATCCAGCCGAGCGAGTTGCTCAAGATCGGCATGCCGCTCATGCTGGCCTGGTGGTTCCAGAAGCGCGAGGGGCAGTTGCGCGCGCTCGACTTTGCCGTCGCCGGGGCGCTGTTGGCGGTGCCGGTGGGGCTGATCATGAAGCAGCCCGACCTGGGCACGTCGCTGCTGGTGCTGGCGGCCGGCCTGTCGGTCATTTTCTTTGCCGGCCTGTCGTGGAAGCTGGTGCTCCCGCCGCTCGTGCTGGGCGCGGTGGGCGTCGTGCTGATCGTCTTCTTCGAGCCGCAGCTGTGCGCGGAAGGCGTGCGCTGGCCCGTGCTGCACGACTACCAGCAGCAGCGTGTCTGCACCTTGCTCGACCCGACGCGCGACCCGCTGGGCAAGGGCTTCCACATCATCCAGGGGATGATCGCCATCGGCTCGGGCGGCTGGTTCGGCAAGGGCTTCATGGCGGGCACGCAGACGCATCTGGAATTCATCCCGGAGCGCACCACGGACTTCATCTTTGCCGCGTTTTCAGAGGAATTCGGCCTGGTGGGCAACCTGTGCCTGATTGCCGGCTTCCTGCTCCTCGTGTGGCGCGGCCTGGCCATCGCGCTCAATGCGGGCACCTTGTTCGCGCGGTTGATGGCCGGCGCGGTGTCGATGATTTTCTTCACCTACGCCTTCGTCAACATGGGCATGGTCAGCGGCATCCTGCCGGTGGTGGGTGTGCCGCTGCCTTTCGTCAGCTACGGCGGAACGGCCATGGTCACGCTGGGGCTGGCGCTGGGCATCCTGATGTCCATCGTGCGCGCGCAGCGGGAAACGGTGGCGGGACGGTAGGGGGTGGCAGGCGTTGCCATCGGCGCGCCCAGCGGGTACAAGGTGGGCGCCAAGCCTTTTTGGCGCACTTTCCAGGAGACCCGGCATGCCCGCTAAGTACGAGCTGACAAAGACGCGCAACGACAAGTTCCTGTTCAACCTGGTCGCGGCCAATGGCCAGGTGGTGCTGACCAGCGAAACCTACGAGTCCAAGGCCAGTGCCCTCGCCGGCATCGAATCGGTGCGCAAGAACGGGCCGGACGACGCGCGCTACGGCCGGCTCTCGGCCAAGGACGGCTCGCCCTATTTCACCCTCAAGGCGGGCAACGGCCAGGTCATCGGCCAGAGCCAGATGTATTCCGGCGCCAAGGCGCGCGACGGCGGCATTGCCGCGGTGCAGGGCGCCGCTGCCGACGCGCAGCTCGAAGACCGTACGCTCTGAACGCAGCGGGCGGCGCGGGGGGCGGCGCCCTAGAATGTCCCGATGAGCATCCGCACCCCTTTAGCCGCCGCCCACACCGCCAGTACGCGCGAGCGCATCGCCCTCGCCTCGGACCTGCTGCTGCGCCCGTTCGGGCTGGACGAGCGCCACCTGGCGCGCGCCCTGGCCGAGATCCGCGCACACCGCGTGGACGACGCCGACCTGTACTTCCAGACCACGCGCAGCGAAGGCTGGAGCCTGGAGGAAGGCATCGTCAAGACGGGGTCGTTCTCCATCGACCAGGGCGTGGGCGTGCGCGCCGTCGCCGGCGAGAAGACGGCCTTCGCCTATTCCGACGACATCTCCGAGGCGTCCTTGCTGGACGCCGCCCGCACTGTGCGTTCGATTTCGGCCGCACGGCAAGCGGGTCGCGTGCGAGTAGCTGCGAAAAAGATAGCTAAAAGCCGGGCCCTGTACGGCGCGGGCGACCCGATCGCCACGCTCGGCAGCGCCGACAAGGTGGCCCTGCTGGAGCGTGCCGAGCAGCGCGCCCGCGCCAAGGACCCGCGCGTGGCGCAGGTCATGGCCGGCCTGGCGAGCGAACACGATGTGGTGCTGGTGGCCCGCGCCGATGGCACGCTGGCCGCCGACGTGCGCCCGCTGGTGCGCCTGTCCATCACCGTGATCGCCGAGCAGAACGGCCGGCGCGAGATGGGTTCGGCCGGCGGCGGCGGGCGCTTCGGCCTGGCGTATTTCGACGATGCGCAGATCGCCAGGTACGTGGACGAGGCCGTGAACGCGGCCCTGGTCAACCTGGAGTCGCGCCCCGCGCCGGCCGGGGAAATGACCGTGGTGCTCGGGCCGGGCTGGCCCGGCATCCTGTTGCACGAGGCCATTGGCCACGGCCTGGAGGGCGATTTCAACCGCAAGGGTTCGAGCGCCTTCAGCGGCCGCATCGGCGAGCGCGTGGCCGCCAAGGGCGTGACGGTGCTCGACGACGGTACCATCCCCGAGCGGCGCGGCTCGCTCAACGTCGACGACGAAGGCAACACCAGCGGCCGCAATGTGCTGATCGAGGACGGCATCCTCAAGGGCTACATCCAGGACGCGCTCAACGCGCGCCTCATGGGCGTGGCGCCCACCGGCAACGGGCGGCGCGAGAGCTACGCCCACGTGCCCATGCCGCGCATGACCAACACCTACATGCTGGCCGGCGACAAGGACCCGCAGGAGATCGTCGCCAGCATCAAGAAAGGCCTGTACGCCACCAACTTCGGCGGGGGGCAGGTGGACATCACCTCGGGCAAGTTCGTTTTCTCGGCCAGCGAGGCCTACTGGGTGGAAAACGGCAAGGTCCAATACCCCGTGAAGGGCGCGACCATCATCGGCAGTGGCCCGGAGTCGCTCAAGCGCGTCACCATGATCGGCAGCGACATGCGCCTGGACAGCGGCGTGGGCACCTGCGGCAAGGAGGGGCAGAGCGTCCCGGTGGGCGTGGGCCAGCCGACGCTGCGCATCGACGGGCTGACCGTCGGCGGAACGGCATAAGGGGTTTCCCAGGCCCGGCCCTTCGGTGCTCTTTCCCGGGCGCCGGCGCTCGCGCACAATGGGCCATGCCCGCCACGCGTTCGCGTTCGCAGTTCACCGTCCAGTCGTTTGGCGACATCAGCCGCTTCCTGCGTTCGGGCGTCGCCGACGAGGATTCGCGCCAGCTGCGCGACAGCATCGGCGCGCTCGCCCAGCGCATCGACGAGGCCATCGCCGCGCGGCGCACGGCGCCGGCGAACGCCGAACTTGCCGATACGGCCGAAATCACCCGCCGGGCGGCCGAACTCGCGCGCTGCGTGCGTGAGCACCAGTTCTTTGTCACCGGGCTGGGCTCGGCCTGGCACGCGCTCTACGAAATGGGCGCCTACCAGAACGCGCTGCGCGGCCTGCGCCGGGCGGCGGAGGCCTGGCACGCCGCGTTGGCCGAGCGCAACCCGAGTGAGCGCGCCGCCTTCGACCGCTTGGAGCTCCTCGCCTGGCGCACCCTGGGCGAGGGCCTGATGCTGATCGACATGTACGAGCACAACGAAACCGCCGACAGCGAGCCCGCCCCCCCGCCCCCCCGGCCGCTCGGCCGCTGGCGGCGCGCGCTGGCCTGGCTGCGCGGAAAATAGCGCAGGAAGGTGGTCGCTGCGGCGCTGTCGGGCGCCTGTGCTACATTTCCATGCATGACTTCGCGCGCCGCGTTCTATTTTTGGTTCTGGTTCTCTGTCCTAGGCGGATGAGAGGCAAGCGCGCAAGCACCTGAACACTTCCCACCCAACCGCCGACGCTGCGAAGCCCGGCGGTTTTTTGTTTTTCAGTCCTTTGTTTTCAACCTCCCACGGAAAGAAGCCCATGACCGCAGCAGCACATCCTTCCAGCGATGCCTGGTACCGAAGCGTCGAGAAAACCAGCCTGACCGACGACGAACGCATCAAGGAAATCACCGTGTTGCCCCCCCCTGAGCATCTGATCCGCTTCTTTCCGATTCGCGGCACCAAGGTGGAGAACCTGATCACCCGCACGCGCCGCGCCATCCACGACATCATGGTCGGCAAGGACGACCGCCTGCTGGTGGTGATCGGCCCGTGTTCCATCCACAACCCCGGCGCGGCGCTGGAATACGCCCGCCACTTGCAAGCGGCGCGCGAGAAGTACAAGGACACGCTGGAGATCGTCATGCGCGTGTACTTCGAGAAGCCCCGCACCACGGTCGGCTGGAAGGGCCTGATCAACGACCCGTACCTGGACGAGAGCTACCGCATCGACGAAGGCCTGCGCATCGCGCGCCAACTGCTCATCGAGATCAACCGAATAGGCGTGCCGGCGGGCAGCGAGTTCCTCGACGTGATCTCGCCCCAGTACATCGGCGACCTCATCAGCTGGGGCGCCATCGGCGCGCGCACCACCGAAAGCCAGGTGCACCGCGAACTCGCCTCCGGCCTGTCGGCGCCGATAGGCTTCAAGAACGGCACCGACGGCAACATCCGCATCGCCACCGATGCCATCCAGTCGGCCGGGCGCGGCCACCACTTCCTCTCGGTGCACAAGAACGGCCAGGTGGCCATCGTGGACACCAAGGGCAACAAGGACTGCCACGTCATCCTGCGCGGCGGCAAGGCGCCCAACTACGACGCCGAGAGCGTGGCCGCCGCCTGCAAGGACCTGGCTGCGGCGCGGCTGACCCCGGCGCTGATGGTCGACTGCAGCCACGCCAACAGCAGCAAGCAGCACGAACGCCAGCAGGACGTGGCGCGCGACATCGCCGGGCAGATCGCCGCCGGCTCGCACTGCATCTTCGGCCTGATGATCGAGAGCCACCTGGTGGCGGGGGCGCAGAAGTTCACCCCCGGCAAGGACGACCCGGCCGCCCTGGTCTATGGCCAGAGCATCACCGACGCCTGCCTCGGCTGGGACGCTTCGCTCGCCACGCTGGAAGAACTCTCGGCGGCCGTCGCGAGCCGGCGCCAGGCGGCGGTGTAAGCTTGTGCCAGTGGCCCGGACGCGTGTCCGGGCTGGGCACCCTCCAGACAAGAAAGGTCTTCCATGCACAGCGAAGTCTCGGTCAGCGCCGACAACAACCAGCAATACCGTATCGACCTCGAAGGCGCGCTGCCGATGCCGCACGAGGAAGCGCGCCGCTGGCTTGACGGCGAGTTCATGCGCCTGGAATGCGAGCCACTGCGCGCCAGCGGCAAGGTCCTGCTGGCCGACAAGGTGCTGACCGTGGCGCGCGCCGCCGGGCCCGACCTGCTCTCGAACGCCGACTGGCTGCTGGCCTTCGCGCGCGCCACCCAGGGCGCCCTGGCCAAGCCGGTGGTCCGCATCGACCTGCAGACCATGGCGATCAGCTACTAG
>MEDL01000045.1 GCA_001724785.1 Acidovorax sp. SCN 68-22 | reverse complement strand
GAATGCGCGCGTACCGTCGCCGTCCTGCCCGTGGCCGCGACCGAGCAGCACGGTCCGCACCTGCCAGTGTCGGTCGACGCGACCCTGCTGCAGGGCGTGGTGGACGCAGCGCTGGCGCTGCTGCCGCCTGCGTTGCCGGTGCTCTTCCTGCCGCCGCAGAACGTCGGGCTGAGCCCCGAGCATGCCCGCTTCCCCGGCACGCTGACGCTGGCGCCCGCAACCTTGATCGCCCTGTGGACCGAGATCGGCGAGAGCGTGGCGCGCGCCGGCATTCGCAAACTGCTGCTGTTCAACAGCCACGGCGGCCAGGTGAGCGTGATGGACATCGTCGCGCGCGAGCTGCGTGCGCGCTGCGGCCTGCTGGTCTACAGCGCCAGCTGGTTCGGCCTGCCGCAACCTGAAGCGGTGAGCGCGCGCTTCAGCGCCGACGAGCACCGGTTCGGCATCCATGCCGGGGACATCGAGACCTCGATGATGCTGCACCTGGCCCCGGGGACCGTGCACATGGAGCAGGCGCGGCACTTTCATTCCACCTCGCAGGACCGCGCCGCGCGCTACCCCTTGCTGGGCAACGGCAAGAGCGCCAAGCTCGGCTGGCAGATGCAGGACTACCACCCGGCGGGCGCCGTGGGCAACGCCGCCGCCGCCACGCCCGAAAAGGGGCGGGCGCTGGTCGAGGCAGCGGCAGCGGGCTTGGCCCAACTGCTGCAGGAGATCGCCGACCTACCGCTCAGCACGCTGTGCGAGGCGCCCGAACTGCACGCCCCGGCGCCGGGGGAAGCGGGGCCGGCCACGGCCAGCGTGTTTCCGCGTGCGGAGCAGGGCTATGCCGGCGACGTGACGCCGCAGCAGGCCTGGGAGTGGGTACGCGCAGGCGAAGCGGTGCTGGTGGACGTGCGCAGCGACGCCGAACGCGCGTGGGTGGGCCAGGTGCCGGGCGCGGCGGCGGTGGCCTGGAAGCAGTGGCCGGGGATGGAGCCGAACCCGGACTTTGATGCGCAACTGCGCGCCGCCGTGCCGCCGGGCCAGCGCGCCGTGCTGCTGTGCCGCAGCGGGGTGCGTTCCATCGCAGCGGCGCAGCGCGCCACGCAGCTGGGCATGGAAGCCTGGAACGTGCTGGAAGGCTTTGAAGGCGACCCGGACGAGCGCGCCCAGCGCAACCACACGGGCGGCTGGCGCGCGCGCGGGCTCCCGTGGCGCCAGACCTGAGCGCCGCCTACAGCGGCGGAATGCGCAGCTTCTGCCCGGGGTAGATCTTGTCCGGGTGGCTGAGCATGGGCTTGTTGGCCTCGAAGATCTTCGGGTACTTGTTGGCGTCGCCGTAGTACTTCTTGGCAATGGCCGAGAGCGTGTCGCCGCGCACCACGTCGTGGTACTGCGCCTCGGGCTCGGGCGTGGCGACGGCCATGAGGTTGTTGACCTGCTTGACGCTGGCCACGTTGCCGCAGCACAGCGTGACTTTCTCCAGCGCCTCCTGCGACGGCGCCTGGCCGCTCACGTTGACCGTGCCGGTGGCGCCGTCGTATTCGACCGAGACGCCTTCGACGCCGAGCTTCTGCGAGGCGATGTAGGTCTCGATGGCGCGCGCCGCCTGCTGGTTGAGCGCGTCGAGCGAAGGCTTGGCAGCGGGGTTGCCCGCCGCCTGCGTGACGGCGGCCTCGACCTCCTTGCCGCCAAACAGCTTTTCGCCGGCTTCCTTGATGAAACTGAAAAGACCCATGACTGGAACTCCCTGGTGTTGTGTGAATGGGCAGCGGCCGCGCTCAGTGTGCGGCTGGCACACGATACACGCAAGCGGGTGGGCAAGGCTGTGGGAGAACGCCGCGCCTGCGCCAGGGCAGCGTACCAAGGGGCGGCCCGCAGCCCGTCCACGGCCCGCGCCGAAACTTTCGCATAATTCCCGCCATGACTTTTCTCGCGATCGACGTGGGCAACACCCGCTTGAAGTGGGCCCTGTACGAAGCACCCGCGCCCGGCGCCGCGCTGCTGGCGCAGGGCGCCGAATTCCTGGACCACATCGAACGCCTGGCCGAAGGCCCGTGGGCACGGCTCGCGCCGCCCGCGCGCATGCTGGGCTGCGTGGTGGCCGGCGACGCGGTCAAGCGGCGCGTCGAGGAGCAGATGGAACTCTGGGACGTCGCGCCGCAGTGGGTCGTCGCAAGTGCGCAGGAGGCGGGGCTCACCAACGGCTACGACCACCCCACGCGCCTGGGATGCGACCGCTGGGTGGCCATGATCGGCGCGCGCCACCGCATGCTGGCACGGGGCCTGCAGCGCCCGCTGGTGGTGGTGATGGTGGGCACCGCGGTCACCGTGGAAGCCATTGACGCGCAGGGGCGTTTTCTGGGCGGCTTGATCCTACCGGGGCACGGCATCATGCTGCGCGCGCTGGAATCGGGCACGGCCGGCCTGCACGTTCCCACGGGCGAGGTGCGCCCGTTTCCTACCAACACCAGCGACGCACTGACCAGCGGTGGCACCTACGCCATTGCCGGTGCCGTCGAGCGCATGGTGCAGCACGTCCTCGACCACTGCGGCAGTGCGCCGGTGTGCATGATGACCGGCGGCGCCGGCTGGAAAATGGCGCCCAGCATGGTGCGCCCCTTCGAACTGGTGGACAACCTGATCTTCGACGGCCTGCTGGAGATTGCCTCGCGCCGGTTCGCTTGATCGACTGGTCGTTTCGTTGCGGGTGCCGGCCATGACGCTCATCTGGTCGGCGGCGCATGAAACGGGCGCGCCCAGGCCAGCGGCCACCGCGCAAGGGCCTAAGCCGGCCGCGCCGCCCCGCCGCGCTGGTGGCGTCCCCCTTCCCGCGCGCAGCGCGAGAGAAGGGGCTGAGGGCCGCGGCTCCAAGCCTGCCTGCGCAGGCTTGGACGGCTCGAAGAGCTGCCGCCTCTGGCGGCCAGCACCGAGGCGCGAAGCGCCTCAGGGGGTTGTCGCTTCTAGTCTTCGAGTTCGGCGCGTGCCAGGTCCACGTCGAGCTGCTCCATGGCGTCCAGCGGCTTGCAGGCGGCCGCTTTCTCGTACAGGGCCGTGGCCTCGCGCATCTTGCGGTCGCCTTCGAGCATCACCAGGCCGTTGGCGTACTCGATCATGGCGATGGCCGACGACGGGTTCAGGCGCAAGGCCTCCTGGAACAACTTGAGGCCCTTGTCTTTCTTGGCGCCATAGGTCATGCCGCCGATCAGCGCGCCCACCTTGTCGATCACTTCGGCGTGGAAGGCGCCCAGGGCGATGTGCGCATCGGCATGCGTCGGCTGCAGAGCGATGGCTTTTTCCAGCGACTCGCGGATCTTCCCGCCCAGCCCCTGGGCGAGGGCCTTGGCCACGCTGATGCCCTGGCTGTAGCGGCCCAGGGCGTAGGCGTTCCAGTACCAGGCGTTGGCGTTGTCCGGCTCGGCCTCGGCCTGCGCCTGGGCCTGCTCGGCCACCTGGGTGAACAGGTCGAGGCGCGTCTTTTCCTTCTTCTCCAGGTAGTTGGCGTAGATGGCCGTGGCCTTGTTCGCCACTGTCACCCCGGCGCCGCCGGCCGCCAGCCCGGCCTGCGCGGCCTCCTGGAATTCGCCGTTGTGGAAGTGGCACCAGGCCTTGAGCACCTGGGCGTCCTTGGGCAGCGGTTCGGCGTCGCCGGCATGCAAGCGCGCCCAGTGCTTCTTCAGCTGCGCCGCGTCGTACTGGTATTCGCCCGCATGCGGGAAGGGGGTCCATTTCGCCATTGGGTACTCCGTTTCTTGGGGTCAGGGCCGTTCCTGGTAGGCCTCGGCCAGGGCCAGCAGGTGCTGGCGCTGGTCGGCCTGGAGGTAGGGCATGAGGAGGTTGAGCACGTGGTGCGCGCCGCGCAGCAGCGCGGCCTGGGCGCTCTCGGGCTCCAGGGCGCGGCGCGGGTCGCGCACGTATTCGAAGCTGAGCCAGTAGGTCAGCACCACGACCATGCTCGTCGAGGTGGGGCCGGCCTCGCGCGCGTCGATCTGCAGCGCGCCGGCACGCTCCATGCCCGAGAGCAGGCCGCGCACGGCGCGTGCCTTGTCGTCCAGGACGGTCTGGAAATGGGTTTCCAGCAGGCGGTTCTTGGACAGCAGGTCGTTCAGGTCGCGGTAGAGGAAGCGGTACTGCCAGATCAGCTCGAACAGCGAGTGCATGAAGAACCACGCGTCCTCCACGTTGCGCACCGAATCGGCGGCGGCGAGCAACTCGCCCAGCGCCCGTTCGTAGCGCTGGAACAAGGAATTGATGAGCTCGTCCTTGGCCGGGTAGTGGTAGTACAGGTTGCCCGGGCTGATGCGCAGCTCGGCCGAAATCAGGGTGGTCGAGACATTGGGCTCGCCAAAGCGGTTGAAGAGCTCAAGCGTGACTTCAAGAATCCGTTCAGCGGTGCGCCGCGGCGCTTTTTTCACCATGGAATGCGGCCTGTTGCGTCGTGGGAGGGTCCGGAGCGTGGGGGTTTGGGAGCTACTCTAACCGACGCGCTCACCTGCCCCGGATGCTGCGGCGCACCATGTTGATGCCTCGCAAACGCCGCGGCCGCCAGACCTTTGGGGGCTGGCGGCCGCGGGAGCCGGCGGCATGGCCGGCGATCGTCTCGATCAGGAAGCGCTGTTGGCTTCAGACGCCTCGACGGCGCGCGGCGCGGCCTTGGGGAAGGGCGCGCGTGCCGTGCGCGGCTTGGCGGCGGTCTGCTTGGCAGCAGCCTTCTTCACCGGGGCCTTGGCGGCAGCCTTCTTGGCGGGCGCCTTGGCAGCGGCCTTGGCAGCCGGCTTGGCCTTGGGAGCTGCCTTGGCGGCGGGCTTGGCGCTGGCGGGGACGCTCTTGCCCATGCTCTTGGCCAAGGCGTCGATGCGCGCGTTGAGCACGTCCAGGTCGCGCGAGGACGGCACGCCGAGCTTGGCGAGCGACTTGGCGACGCGGTCTTCGAAGATGTTTTCCAGCTTGTCCCACTGGCCGGCGGCGCGCGAGCTGATGTCGCTGGCCATGTTGCTCATGCGGCTGGTGGCCTCGGAGATCTTTTCCTCGGCAACGGACTGCGTCTTGCGCTGCATCGACAGGCCTTCCTTGACGAGAGCTTCGAACACCTTGGTGCCTTCTTCCTGGGCCTTGGAGAAGGCGCCCAGGCCGGCGAGCCAGATCTGCTGGGCCGATTCCTTGACCGTTCCGGCCAGCTGTGCGCCGCTCTTTTTCTTGTCGTTGCTGATTTTCTGAAGCTTCTTGACCATGGTTTCCTCCGCGGGGTTGATGGGCGGCCTCGGCCGGTTGCCTGGGCGCGTGCAGCCAATGTACGCGTGGCGCTCGCCCAGGTGTAGGTGCGCGCTCCTAAAAACCTAGACTGTGCGCTCCAGGAATGGGCGGGTTTTCGCTGAACGTACCGGGCCGGGCCCTGGGCAGAATGGAGGCCTACGCAAAGGGAGAGTTTCATGCAGTATTTCGTCACGGGTGCAACGGGTTTCATCGGGCGCCGCCTGGTCAAGAAGCTGCTGGCGCGCAAGGGCTCGGTGGTGCACTTCCTGCTGCGCCCGGAGAGCGAAGACAAGGTGGCCGAGCTGCGCCGCTACTGGGGCGTGGGCCCGGCGCGCGCCGTGCCGGTGTATGGCGACCTCAAGGCGCGCCGATTGGGTGTGTCGGCAGAGGACACCAAGCGCCTGAAGGGCCAGATCGACCATTTCCACCACCTCGCCGCGGTCTACGACCTGTCGGCCGACGAGGAAAGCCAGGTCGCCGTCAACATCGACGGCACGCGCAACACCGTGGAATTCGCCAAGGCCATTGGCGCCGGCCATTTCCACCATGTCTCCTCCATTGCCGCGGCCGGCCTGTACGAAGGGGTCTTCCGCGAGGACATGTTCGACGAGGCCGAGGGACTGGACCACCCGTACTTCCGCACCAAGCACGAGAGCGAGAAGATCGTGCGCGAAGAGTGCAAGCTGCCCTGGACGGTGTACCGCCCGGCCATGGTGGTGGGCGACAGCCGGACCGGCGAGATGGACAAGATCGACGGCCCGTACTACTTCTTCAAGCTCATCCAGCGCATGCGCCAGATCCTGCCGCCCTGGATGCCCTCGGTGGGCCTGGAAGGCGGGCGCGTGAACATCGTGCCGGTGGACTACGTGGTGGATGCGCTCGACGCCATCAGCCACCAGGCCGGCATCGCCAGCCGGTGCTTCCACCTCGTGGACCCGGTGGGCTACCGCGTCGGCGACGTGCTCGACATCTTCTCGCGCGCGGCACACGCGCCGCGCATGAATCTGTTCGTCAACGCCGCCTTGCTTGGCTTCCTGCCGCGCGGCATCAAGAAAAGCCTGATGGCGATGGCGCCGGTGCGCCGCGTGCGCGACGCCGTGCTCAAGGACCTGGGCCTGCCCGAGGACATGCTCACTTTCGTCAACTACCCGACGCGCTTCGACAGCCGCGAGGCGCAGGCCGCTCTCAAGGGCACGGGCATCGCCTGCCCCAACCTGCACGACTATGCCTGGCGGCTCTGGGACTACTGGGAGCGCCACCTCGACCCCGAGCTGTTCATCGACCGCAGCCTCAAGGGCACTGTGGCCGGCAAGGTGGTCCTGGTGACCGGCGGCAGTTCGGGCATCGGCCTGGCGGCGGCGCACAAGTTCGCCGAGGCCGGCGCCACCACGCTGATCTGCGGGCGCGACCAGGCCAAGCTCGACGAGGCCTGCGCTGAGGCCCAGGCGCGCGGCAACCGTTTCATTGCCTACGCGGTGGACATCGCCGACATGCAGGACTGCGACCGCTTCGTCCAGCAGGTGCTGGCCGAGCACGGCGGCGTGGACTTCCTCATCAACAACGCCGGCCGCTCCATCCGCCGCGCCATCGAGTCGAGCTACGACCGCTTCCACGACTACGAGCGCACCATGCAGCTCAATTATTTCGGCTGCCTGCGCGTCACCATGGGGCTGCTGCCCGGAATGGCGGCCAAGCGCAAGGGCCACGTGGTGAACATCAGCTCCATCGGCGTGCTGACCAATGCGCCGCGCTTTTCCGCCTATGTGGCCAGCAAGGCGGCGCTGGACGCCTGGACGCGCTGCGCATCGAGCGAGTTCGCCGACCAGGGCATCACCTTCACCACCATCAACATGCCATTGGTGCGCACGCCCATGATCGCGCCGACGCAGATCTACAACAACGTGCCCACGCTGGCGCCGGAAGAAGCCGCCGACATGATCGCCCAGGCCTGCATCTTCAAGCCGGTGCGCATCGCCACCCGCCTGGGCATCGTCGGACAGGTGCTGCACGCCTTCGTGCCGCGCGTGGCGCAGATCACGATGAACACCAGCTTTCGCATGTTCCCGGACTCCACCGCGGCCAAGGGCGAAAAGGGCGGCAAGCCGCAGCTGTCGGCAGAAGCCGTGGCCATGCAGCAGATGATGCGCGGCATCCATTTCTGAGCACCGGGGTGCCCGTGGGTGGGCATGGATAATCGGCGCCATTCCTCATCCGCCCACTCGCACCCCATGATCCTCGTCACAGGCGGCGCCGGCTTCATCGGCGCCAACTTCGTGCTCGACTGGCTGGCCGCCAGCCAGGAGCCGGTACTCAACCTCGACAAGCTCACCTACGCCGGCAACCGGGGCAACCTGGCCGCGCTCGATGGCGACGCGCGCCATGTCTTCGTGCAGGGCGACATCGGCGATGCGGCCCTGGTCGAGCGCCTGCTGGCCGAGTACCGGCCGCGGGCGGTGGTGAACTTCGCCGCCGAGTCGCATGTGGACCGTTCGATCCACGGCCCCGAAGACTTCATCCAGACCAACGTGGTCGGGACTTTCAGGCTTTTGCAGGCTGTACGGCAATACTGGCAAGGACTGCCAGCTATCGAAAAGGAAGCGTTCCGGTTCCTGCACGTGAGCACCGACGAGGTCTACGGCACGCTTGCGCCGGACGCGCCGGCCTTCACCGAGACCCACGCCACCGAGCCCAACAGCCCCTATTCGGCCAGCAAGGCGGCGAGCGACCACCTGGTGCGCGCCTGGCACCACACCTTCGGCCTGCCGGTGCTGACGACCAATTGCAGCAACAACTATGGGCCCTTCCACTTCCCGGAAAAACTCATCCCGCTGATGATCGTCAACGCCCTGGCCGGCAAGGGCCTGCCGGTCTACGGCGACGGCATGCAGGTGCGCGACTGGCTGTACGTCGCCGACCACTGCAGTGCCATCCGCCGCGTGCTCGAAGCCGGCCGGCCGGGGGAAACCTACAACGTCGGCGGCTGGAACGAAATGCCCAACATCGAGATCGTGCGCACCGTCTGCCGCCTGCTGGACGAGCTGCGCCCGCGGGAGGACGGCAAGCCTTACGCGGAGCAGATCACCTACGTGCAGGACCGCCCCGGTCACGACCGCCGCTACGCCATCGACGCGCGCAAGATCGAGCGCGAGCTCGGCTGGAAACCCGCGGAGACCTTCGATTCCGGCATCCGCAAGACCGTGCAGTGGTACCTGGCGCATCCCGACTGGGTGGCCAGCGTGCAGACCGGCGCCTACCGCGACTGGGTGCAGACGCAGTACGCAGCGGCGCCCGCCCTCGCATGAACATCCTGCTTTTCGGCAGCGGCGGCCAGGTTGGGTGGGAGCTGCAGCGCAGCCTCTCGGTGCTCGGCCAGGTCACCGCGCTCGATTTCGACACCCCGGAGCATTGCGGCGATTTCGCCAACCCGGACGGCATCGCGCAGACGGTGCGCGCCTTGCGGCCCGATGTGATCGTCAATGCCGCGGCCCACACCGCCGTCGACAAGGCCGAGGGCGAGCCCGCGCGCGCGCGGCTGCTCAACGCCACCACCCCCGGCGTGCTGGCCGAGGAAGCCGCCCGCCTGGGCGCCTGGCTGGTGCACTACAGCACCGACTACGTGTTCGACGGCAGCGGCACGCGCCCCTGGGTGGAAGCCGACGCGCCGGCGCCGCTGTCGGTCTATGGCCGCACCAAGTGGGAGGGCGAGCAGCGCATCCAGCAATCGGGCGCCAAGCACCTGATTTTGCGCACCAGCTGGGTCTATGCGGCGCGCGGCGGCAACTTCGCCAAGACCATGCTGCGCCTGGCCCAGGAGCGCGAGCGCCTCACCGTCATCGACGACCAATGGGGCGCGCCCACCGGCGCCGACCTGCTGGCCGACGTCACGGCGCACGCCATCCGGCACCTGCAGGCCCGGCCCCAGGACGGCGGCCTGTACCACTGCGTGGCCGCTGGCGAGACGAACTGGAATTTGTACGCAAATGAGGTTCTTGCGCTTGCTGCTATTGCCAATCCAGCTATCAATATAAAAGCAAAAGAAGTGGCTCCCGTGCCCACCAGCGCCTTCCCCACGCCCGCCGTGCGGCCGCACAACTCGCGCCTGGACACCCGCTTGCTGTGCAGCACCTTCGGCCTGGTGCTGCCCCCCTGGCAACAGGGCGTGGCCCGCATGCTCCGTGAAATCCTTTGAAAGCCCTGCCATGACCCCTCGCAAAGGCATCGTGCTCGCCGGCGGCTCCGGTACGCGACTGCACCCCGCCACGCTGGCGCTGAGCAAGCAGCTGCTGCCGGTGTACGACAAGCCCATGGTGTACTACCCGCTGGCTACGCTGATGCTGGCCGGCATCCGTGAAATCCTCATCATCAGCACGCCGCTGGACACGCCGCGCTTCGAGCAGCTGCTGGGCGACGGCAGCCAGTGGGGCCTCAAGCTCCAGTATGCGGTGCAGGCCAGCCCCGACGGCCTGGCGCAGGCCTTCGTGATTGGCGCGGACTTCCTCGCCGGCAGCCCCAGCGCCCTGGTGCTGGGCGACAACATCTTCTACGGGCACGACATCCACGAGCTGCTCGCCAGCGCCGACCAGCGCACGCGCGGCGCCACGGTCTTTGCCTACCACGTGCACGACCCGGAGCGCTACGGCGTGGCCGAGTTCGATGCCGCGGGCAAGGTGCTGTCGATCGAGGAAAAGCCAGCCCGACCCAAATCCAACTACGCCGTCACGGGCCTGTACTTCTACGACGAACGCGTGGTCGAGCTGGCCCGTGGCCTGGCGCCGTCGGCGCGCGGCGAGTACGAGATCACCGACCTCAACCGCCTGTATCTGGAGCAGGACGCGCTGCACGTCGAGATCATGGGCCGGGGCTACGCCTGGCTCGATACCGGCACGCACGACAGCCTGCTCGACGCCGGCCAGTTCATCGCCACGCTCGAGCGCCGCCAGGGCCTGAAAATCGCCTGCCCGGAAGAAATCGCCTGGCGCAGCGGCTGGATCGACGACGCACAGCTCGAGCGCCTGGCGCGGCCGCTGGCGAAGAACGGCTATGGGCAGTACCTGCTGCGCCTGCTGACGGAAAAGGTGTATTGACCGCCATGCAAGCCACACGCCTGTCCATTCCCGACGTGGTGCTCATCGAACCCAAGGTGTTCGGCGACGCGCGCGGGTTCTTTTTCGAGAGTTTCAATCAGCGCGCCTTCAATGCGGCGACGGGGACCGACCACGCCTTCGTGCAGGACAACCACAGCCGTTCGGCGCGCGGTGTGCTGCGCGGCCTCCATTTTCAGGTGGCCCCCAGGGCGCAGGGCAAGCTGGTGCGGGTCACGCGGGGTGCGGTGTTCGACGTGGCGGCGGATATCCGGCCGGCCTCGCCGACCTTTGGCCAATGGGTGGGCGTGGAGCTGAGCGAGGACAACCAGCGCCAGCTCTGGGTGCCGCCGGGCCTGGCACACGGCTTCCTGGTGCTCTCGGAGTCGGCCGATTTCCTCTACAAGACGACCGATTACTACAGCCCGGAGCACGAGCGCTGCATCGCCTGGGACGATGCGCAGCTCGCCATCGCATGGCCCGACGTCGGCATGGCGCCGCTGTTGTCGGCCAAGGACCAGGCCGGTCTCAGCCTGGCCAGTGTGCAGGCCGGTTGAGGCCGTGGAGCCCGCTGCGCAGGCCGGTCTGAGAATTGCCTTGATCGGCACGGATGGCCTGCCGGCGCGCTACGGGGGCTTCGAGACCTGCGTGGCGCAACTGGCGCCCCGGCTGGCGGCGCTGGGACACGACGTGGTGGTGTTCGGCTCCCGGAGCGGCCGCAGTTCCCTCGCCGCCGACGGCCCCGGCCTGCGCCACCGCTACCTGGGGATGCGCGCCAACGGCGCCGTCTCGGTGCCCTACGATCTGCTCAGCTTCCTGCTCAGCTACCGGCATTGCGACGCCGTCGTGGTGTTGGGGGTGTCGGCGGGCATCTTCATGCCCCTCATGCGCTGGTTGGCGGGGCCGAGGCGTGTCCTCGTGGTGAATGTGGATGGCCTGGAAGCGCGGCGCAGCAAGTGGCGCGGCCTCGCGCGTTGCTTCCTGCAGTGGAGCGAACGCCTGGCGATACGGTATGCCCACCAGGTAGTGAGCGACAACCAGGCCATCGCCGAGGTGGTGGCCAGCGCCTACGGCCGCGCCAGTACCGTCATTGCCTACGGCAACGACCATGTGCTGCAGCTCGAACCGGCACACGCGGAGGCGCTGCTGCGCGAGCGCTTCGGCCTTGAGCCGGGCGGCTACGTGCTGACCGTGGCGCGCATCGAGCCGGAAAACCAGATCGCCGAGATGATGGAAGCCGCTCTCGCTGCGCCGGTGGACCGCTACGTGGTGGTGGGAAATTTCAGTGGCACGGCGCTCGGCCAGCGCCTGCTGCAACGCTACCGCAGCGAGCCGCGCATCCGGTGCATCGACTCCCTGTTCGACCCGCAGGCGCTTGCGGCGCTGCGCAGCGGTTGCCGCCTGTACCTCCATGGGCACAGCGTGGGCGGCACGAACCCGTCGTTGATCGAAATGCTGCCCTATGGCCGCCCCATCCTGGCGTACGACTGCAGCTTCAACCGCTACACGCTGGCGGGCGAAGGCGGGTATTTTTCCAATGGGGAGGATTTGGTAGAGCGCTTGCGCACGCCGGACTACCCGCGCTGGACGCCCAACCCCGAGCGCGCGCCATCGGCGCCCTACCAATGGGAGCGCATTGCCCACGCCTATGTCCGGCTGTGCCGGCCGGGAGCGGCAGCATGACCGCGCCAGCAGCGCCGCAAGAAGGGCCGCCGGCATGCGTTGTCGCCGTGGTGGTCACGTACCAGCCCGAGGTTTCCGCGCTGCTTGCCCAGATCCAGGCCCTGCGGCCGCAGGTGGCGCGCATGGTCGTGGTGGACAACGCCTCGACCGCCGATGTGGCGGGGTGGTGCCGGGCGCAGGCGCCGCAAGTCGATGCGGTGTTGCGCATGGAGCGCAACCTGGGCATAGGCGGGGCGCAGAACGAGGGCATCGAATGGGCCCGCAGCCAGGGCGCGAGCCACGTGCTGCTCATGGACCAGGACAGCGTGCCGGCGGCCGACATGGTGGCGCACCTCCTGCGCGCATTGCACGATGCCCCGCGTGCCGGGGCCGCCGGGCCCTGGCATGCCGATCCGCGCCAGCCGGTCGCGCATTCACCGTTTGTCTGGCTGGAGGGGCTGCGTTTCAGGCGTCTGGCCTGCACGCCGGACGCTGTGCTGGTGGTGGACCACCTGATTGCGTCGGGTTGCCTCATTCCGCTGGCCGTGCTGGAGCGGGTGGGGGCGATGCGCGCCGACTGGTTCATCGATTTCGTCGATGTGGAATGGAGCCTGCGCGCCCGGGCTGCGGGTTTCGACCTGCTGGGCGTCTGCTCGGCGCGCATGGCGCACGGCTTGGGCGGGCCGCCCATCGTCTTCATGGGGCGCCGGTTCCTGGCCTACCCGCCATGGCGCCATTACTTTCAGGTGCGCAATGCGGTGCTGCTGTACCGGCAGCCGTTCGTGCCGACGCGCTGGGCGCTTGCGTCCGCCTGGCGGCTGTTGATGAAGATCGGGTTCAACTGCGTCGCCGGGCGCAGCCGGTGGGGCCATCTGAAGGCCACGCTCGCCGGCTTGTGGCACGGGGCAACAGGGAAAGCCGGGCCCTTGTGAACGGCCCCGGGCGTGCTGCGATCGGGCCGCCGGGCAGGGGCTTCGTGGTAAATTGCACGGTTTTTCAGCGCCGACGAATCCTGTGGGAGCAACGCCCCGTCGGATTCCAATAATGTAATTTATTGTTTATCCGGGCGCTGAGGAATATTCCCTAAGCGGTGTTTTTCAGGCAATCAGGAACAGGCGCGGACGATGAACCCCATGACCGAGGCTGGCCCAGCGCACGCCGCAGGAACGCAGGCCCCGAAGCTTGGCGAGATACTGCTCGGGAAACAAAAAATATCCCGCAACGATCTGGACCGCGCCCTTGAAGTACAGCGGTCGGTGGGCGGGCGCCTGGGCCGTCTGCTGATCAGTTTGGGCATTGTTTCGGAGGTGGATGTGTTTGATGCGCTCGCGCAGCAAGCCGGTTTGCCGCTGATCCGACCGGACGACTTTCCAAAAAGCAAACCCCAAACGCCTGGGCTCAATACGAGCTTCCTGCTGGTCAACCATTTGCTCCCGCTCGGCGATGTAGCTCAGGGGGCGCCGCCGCCCGTATTCGCCAGCCCCGATCCGCACAGTACGGCACTGCGCAGCGCCCTGGCGCTGGTTTTCGACCAGGTTCCGCAGATTTGCTTCGGCCTGGAAACCGAGCTTTCGGGGCAGCTGGGCGCCTGGTACTTGCAAGAAGAAGACGACGAGGGCCTGGAGGCGGCCCAACCCGAGGCGGCGGAATTCATCGAGCATTTGCGCGATATGGCGTCGGAGGCGCCGATCATCCAGCGTGTCAACCAGATTCTGGCGCGCGCGGTGGCGGCGCAGGCATCCGACATCCACATAGAAACCTACGAAGAAAAATCGGTGGTGCGGATTCGCGTCGACGGGGAGCTGTTCCAGGTCGACGAGCTGGACAACAAGGACGCGCCCGCCATCGTCTCGCGCATCAAGATATTGTCCCAGCTCGATATCGCCGAGCGGCGCATGCCGCAGGACGGCCGCACCAAACTGCGCGTGCATGGCAAGGAAATGGACGCGCGGGTGTCCACCATACCGACCATGTTTGGCGAGTCGGTCGTCATGCGCTTGCTCGAAAAGAACTTCGACCTGCTGTCCCTGGAGAGCCTGCAGTTCAGCGCTCCCACGCTGCAGTCGCTGCGCGAGCTGCTGAAAATCCCGCACGGAATTTTTCTTGTGACGGGGCCTACGGGTTCCGGCAAATCCACCACCTTGTATGCCTCGCTGCAGGAACTCGAAGGCGCGAACCTGAAGATCTTGACGGTGGAAGACCCGGTGGAGTACCGCCTCCAATGGCTCAACCAGGTACAGGTGCAGCCGCAGATCGGTTTGAGTTTTGCCAAGGTGTTGCGCTCATTCCTGCGCCAGGACCCGGACGTCATCATGATCGGTGAAATGCGCGACGGAGAAACGGCGGAAATCGCCGTCCAGGCCGCGCTGACCGGGCACTTGGTGCTCTCCACGCTGCACACCAACAGCGCGCTCGGAGCGGTGGTGCGCCTCATCAATATGGGCGTCGAACCGTACCTGATCACCGCTTCGGTGGTGGGGGTGCTGGCGCAGCGCCTGGTGCGACGCCTGTGCGGCGATTGTCGGCGCCCGCTGGCGCCCGAAGAAGCGCAGGCCGCGGCGGCATCGTTGGGCGTCCAACTCGGGGCGGGCCAGGCGCTGTACGGCGCTGTCGGGTGTCCTGCCTGCCGGGGTACGGGCTACCGGGGGCGCGTGGCCTTGCACGAGCTGTTGCTGATGTCCGAGGGCATCAAGCACAAGGTGCTGACCAAAGGCGCAGCCTTGGCCCAGGACGATGGGACTTACGTGGCCGGGAACTTGCTGCAGGACGGAGCCACCAAGGTGCTGCAGGGCATGACAACGGCCGAGGAAGTGCTGCGGGTCGCGCGCCAGAATGACTGAATTCCATTACACCGGCCTCGCGGGCGACGGCAAATCCTGCCAGGGAACGCTGCGAGCGCCCACGCCGGAGGCCGCGCGCATGCGGCTCATCGGGCAGGGCGTCACGCCGGTTCGCATCGAGGCCTCGCAGGGCGCGGGCACAGACCAGGCACCGCGCGCCGCCGGCGCACGGCTCAAGCGCAGCGAGGTGCTGTTGTTCACCCGGGAGATGGCGCATCTCAAACAGGCCAACATGCCGCTGGACAAGGCGCTGGCGCTTCTGAGGGATACGGCGGCCACCGAGCGCCTGAAGCAGTTCATTGCGGCACTGGACGCTGGGATTCGCGGTGGCAAGTCGCTCTATGCGGCGATGTTGCCGTTCGAGGCAGATTTCGGAAAGCAGTACCTGGTGTTGATCCGGGCAGGGGAAACGTCGGGTTCGTTGAACGTGGTGCTGAAAGAGCTTTCGGTGCAACTGGAGACGGATGACAAGCTGCGCAATTACGTCATCTCATCGATGACCTATCCGCTGATTCTGCTCGTGGTGTCGGTGCTCTCCGTGGCATTGCTGCTGGCATTTGTGGTGCCGCAGTTTCGCGAAATTTTCGATTCCATGGGCGATGCGCTGCCTTATTCCACCAAACTGGTCATCGGCCTGAGCGATTTTGTGCGCGACCATTGGATGGCGCTGCTTGCGGCACTGGCCGCGGTGCTGCTTTTCCTGTCCCGCTGGAGTGCCACGCCCCAGGGGCGTATTCGTTTGCACAGCGCGGTGCTTTCAATTCCCTTGATGGGCAAGGTAATCAAGAACCTGCAGTTTGCGGTTTATTTCCGAACGTTTGGCAACTTGCTGCAACGCGGCGTACCTATGGTGGATGCGCTGCGTATTTCCGTGGATACGCTCACCAATACCGCTTTGCGCAAGGATTTCGAGCCCTTGGTGGATATCGTCAAAACCGGCAAACGCTTGTCTGCGGGGTTCGTATCGCGGCATTTTGAAAAAACTGGCACCCCGCAGCTGATCCGGGTCGCCGAAGAAACCGGGCAAATGGATGGCACTTTGCTCAGTTTGGCCGATCGCTACGAGGACCAGGGACGCCGAACCATGGATCGGATGCTCGCCACCATGGAGCCCATCATCATC
>MEDL01000044.1 GCA_001724785.1 Acidovorax sp. SCN 68-22 | reverse complement strand
GTCCCAGTGTGGCTGGTCGTCCTCTCAGACCAGCTACAGATCGTCGGCTTGGTAAGCTTTTATCCCACCAACTACCTAATCTGCCATCGGCCGCTCCGTGAGCGCAAGGCCTTGCGGTCCCCTGCTTTCATCCTGAGATCGTATGCGGTATTAGCACAGCTTTCGCTGCGTTATCCCCCACTCTCGGGCACGTTCCGATGTATTACTCACCCGTTCGCCACTCGCCGCCATCCCGAACGCCATCCCGAAGGACGCGCTGCCGTTCGACTTGCATGTGTAAGGCATGCCGCCAGCGTTCAATCTGAGCCAGGATCAAACTCTACAGTTCGATCTTGTGTTTTTTGCCCCTCTCGGGGCTACTCAAAATTAAGAATTGAAGTGAACTTCACTTCTCTCTCATGAGCGTTTGCGAAGCTTTTTACAGCTTCTTTTGTTCCAAAGAACTTTAGGCCTCATGCCTCAAACGCCCACGCTTATCGGCTGTATGTTGTTAAGGTTCCACCTCCAGAAAAGCAGGCCATCAGCCCACCTCCCCGAAGCAGCTCGCCGCGATCAGCGAAGCCTTGAATTCTAGCAGGATTTTTAGCCAGCAGTCAAAAGATTTTGAAAATCTTCCGCCGCTACCCCCTGCTCCCCACCTCCGGCCACCGCCTCGCTTCTCAGCAAAGCCGCGTTCAGCGGAGCCTGTGATTGTAGTACGAAAAAACCGTAGTGGCGACGTTCCCAGCCGAATTCTTCGGCTCCGCCCGGCGAGCCGCGACACGACCGCGGAGCCGTCGGCGCAGCACGCTTGCCGATAATCCAGTGATGGCACTCATTACCCTCTCCGACGCGCAGCTTGCCTTTGGGCACGTCGCCCTGCTCGACCACGCAAATTTTTCCTTGGAAGCGGGCGAGCGCGTCGGCCTCATAGGGCGCAACGGCGCTGGGAAGTCATCCCTCCTGAGAATCCTGGAGGGCACCCGCCTGCCCGACGATGGCACGCGGCATGTCCAACGAGGGATACGCCTGGCTTTCGTGGCGCAAGAACCTGTGCTGGAAGCCGGTGGCACGGTGTTCGATTGTGTCGCTGAAGGCCTCTCTTCGGTCGTCGCGCTGCTGGAGCGTTACCAGGCCGCCGCGCCGGGCGACGATCTCGATGCCTTGCAGACCCAGATCGAAGCGCAGGATGGCTGGGCCTGGCAGCAGCGCGTCGCCGAGACCTTGGAACGCCTCCACCTGGACGGCTCCGCGCGCGTTGGCGATCTCTCCGGGGGGAACAAAAAACGCGTGGCCCTCGCCCAGGCCTTGGTGACGCGCCCGGATGTTCTGCTGCTGGACGAGCCCACCAACCACCTCGACCTCGACTCGATCGAGTGGCTCGAAGGGCTGTTGCGCGATTTCAAGGGCAGCATCGTCACCATCACGCACGACCGCACGTTTCTGGACCGCGTGGCCTCCCGCATTGTCGAGCTGGACCGCGGCCGCCTGCTTTCCTACCCGGGGAATTTCTCGCAATATGTGGCGCAAAAGGAAGCGCAAATGCAGCAGGAGCGCGTCCTAGCGGCGAAGGCCGACAAGCTGCTGGCCCAGGAGGAAGTCTGGATCCGGAAAGGCGTGGAGGCGCGCCGCACGCGCAGCCAAAGCCGCATCGCCCGGCTGGAAGCCCTGCGCCGCGAGCATGCCGGGCGGCGCGATGCCATGGGCAGCGTCAAGCTGGATATCTCATCGGGATCGCAGAGCGGCAAACTGGTCGCGGAACTCACCGATGTCAGCAAGCGCTACGGCGACGCGCCCATCGTCCAGGGCTTCAGCGCAACGATACTGCGCGGCGACAAGGTCGGGCTCATCGGGCCGAACGGCGCCGGGAAGACCACCTTGCTCAAGCTGATCCTGGGGGAAATTGCCCCAGACAGCGGAACGGTACGCCAAGGCGCACGCAACCAGGTGGCCTATTTCGACCAGATGCGCGAAGGCGTGGACCTGGACGCCACCCTGGAAGACTTCATCAGCCCCGGAAGCGAATGGATCGAGATCGGGCAGGAGCGCAAGCACGTCATGAGCTACCTGGGCGACTTCCTGTTCGCCCCGGCCCGGGCGCGCTCCCCGGTGCGCTCGCTTTCGGGGGGCGAGCGCAACCGCTTGTTCCTGGCGCGCCTTTTTGCCCGGCCGGCGAACGTTCTGGTGCTGGACGAGCCGACCAACGACCTCGATATCGAAACCCTGGACCTGCTGGAAGAGCTGCTGCAAAACTACGACGGCACGGTGTTCCTGGTCAGCCACGACCGCAGCTTTCTCGACAACGTGGTCACGAGCACTATTGCCTTCGAAGGCAACGGCGTCTGGCGCGAATACGAAGGGGGCGTGCGCGACTGGCTGGTGCAATCGGCCAGGGCGCGGGAGTTGGCGAAATCGGCCGCCGGGCCCGTCGGGGCGCCAGTCGGCAAAAATTCGAATGAAAAAGACCTCCAGCGCTTATCTGGAGCAGATAGTTCGCTATCGAAAAAGAAGCTCAGCTACAAAGACCAGAGAGAACTTGACGGCTTGCCCGAGCACATTGCGGCGCTCGAAGCGGAGCAGCGCGCGCTTCAGGCGGAGTTGGCCGACGGCGCGCTCTACCAAACCGACAGTGCGCGAGCGGTTGCGCTGCAGCGGCGCGACACGGAAATCGAGGACGCCTTGATGGCCGCGCTCGAGCGCTGGGAAAGCCTCGCCGGCTGAGCCGGCACTGCGCTCAGATGCGGTGGTGCACGCGGTCTGCGCCAGCGCGCAGGCGCGCCACCAGAGCGGGGGCGATGGCCTGCAGGGGAAGCACCTCGTCGGCCGCCCCGCGGGCGATCGCCTCGCGCGGCATGCCGAAGACGACGCAGCTCGCCTCGTCCTGAACGAAGTTGTAGCTGCCGGCGTCTTTCATCTCGCGCATCGCGGCCGCGCCGTCGGCGCCCATTCCGGTCAGCATGATGGCCAGGGCATTGCGGCCCACATGGGCAGCGCCGGACTTGAACAGCACTTCCACCGACGGCTTGTGCCGGTTGACCGGTGGACCGTCGTCCACCACGGCGACATAGTTGGCACCGCTGCGCCCGACGTGGAACTGCGTCCCCCCCGGCGCGATGTAGGCGTGGCCGGGCAACAGGCGCTCGCCGTTGCTGGCTTCCTTGACGCGGATCTGGCACAGACCATTGAGGCGCGCCGCGAAACTCGTGGTAAAGCCTGCCGGCATGTGCTGGGTGATGACGATTGCCGGCGAATCCGCCGGCAGGTGCACCAGTATGGCCTTGATGGCTTCGGTCCCGCCCGTGGACGCGCCGATGAAGACGAGTTTTTCCGTGGACAAGCGCCCCAACAGGCCGGCCGGCGCACCCGAGGCGGCTGCGGCCTCGGGATGCGATCCCCCCTCGCCCCCTCCGGCCGGCTGCGCCAGGCGGCGCACCTTGGCGACCGCGGCCACGCGGATCTTGTCGACGATCTGTTGCGACAACTCCTTGAGGCCGCTGGCGACACCGACGCGGGGCTTGGCGACGAAATCCACCGCGCCGAGTTCCAGTGCCTTCATGGTGACCTCTGCGCCGCGCTCGGTCAGCGTCGAGATCATCACCACCGGTGTGGGGCGCAGGCGCATCAGCCGGCCGAGGAAGTCGATCCCGTCCATGCGCGGCATCTCGACATCGAGCGTGATGACGTCGGGGTCGTGTTCCCGGATGAGCTCGCGCGCGATGAGCGGGTCGTTGGCGGTTGCCACGCATTCCATGTCGGACTGCCGGTTGATGATTTCCGACAGCAGACTGCGCACCAAGGCGGAGTCGTCCACCACCACGACGCGTATTTTCTTGTTCATATCCTGCACGCCACGTCAGAAGAGATCGATCGAGCCGCCCGAAGTCACTTGAACCACCGTCTGCACATTTCCACCGCGTTCCTGGGCAATCAGCGCCTCCGGGTGCGCATGGGCGAGCCGCTTGACCATGGCCTTGCCGGTCACGGGAAAGAAACACACTTTGCGCGGATAGATGTCCAGCACATCCTCCGATACCACCGGGATCCGCTCGGTCTGGAGGTAGTTCACGACGAACGCCGTATTGCGCTCGCCCACGTTCATGGTGGTGAAACCATGCATCACCTGCGCGCCACCGAATATCTTGGCCTGCATGGTTTCGCGCCGTGCGCCCAGCTTGAGCATTTCATTGATCAGCAATTCCATGGCGTAGGAGCCGTATCGCCCGGAAACATCCGTGGAGTCGCCGTCGGGCAGCATGAAATGGTTGATGCCGCCCACGCGCATGCGGCTATCCCAGATGCAGGCTGCAATGCAGGAGCCCAGCACCGTCGTGATCACCAGATTCTCGTTGGCGACAAAGTATTCGCCGGGCAGAACCTTGACGGCGTTGTATTGGAAATGGTGGTCAAAGTAAAAGAATGAAGCGAGCCCCGGTTTCTTGGGCCGGGACTTGAGTTCTTCCAAGGACGACTCAGGAGCCGGTCCATGGGCACCGCCGTAGATATCCGGCGCCAGCGGTGCGATGCGCGGGGCCCGCCGCCGTTCCGGCGCTCCACCGTTGGGCACGGCAGCGACCGGGGCGCTGGTGGGGAAAGATTTTTGGGGAATCATGCAAATAGGGATGCTGCGGGGTTGTGAGCGGCTCAGCGGCGCTCATAAACGGTTTTCCCATGCAGGGAAAACAGGTCGCGTGATTCGCTGAAGTTCTCGGCATGCCCGACGAACAGCATGCCTCCGGGTTTGAGCACCCGGTGAATTTTTTCGAGTACGCGGCGCTGCGTCGGCGCATCGAAATAAATCATGACGTTGCGGCAAAAAACCACGTCGAAGGGCTCGCGAAAAGGCCAGTCGTCGCGGATCAAATTCACACTGATGAATTCGATGGCGCGGGTCAACTCCGGTTTGACGCGCGCCAGCCCGGCATTCGCCCCCTTGCCGCGCAGAAAAAACCTTTGCACCCGTTCCGGCGTTAGCCCCTTGAGATTCTCGATCCGGTACACCCCTTGCGCCGCCGTTGCCAGGACACGCGAATCGATGTCGCTGGCGACCAGCTTGAATGCGGCGTTCGCGCCCAGGGTTTCAAAGGCCGTCATAACGATGGAATAGGGCTCTTCTCCGGTAGAGGCTGCGTTGCACCATACGCGCCATGCCGTGCCCGGCGCACCACTGCGCAGGTGCCCGGCAAGAATGTCGAAATGGTGCTGCTCGCGAAAGAAGGCGGTGAGGTTGGTGGTCAGGGCGTTGATGAATTCCTGCCACTCACCGCCGTCGTGCTGCTCCAACCACCCCAGGTATTCACGAAAGCTGCTGTGGCCCGTCTCGCGCAAGCGCCGCGACAGGCGGCTGTACACCATCGCATGCTTGCCATCGTGGAGGCTGATGCCCGCGCGCTGGTAGATGAGCGATTGCACACGCGTGAAATCCGCCTCGGTCCAGACGAACTCCCGCCCTTGAGCGAGCGGGCCCGACGCCTGAGCAACTTCAACCATGGGCGACTTCATCCGACTGTTTCCGAGCAGAGTCTTTCCGCAGCAACACAACAAGTTGGGCGTCGGTGCCGGCGAGGAGCGGTCTCAGACCTGGCCCGCCGTCATTCCGCTGTTGCCAGGCCCATGTCTGCGTTGGACATCAGTTTTTCTATATCGAGCAGAATCAGCATTCTTTCGTTGACCGATCCCAGGCCGAAAATGCACCCGCTGTCGATGGAGCTCTCGATATCGGGTGCGGCCTGAATGTTCTCGGGTGCTATTTCCATCACGTCGCTAACGGAATCCACCACGATGCCTACCACCCTGTCGCGCAGGCTCAGGATGATGACCACGGTGAAGGCGTCGTAGTTCGCGGTTTCACAATTGAACCGGATCCGCATGTCGACGATGGGAACGATGGTTCCCCGCAGGTTCACCACGCCTTTGATGAACTCGGGTGAATGCGCAATGCGGGTGGGTGGCTCGTAACCGCGGATCTCCTGCACCTTCAGAATATCGATCCCGTACTCTTCCTTTCCCAGCCGGAACGTCAGGTACTCGCGCGCGCCCGGCGATGTGGTGGCGCCGCTCTTTTCGTTGATATTCATAGCGTTCTCCTTACAAAAGGTGCCCGGCCACGCTCAGTGGCGAGCCCGGCGCACCATGCTGCTGGTATCGAGGATCAAGGCCACCTTTCCGTCGCCCAGAATGGTGGCGCCGGAGACATTGGGAACCTTGCGGTAATTGGATTCGAGGTTTTTCACCACCACCTGGTGCTGGCCGAGCAATTCGTCCACCAAGAGTGCGATCCTGCTTCCATCCGACTCGACCACCACCATGATGTTGCTCGATTTCTCCGAGCTGTCGCGGGGAATCTGGAAGATCTTTTCCATCGCGATGACGGGCATGTATTCGTCGCGCACCTTGACGAGGCGGGAGCCCTGGGCGACGGTATTCACATCGTCGTTGTTCACCTGGAACGACTCCACCACCGAGGAAAGCGGCAGGATGTAGACCTCGTCGCCCACGCCCACCGACATGCCATCCATGATGGCGAGGGTCAGCGGCAGGCGAACGGCGACCCGCATCCCGTAGCCTTCCGACGAATCCACCTCCACGCTGCCGTTGAGCGCCGCGATGTTCTTCTTGACCACATCCAGGCCCACGCCCCGGCCGGAAACGTCGGTGACCACGTCCGCCGTGGAGAACCCGGGCGCGAAGATCAGCTGCCACACGTCGGCGTCGGGCATCTGGTCGGACACGTCCATGCCGCGCTCGCGTGCCTTGCGCAGGATTTTTTCGCGCGACAGGCCCCGGCCATCGTCCTTGACCTCGATGACGATGGAACCGCCCTGGTGCGATGCCGACAGCGTGATGGTGCCGTGTTCCGGCTTGCCCTTGGCCAGGCGCTCGGCGGGCATTTCGATGCCATGGTCCCCACTGTTGCGCACCAAGTGCGTCAGCGGGTCGGTGATCTTCTCCACCAGCCCCTTGTCCAGTTCGGTGGCTTCGCCGAGCGTCACCAGGTCCACCTTCTTGCCCAGCTTGTTCGCCAGGTCGCGCAGCATGCGCGGAAACCTGCTGAACACGATGGACATCGGAATCATGCGGATGGACATGACCGATTCCTGGAGATCGCGCGTGTTTCGATCGAGATCGGCCAGGCCGGCAAGCAGTTGCTGGTAGACCGCCGTATCCAGGTCGCGGCTGTTCTGCGCCAACATCGCCTGGGTGATAACGAGTTCGCCTACCAAGTTGATCAATTGATCGACCTTGTTGACCGCCACCCGAATCGTGGTGGACTCCACATGGGCTTGCGCGCCGCCTTTCGCATCCGCCGCCTTGGCGGGAGTCGCCTTGTGGGCGGCGGGCGTGGGGCTTTCCGCTGCAGCAGCCTGCGCGGCCCGGGTGGGCGCAGCTGCGCCCGGCGAGCCGGGGGCGTCGGGGAAGAACCCGTACGGGACTTCCTCGGTGGTATCGGATGCGGCGGCGATGTCGCCACCCGCCAGGACGGAAATGCGCACCTGTTCCTTCGCCACGTGGAATGCGAAGAGATCCAGCAGATCGTCGTTGCTGGCGCTGGTCGTTACCTGGAAGTTGCGGCAGGAAGCATCTTCGCTGGCGGCGTCGGCAATCGTTCCGAGCCCTGGAATGTCACGGAAAAGCTCCTTGATCACATCGGCGCTGCTCAGGTCTTCAAGCGGCCCCACGCGCACCATCAACTCCCGCTCACCGGAAGCTGCGGCCGGCGCAGGCTCGGACGCGACCGGCGGTGCCTGGACAGCCGGCGCGGCCGCTGCTGGGGGCTTGGGCTCGGGGCGCTCGGCGGGGGCCTCGGGAACCCTCCCCGACGCAAGCTCGGAAATCCTGCGCACCAGATCGGCGGTCGAAGGCGCCTCCCCCTGCTCGCCCGCCTGGTGCCGGGCAAGCAGGCTGCGGGAGGCGTCCGCAGATTCAAGCAACACGTCCACCATCTCGGGCACTGGTGTCAGCTCGTGGCGCCGCAGCTTGTCGAGCAGCGATTCCATGTGGTGCGTCAGCTCGGCGACGTCTGCAAAACCAAAAGTGGCGGCACCGCCCTTGATCGAATGGGCGCAGCGAAAAATGCCGTTCAATTCCTCGTCGTCGGCATTTTCCAGCGAGAGGTCGAGCAGGATCTGCTCCATCTGGTCGAGGTTCTCGCCCGCTTCCTCGAAGAAGATTTGGTAGAACTGGGACAGATCGAAATCTGCGCCGCCTTCTGCGTGCATTTCAGCCATGACGCGCTCCTGCCGGTCGAAAAGCGTGGTACTGGGGTTTCATGGCATCACCTTGCGGATCACTTCTATCAGCCGGTTGGGATCAAACGGCTTGACCAGCCAACCGGTGGCGCCGGCCGCGCGCCCTGCCTGCTTCATCTGGTCGCTCGATTCGGTCGTCAAGATCAGGATGGGCACCGTCTTGAACTTCGGGTGCTCGCGCAGCTTGCGCGTCAGGCCGATGCCGTCCAGGCGGGGCATGTTCTGGTCCGCCAGCACCAAGTCAATGTCGTGCGCTTGGGCCTTCTCGTACGCGTCCTGGCCGTCGACCGCCTCCACCACGTGGTAGCCCGCGCCGGTGAGAGTGAAAGCCACCATCTTCCGCATGGACGGCGAGTCATCAACGGCAAGAATCGATTGCATAAGTGCTCCAACGAACTAAATAGTGAAAATCGGTACGGGCTTAGAACAGATCGACCGAACCCGCATCCATCTCGCTTTGCGTGACGGGGTTGGGGCGATCGGGCGCCATGTCGGCAAAGGAAGCGGCCTCTTCGCCTTCTTCGGTTCCCATGGCCTCGGCCGCCAATTGAAAGGCGCAGGCTTGCAATACCTTGGTGGTATGCCAAATGAGTTGGGAAGCCATGTCCTGGAATTGCAGCTCCACCACCGCGCTGCGCAAGGCCTGTTGCACGGTCTGGAGCTCGGGCGAATCCTGCGTCAGGGTAGCGCTCAGGGCTTCATGGGCTTCGCCAAAGCGTTCGAGCAGGTTGTCGGTGGCATGGCTGAGCAGACCTTCGAGCCGGTGCAGGTCGTGCATCACCACGAGCAACGAATCCTGCAGTTCGGCCGCGACCATGACGGGCAGATGCACCGCCGGACCCTTGGTCGGCTCTGAAACTGGTGGCATGGGGCTCATCCTCCATCGTGAACGACATGACTTCCAAATCCATTGACACGCCCTCACGCTCGCATCGAGTTGGCAATCGCTAACAATGCCTGTATTGGAGGCGAGAAGACAGGCCTTCCCAACCGGGCAAACACGCTTGTTTGTTCCAATTTGTATCCTATGATAGCTTGCTTATGGCACCTGTTGAACACACGTTGCCACTGCGCATTCTCCATTTGGAGGACTCGCTGGCCGACCACCGGCTGACTGCGCGTGCCCTGCGCGATAGCGGCATGCAGGTCGCGCTTTGCCATGTGGACACGCTCGCGGATTTTGCGGCGGCATTGGCCGACAACGCGTTCGACGCGCTGCTCGCGGATTACCAACTGACCGGTTTTACCGCATTGGACGCGTGGCAGCTTGTGGCGGATGCACCACGCGCACCGCCCTTCATCCTTCTCTCGGGGGCCATTGGCGAAGCCGCAGCGGTCGACGCGATTCGTCTGGGAATGGCCGATTACGTCCTGAAGGACCAGCTTTTCCGGCTGCCGCACGTCATTTCCCGTGCCTGCGAAGTCCACCACGCACGTCGGCAACGCGCGCTGGCCGCCGAAGAGCTGGCCCGCTCCCAGGCCAACCTGGCGCAACTGACCGAACACCTGCAGGAATCCATCGAAGCCGAGCGCGCCGCCATCGCGCGCGAGATCCACGACGACATCGGCGGCGCCCTCACGGCCATCCGCTTCGACCTCGCCTGGCTGGAACGCCACGCCACCGACGCAGCCATGACCCGGCACGCCCAAGCGGCCACCGAGATGCTGCAGCACGCGCTCGGGGCGAGCCAGCGCATCATGAAGAGCCTGCGCCCGCCGGTGCTGGACCAAGGGCTGGCCGCCGCGCTCGAATGGCTGGCGCAGGATTTCGAGCGGCGCACCAGCATCCCGGTGCAGCTGGCCTGCTGCCTGGGTACCGGACCGCTGTCCCGGCAGCTGGAACTCGTTGCCTACCGCACCGCCCAGGAAGCACTGACGAACATTTCAAAACATGCGGCCGCAAGCCATGCCCGCATCGAGCTCTCCGACGCGGAAGCCGTGCTCACCCTGGAAGTGAGCGATGATGGCTGCGGCATGGCCCCCGACGCGCGCAACAAGCGGCAAAGCTTCGGCCTGATCGGCCTCGCCGAACGCGCCAAGACAGCCGGCGGCTGGCTCGATGTGAGCAGCCGGCCCGGCCTGGGAACTTCCGTCATCCTTTCCGTGCCGCTCCAACCCGACGCCCATCCATGATCCACGTAGTGCTTTGTGACGACCACGCGCTGGTGCGCCGCGGGATCCGCGACACCCTGGAAGAAGCCGGCGACATCGAGATCACCGGCGAAGCGGGCAGCTACTCCGAACTGCGCGAAGTGCTGCGCAGCGCCGTGTGCGACGTGCTCCTGCTCGACCTGAACATGCCGGGCCGCAGCGGGCTGGAGGTGCTTGGCGCGCTGCGCGAGACCCACCCGCACATCCGGGCGGTGGTGGTGTCCATGAACCCTGCGGACCAGTACGCCGTGCGCTGCCTGCGCGCCGGCGCACACGGCTACGCCAGCAAGGCGGCCGACCCGGTGGTGCTGATCGATGCCGTGCGCGTCGTCGCCCAGGGGCGCAAATACCTCACCGCAGACGTAGCACAGATGTTGGCCGAGAGCATCTCCGAGCCGGCGCGCGAGGCCGCGCACAGCGCGTTGTCGGAACGGGAATTGCAGACCCTTCTGAAGATTGCCTCGGGCCGGCGCCTGTCGGAGATCGCTGAGGAACTGATGCTGAGCCCGAAAACCGTCAGCGTGTACCGCGCCCGTGTGCTTGAAAAGCTCAAGCTCTCCAACAACGCCGAACTGACGGCGTATGCCATACGCAACGACCTGGTGTAGCGGCGGCTCAACGCCGGGAAATGAACAAATCCATCGCCTGCTGCATGAGGGTCATCATGGGCTGCTCGAGCATCGGCAGCGTGGCCGTGATGCCCAGCAGGCCCACGGTGAGCGTCACCGGAAACCCCACCGCATAAATGTTCATTTGCGGCGCCACGCGGGAAATGATGCCCAGCGTCAGGTTGACGAACAGGAGCAGCGCAATCATCGGCAAGGCGATCCACAGCGCGCTCGAAAACAGCGAGGCGCCCAGTTCGTAGAGCCGCATCTGGCCGACCGCCGCAAAGAAGTGGCTGTCCACGGGAAAACGATCGAAGCTCTCGACCACCGCCATCAGCACCATGAGGTGGCCGTTGATGACGACGAAAAACAAGGTCGCGATATGGCCGAAGAACCGCGCCACCGCACTCACCTGCGCGTTGCTCGCCGGATCGAAGAAGGAGGCGAAGTTGAGCCCCATCTGCAGCCCGATCACTTCGCCGGCGAGTTCCACCGAGGCAAAGACCAGGCGCACGGCAAATCCTATGGCCAATCCGATCAATACCTGCTGGGCCACCGCCCCGAGGGCATCGGGCCCGTTGAAGGGAACCTGGGGCTGATCCTGCAGCACCGCCTGCGCGCACAGCGCGATGAAAAACGCGAGGCCGATGCGCACCCGCACCGGAATGGCGCGCATGGAAAACACGGGCGCCACCGAGAACACCGCCAGCACCCGCAGAAAAGGCCACAGGATGGGCGAGAGCCAGGCGGCGATCTGGGCTTCGGAAAAGGTGAACATGCCGGGGCACGCTCAACCGACGACGCTGGGAATCGATTCGATGGTGCGGCGGATGAAATCCACCAGGGTGCTGACCATCCAGGGTCCGGCAAGCGCGAACACCGCCACCGCGGCAACCAGCTTGGGAACGAAGGCGAGCGTCGCCTCGTGGATTTGCGTGACCGCCTGGAAGATGCTCACCAGCAAACCCACCGCCATGACGACGCCCAGCACCGGCATGGCGATCATCAGCAACAGCGTGAGCGCGTCGTGGCCCACCGTGAGGACGAATTGCGGAGTCATGCGCCTGCTCCCCTGGCCGTTTCTTGCCTGGCCATCACGTGACGAAGCTCGCAGCGAGCGAGCCGATAAGGAGGTTCCAGCCGTCCGCCAGGACGAACAGCATCAGCTTGAACGGCAGCGCCACCAGGACCGGGGACAGCATCATCATGCCCAGCGACATCAGGATGCTGGAGACCACCATGTCGATCACCAGGAAGGGGATGAAGATCATGAAACCGATCTGGAACGCCGATTTGAGCTCGCTCGTCACGAAGGCGGGGACCAGCACCCGCAGCGGCGCAGTCTCGGCCGTGGCCGAGGCGTCCAACCGTGCCAGGCGCGCAAACAGTGCGAAATCGGACTGGCGCGTCTGCTTGAGCATGAATTCGCGCATCGGCGCTTCGGCCTTGGCCGCCGCTTCCTCGAAACCGATCGCGTTGGTGGTGTAGGGCACGTAGGCTTCTGCGTACACCCGGTCGAGCGTCGGCCCCATGACGAACAGCGTGAGGAACAGCGACAGCCCGATGATCACCTGGTTGGGGGGTGCCGATTGCGTGCCGAGCGCCTGCCGGAGCAGAGACAACACGATCACGATGCGCGTGAAGCCGGTCATCATCAGCAGGACGGCGGGCAGGAAAGACAGCGCCGTAAAGAACAGCAAGGTCTGGATCGGCACCGAATAGCTGTTGCCCCCGGGTCCCGACCCCACCACCAGCGGCAGGGAGGCGCCGGCCCCCTGCTGGGCGTACGCCGCGCCCTGGACGAGCGCGCCGCCCAGCAGCAGGAGCGCCAGGCGCCAGCGGACGCGGCCGAACTCAGCCATGCGCCGCGTCCTCGGGCCGGCCGGCCACCGCGGGGGCAGGCGCAGCGCCATCGCCGCGCGTCGCTTGCGCCATGGCCAGCGAAAACCCACCAGCCGTGGGCGCGGCTTGCGCCACCTGGGTGTGCAGGCAACGGATGCTTTGGGGCGTGACGCCCAGCACCAGGGTGGTGCGCTCGCCCTCGCCGCCCAGTTCCACCGTGACAACGCGCTGGTGCGGCCCCACGGCAATCGCCGAAAGTATCCGCGGCGCCGATGCCGAAGCGGCTCCAACGCGCCCGTGGCGCTGCTGCATGCGGCGCACCAGCCACGGCAACGCCGCCATCCCGGCGACGAAGAGCAGCACCAGCAGCAGGGTTCGCGTCATCCCTGGCCCCGGCTGACCCGGCGCAATCGCTCGGAGGGCGTGACCACGTCCGTCAGGCGGATGCCGAACTTGTCGTTCACGACCACCACCTCGCCTTGCGCAATGAGGTAGCCGTTGACCAGCACGTCCATCGGTTCGCCGGCCAGGGCGTCCAGCTCCACCACCGAACCCTGGGCGAGCTGCAGGATGTACTTGATCGGCACCTTGGTGCGGCCGAGTTCGACCGACAGCTGGACGGGGATGTCCAGCACCATGTTGATGTCGTTCGCCGGTGCGTCGCCAGCGGAAAAGGGCCGCGCGGTATCGCCGCTGAGCGGTCCGCCCTGCTCCGGGTCGGGCGACGCGGCGGACGACTTCTGCTCTTCCAGCGCCTCGGCCCAGCCGGCGAACGGGTCGCCCGCGTCGTCTTCCGGGGGGGTGTTTTCAGTTGACATTCTTGTCCCTCATCCAGTTTTGGTCGGCGCTGCGCAGGCACTCTTCGATGCGGATGGCGTACTTGGAGTTGTGCGTGCCGTACTGGCACTCGAACACCGGCACGCCGCCGATCGAGGCACGGATGCGCGGCTCGCGATCGAGTTCGATGAAATCGCCCGGCTTCATGGCGAGCAGTTGCTCCACGGTGGCGTCGGCGCGCGCCAGCTCGGCCACCAGGGTCACTTCGGCGGCCTGGATCTCGCGCGTCAGCACACGCACCCAGCGGCGGTCGACCTCGATGGAATCGCCCTGTGTAGAGGAATACAGCACGTCGCGGATGGGCTCCAGCGTGGCGTACGGCATGCAGATGTGGATGGCGCCGGAAAGGTCGCCGATCTCCAGCTGGAAAGCGGTGGAGACAACGATTTCGCTGGGCGTGGCGATGTTGGCGAACTGCGGCTGCATTTCCGAGCGCTGGTATTCCAGCTCCAGCGGATAGATGCCTTGCCAGGCTTTCTTGTATTCGGCGCAGATCACATCGACCAGGCGGTTGATGATGCGCTGCTCGGTGGGCGAGAAGTCGCGCCCCTCGATGCGCGTCTGGAACTTGCCCACGCCGCCGAACAGCGTGTCGATGATGCCGAACACCAGCGAGGGCTCGCACACGATCAAGCCGCTGCCGCGCAGCGGCCGGATGGCCACGATATTGAAGTTGGTCGGCACCGCCAGCTCGCGCAGGAAGGCGCTGTAGCGCTGCACCGAGACCATGCCGACGGAAATTTCCGGGCTGCGGCGGATGAAATTGAACAGGCCAATGCGGAAGTTCCGGGCAAAGCGCTCGTTGACGATTTCCATCGTCGGCATGCGCCCGCGCACGATGCGCTCCTGGCTGGAGATGTCGTAGCTGCGGACTTCGCCCGCCTCGAACACCTCCTGCTCGGTTTTCTGGCTCTCCCCGGTGACGCCTTCCAGCAGGGCGTCGACTTCTTCCTGGGAAAGGAACGATTCGCTCATGGGATACCCCCTGGCTTATTGGATGATGAAGCCGGAAAACAGGACGCGGCGCACCGGGTTCTCCTGCTCGGCGGCCTTGTCTTTGGCTTTGGCCCTGCCCTTGGCGGCAGGCGCCGCCGCTGGCTTGGGCAGCGCGCCGGCCTCGGGCACGGTAAAGCCGAGCGGGCGCGAGACTTCGCGCAGGATGTCGTGCGCCAGCTTGTCCTTGCCTTCGCGGCTTAGGAGCTCGTCCGCCGTCTTCTGCGAAATCAGCAGCAGCATGCCGCTGCGGATGCTGGGCATGAACTGCTTGACGCGCTCGGCGGTCTTGCTGTCGGCCAGTTCCAGGGTGACGCCGACCTGCGCGAAGCGCTCGCCGCCCGGGTCGGCCAGGTTCACGACCATGGTGTCTATGGGCAGGAAGGTCGGGGCGGCCGCCGGCTCCTTGCTTTCGGCCACCGCCTCGATCGGTTCGCCGTTTTCATCCAGCGCCTGGCGCTGCGAGACGACGTAGGCCACCCCTGCGGCCGCAGCCAGCAGCACCACGACCAAGGCCGCCAGGATGATGAGCAGCTTCTTGCTGAGCCGCTTCTTGGCGGGCTTCTTGTCGGGTTCGGCGGTGGCGGCGGTGGACACTTTCAAATATTCCTTGCGAAGGGCAATGGGTGCCAGGCCGGCGTTCCGTGCGAACGGCAGACCCCTGCACAGTAGCCATTATTCGCCGCCGACAAGGCCATGATACCGAGATAAGGCCCCTAAACGGCGCACATTCCACCGTGTCGCAGCCACGGCGCGCAACCCGGCACGGCGCACGCACCCACACCGCGGGCAGACGCAAGAAACTACTATTTTTATAGCTACTAGTGCTTATGCATCAAGCGCTAGAGGCCAAAATTACTACGAATTCAGCAGCTCAAACGTACAAATCCACCGCCCCGGTGCCCAGGCTGCGCCGCGGCGCTGGGGCCGCCACCTCGCCCGCCGCGCGCACCTGCGCGGTGGATGCGCCCGCCGGGGCCTCACGGCCGCCGCGCCCGCCCGCCTGCCCGGAGGCGCCGGCGTCCACACTGGTGCCGGCGAGCACCAGGCCCTCGGCGTTCAACAGTTCGCGCAATTGGTCCATCCTTGCGGCGAGCAATTCGCGCGTTTGCGCCTGGTCGCTGCGGAACGCGACGTGCGCCTCGTTGCCCGCGATCGAGACGCGCACATCCACCGGCTGGCCGGCGTGCTCCAGCGTCAGCTCCGCGTTCTTCAGGTTGTCGTTCAGCCAGTAGGTGACCTGCTCGGCCACCGCCTCCTCGGCGGACGCGGCCGGGCCGGCAGGCGCCGTGGCGGTGGCATCGGGCAGCGCAGTCGCCCCCGGCTCTGCCCAGCCCGGGCCAGGCACCACGGCAGACGCCGCCGGGCGCTCGCCCGCGGCCGCCGGGCTGCGGCCCGGCCGGGCTTCGGACACCAGGCCGGCCGCTGCCAGGGTCTGCGCCAGGGCGGCGGAGGGATCCGCCGCACCGCCCAGGCCGCCGACGGCAGCAGGCTCCGGCAGCACCGGGGACTGCGCCTGCGCCGCCACCGGCAAAGCGGGCGGGTCCGGGCGGGCCACGCCCAGAGCGGCGGCCGGCGCCGGCGCCTTGCCACGCGCCGGCTCCAGCGCCT